>JAPPOT010000258.1 GCA_028817855.1 Myxococcales bacterium
CTGCAGGTGCCGACGGGGCACGAACGCGTCGCGGCGCTGGCGCGGCAGATCGTCGGCAGCGCGACCGACCCCATGGAGCGGATCGAGCGCGTCGAGCGCCACCTGAAGCTGGGCGACTACCGCTACTCACTCGAGCAGCCCGAGGTGAAGGAAGGAGAGCTGCCGCTGGAGGTCTTCCTGCTCGACAAGAAGCACGGCCACTGCGAGTACTACTCCAGCTCGATGGCCATCATGCTGCGCACGCTCGGGATTCCGACGCGCAACGTGACGGGCTTCGTGGGCGGCCGCTACAACCCCTACGGGCGCTACTACGCCCTGCGCCAGGGCGACGCCCACAGTTGGGTGGAAGTCTTCGTGGAGGGGCGCGGATGGATCACGCACGATCCCACGCCTCCCGCGCGCGCCGGAGTGGGACCGCGCCAGGGCCTGTGGGCCGACCTCAACGCGGTGATCGATGCGATGCGCACGCGCTGGATCACGAGCGTCGTCGGCTACGACCTGCGCACCCAGATCGGCATGCTCCAGCGCATGGCGCGCTGGCTGTCGTCGCGCCGAAGCGGCGACAGCGGCGGCAGTGCCGAGGAGGCGAGCACACCCACCGACTGGCGCAGCATGCTGCGCTCTGCGCGCGACGTGATCGGCGGCGCGGTGGTGCTCGTGCTGCTCTTCCTGATCTGGCGCACGATCCGCGGACCCAAGGATGGCGGTACCCGGCTCCCGAGCAAGCGCGAGGCGGCCGCCCTGACCCTCTACCGCGAGTTGGAGCGCGCCCTCGCCAAGCGCGGCGTCGCCCGTCCGCCGACACGCACGCCGCAGGAACACGCCCGCGACCTCTCCGAGCAGGGCTTCGACCGCATCGGCGATGTCGAGACCGTCACCAGCACCTATCTCGAAGTCCGCTTCGGCGACCGTGAGCTGACCGAAGCCGAGCTCACCGATCTCAAGGACGCCGTCGCCCGAGTCCGCAAGGCCGCGTGAGGGGGACGCGCTGAGGTCTGGCACGTTTGCCACGGCGGTCACCGCGGAACGTGCAAAAACCTCAGCGCGTCCCCTAGAGCTGGGTGCCGAGGAAGGCTATTGCGGCGATTGCGAGGACGACGATGGCGGCGATGATGATCTTCGTGGCGCCGCCGCCGGAGGACTGGGGGGCCGAGCCTTGCGCGGTGGGTGCCGGGGGTACGGAGGTGTTGGCTTCGAGCACGATCTCGCCGGTGTCGCCGGGCTCGAGCTCGTCGGCCAGGGAGGTTCCCTGGGGAGGTGAGTCCTGTACGAGGCCGCCCTCCCGCCAGGCGCCCGAAGAGGAGCTGTCGGTCGGCGTCGGGGGCTCGGCTTTCGGGGCGGGCGGCGAAGGGGGTACGGGCGCCGCAGGCCGTGCAGCCGCGGCAGGCTCGACCGTGCCGCCGCCTCCGCCGAAGAGATCGTCGTCGTCGTTGAACCAGCTGGCCGGGTCCTCCAGGTCGCCGGCCGCCGGCATCAGGTCGGAGTCCGCCTGGCGCGCCGGGATCGTGCCACTCGAGGAGCCGATGCCGACGCTCTCGTCGAGCTCGTCCTGGATCAGCCGGTCGATTAGCGACTGGTCGCCGGTGGTCGTGGTCGGGTCGGCGGTCGCCGTCTGCACCAGGTGCGCCAGGTCATATGACGTGACCTTGAGCTGGCGGTTGTAGAGGTAGCCAGCCAGCGCGTCGCCAAAGTCGCGCGCGCTCTGGTAGCGCGAGTTGGGATTGCGGGTGAGCGCCTTGAGGAGGACCTCCTCGAAGGCCATGTCCACGTCGCGGTTTAGCGGCGCCAGGCGCGGGATGTTTGCCTTCTGGATCAGCTTGACCGTGGCGTAGTCGTTCTCGCCCAGGAATAGGCGCTTGCCGGCCAGCATCTCCCACAGCACGATGCCGAGCGAGAAGACGTCGGCGCGGGCGTCCACCTCCATGCCCTGGGCAGCCTCGGGCGAGAGGTAGCTGAACTTGCCCTTCACCACGCCGGGGTCGGTGGTCTGCAGCTGGGTGCCGGCCTTGGCCAGGCCGAAGTCGGCGACCTTCACCTCGCCGCGCTTGGTCACCATGATGTTCGGCGGCGAGATGTCGCGGTGCACGATCCCGAGCGGCGCGCCCGACTCGTCCATCAGCTCGTGGGCATAGCTCAGCCCGCGGCAGGCCTCGATGCAGATGTAGCAAGCCTGGGCCAGGGACATGCGTGCCCCGCGGCGCTGCAGACTCTCCATGATTTTCTTGAGGTTCGCGCCATCCACGAACTCCATGATCAGGAAGAACGTGTCTTCGCGGCTGCTGATGTCGAACACCGAGACGATGTTCGCGTGGTTCAGCTTCGCCGACAGGCGCGCCTCGTCGAGGAACATCTGGATGAAGTCCTCGTTCTGCGCGAGGTGCGGCAGCACCCGCTTGATCGCGACCTTCTTCTTGAAGCCCTGAACACTGACCGCCTCGCCGACATAAACCTCGGCCATGCCGCCTGCTTCCAGGCGCTTGATGACGCGGTACTTGTGCTCGGCCATGGGTTGGGCGGCCATGCGGCTGCGGGACAGGTGCAGGTCGGCGAAATTGCGGGTCGCCGAGTATCGATTGTGGGCATGGGCGGGCGCATGCGTCAAGCTGGCGCGGCGCCATGTTGCACAACGATTTCAGCAGGCTGCGCGATCTAGGGCGACGCCCGACACCTTGCGCGCAGCACGTACAAGCATGCCGTTGACAGGTGCTGTGGGGAGCGCTTGACTGCGCCGGTGGCCCGCTCGAAACGCCCCCTCCGTGTAGCTCCCTCGATCCTCTCGGCCGACTTCGCCAAGCTCGGCGCCGAGGTCGAGAGCGTCCTGGCTGCCGGCGCCGACTGGGTCCACGTCGACGTCATGGACGGCCGCTTCGTGCCCAACATCACGATCGGCCCGCTGGTGGTCAAGGCCCTGCGCGAGGTCACCGAGGAGACGCTCGACGTGCACCTGATGATCGTGGAGCCCGAGCGCTACGTGGAGGAGTTCGCGCAGGCCGGCGCGGACATCATCACGGTGCACGCCGAGGCGTGCACGCACCTGCACCGCACGCTGCAGCAGATCCGCGACACCGGGAAGAAGGCCGGCGTCTCCCTCAACCCCCACACTTCCGAGGACGTGCTGCGCTACGTGCTCGACCAGCTCGACTTGGTGCTCGTGATGAGTGTGAACCCGGGCTTCGGGGGGCAGGCCTTCATCCCCCAGGTGCTGCCCAAGCTCGAGCGCCTGCGCGCGCTGATCGACGAGGCCGGCGTGGACGTGGACCTGGAGGTGGACGGCGGCGTGAAGCCCGGCGGCACGGCCAGGCAGGTGATCGAGGCGGGCGCCGACGTGCTCGTGGCCGGCAGCGCCGTCTTCAACCGACCGGACTACGCGGCCGCGATCGCCGCCATCCGCAACGACGCGGAGTGACATGCGCCTCCCCATCGCGCTGCTGATGCTGTTGGCCGCGCTGGGGGGCACTGCCCAGGCCCAGGTTCCGCTCAAGCGCTCGGTGCGCTCGCTGACGGTGATCGAGGATGGCGCGGCCGTACTGACCGAGCCGCGTCGGGATGCCGCCCGGCGCGGTACGCTGGTGCTCGGTGCGAGCTTGAAGGTGATCGCGCGGGCGCCCGGCGAGGGCTGTGGGGACGCGGGCTTCTATCAGCTGGGCGAGGCGGCCTTCGTGTGCTCCTCGGCGGTGCGCGCGGAAAAGACCCACCCCGAGCCGATGGCCCTTCCGGACGCGGCGCTGCCCCACGAGTACCTGAGCGTGCGGCGCGAGGGCGCGCGCGGTTACGCGCGGCCGGAGGATGCGGCCACCGACGAATACGACACCGCCTACGCCAAGGGCTTCACCGTGGTCGCCCGCGAGCGCATCGAGCACGAGGGTGTCGCCTTCGTGCGCACGCGCCGCGGTCACTACGTGCGCGCGCGTGACCTGCGGCCGGTGCGCGGCAGCGACTTCGCCGGCGTCGAGCTGGGCGAACGGCCGCTTTCGAGTGTGGCCTTCGTGATCGCCAAGCGCGCGAGCGTGCGTGACGACCAGGGGCGCGCGCTGCGCGAGCTGCCGCGGCTGGCGAAGCTCGAGGTGCTCGGGCAGGAAGGCGAGCGGTTGCGGATCGCGGGCGGTGGGTTCGTCGATGTCGCTGCCACGATGCAGCCGTCCGCGGCTGCAAAGCCCGAGGAAGTGGCCGCAGACGAGCTTTGGATCGACGTGGACCTGGAGCGCCAGGTACTCGTGGCCTACCGCGGGGCGCAGCCGATCTTCGTGACGCTGATCTCCTCGGGCAAGCCCCGGCGCCGCACCGAGACGCCGCGCGGGCGCTTCCGTATCTGGGTGAAGCTGATCAGCTCGGACATGCGCGATCGGGAGCGCCACGAGCTCGAGCAGAGCTACGCGCTCGAGGCGGTGCCGTGGGTGCAGTACTTCGAGGGCGGCTACGGCTTCCACGCTGCCTTCTGGCACGAGCGCTTTGGCGAGCCCATGAGCCGCGGCTGCATCAACCTCTCGCCGGCCGACGCCCGCACCCTGTTCCAGCTCACGCGACCGGTCCTTCCGGCCGGCTGGGAAGCGGTGCTGCCGGCGGACCGGGCCCGCTCCACCCTCGTCGTTCTGCGCTAGAACCCGTCGGCGACGGGTTCTAGGTGGTGGGATGTGCTAGACCCGCGGGGTCATGGCGCTGCGCTTCAGCAAGTACGAGGGCCTGGGAAACGACTTCCTGATCGTGGAAGCCACGCCCGACGCGCTCACCGCCGCGCAGGTGGTGGCCCTGTGCGACCGCCACCGTGGCGTGGGCGGAGATGGCGTGCTCTTCACCGGCGGCGACGGTCCCACCATGCGCGTCGTCAACGCCGACGGGTCGGTGCCCGAGATGTGCGGCAACGGCATTCGCTGCGTGGCGCTGCACCGGATCCGCAGCGGGCACGGCAGCGAGCGCGACTTCGATGTGGCGACCGACGCCGGGCCCCACCACTGCCGCGTGCTCGAGTCCGGCGAGCACGGCCTCGTGGAGGTGACGATGCGCGCCGCCAGCTTGAAGCCCGGGGACCTCCCGGTCGTTGTGGGCGCAGCCGTCGACTCCCTGATCGACGCGCCCTTCGAGATCGGAGGCCGCACGCTCTCGCTCACGGCCGTCTCGATGGGCAACCCCCACGCGGTGGTCTTCGACGACGTGGGCGACGACCGCCTCGAGCTCGGCCCTGCGCTCCAGGCCGACGCCCGCTTCCCGCAGGGCGTCAACGTCGGCTTCGCGCGACAGACCGACGACGGCCTGGTGCTCGACGTGCTCGAGCGCGGCGCCGGCTGGACCCAGGCCTGCGGCACCGGCGCCTGCGCCGCCGCCGTCGCCGCCGTCGAGACGGGTCGTGCCCGCCGCGGCCAGCCCCTCCAGGTGCGCCTTCCCGGCGGCCCCCTCACGATCCTGGTCGGCGACCCCGCCGCCCCGATCCTGATGACCGGCCCCGCCCGCCACGTCTTCGACGGCACCGTCGAGATCTGAGCAGCGGAGACGCGCTCAGGGCTTGATCGCGCAGGCGGCCACGTCGAACACCACGGTCTCGCTGCCGCGCTTGCACTCCATCGTGTCGTAGATGTGGTCGTCGTCGTCGTCTCGGAAGAGGGGCGGGCCCAGCTCGCCGTGGTCGTCGGGCACGCCGGCCAGCTCGACGACGCCGTCTTCGTCGGGATCGCGGGTCTCGAAGACCGCCTGGCCGCCGGCGTAGAAGCGCGTCCTCTCGTACCGTCCGTTCTCGTCTTCGTCCCAGCCGCGGAAGACCGGGCGGCCCTCGCGCAGCTCGACCCACTGCTCCACGCGGCCGTCGTCATTGCGATCGTAGGAGGTCGCCACGCGTTGCTCGCGCGTGTCGTAGCTGTGCGCCTCGGTCGGGTAGGTCCCACCGAGGTCGTACTCGAACTCCGCCACCAGCCGGCCCTGCGAGTCCGTGAGCGAGGTGCTCGCCTGCAGCTGCGCCCACTGCGCGATGTTGTACGCGAGCGAGGCCAGCAGCACGACCCACAGCACGGCGGTCTGGTTGATGCCGAGCGAGCCGATGAGCTTCGGCTGCGGCGCCTGTGCCGGCTTCTTCCAGGCGTCGCCGATCGCCTCCGGCTCGGAGTCGATGTACGCCTCGATCAGAGCCTCGGCCTTCGGTGCCTGGCCCGGGTCGACCATGATCTTGCCCCACTCGGGCGGCTTCATGCCGATGCTGGGGTAGGGTGTGTCGGTCAGGCAGACCAGGTGGTGCTCGATCCCCGACTCGCGCAGCAGCGAGGCGATCTCGCGCCCCTCCACCTCGTTGAGCGGGCGGTAGAGCTCGACCATCGCGCCGCTCTCCTGGCTGTCCTCGGGCTCGTCCATGGCGGCATGCTACACGCGAAGCCACCGGGCGACGAACGCCCTAGAACCCATCGTCGGATGGGTTCTAGCCGCGGGGATCGGTGACGCGGCCCAGGAAGAGGATGGACCCGGTGGGGCGGTCCACCACGAAGAAGAGGAAGGGTCGGTTGACCTGGATCGTTGGGCCGTGGGAGTCGGCGACGGCCACGCCGGTGGCGGCGGCGGCCTTGGTGCCCTCCTCGTCGACCTGGATGAAGGCCTCGTGCTCGATGGCGCTGACCGCGAGACCGCCCGCGCCGAGCCCGGACAGATCGGCACCGTCGAACAACGAGGGCGCTCCCAGTGCCTTGAAGAGGTCCACCAGCGAGCTGTGGAAGGAGAAGGTGAAGCGCGGCATCGACAGGTGGATGCCGCCGTCCTCGATCGCTGCGAGGACGTCGGCGAGCACCTGCGGCGACAGCGAGGCCTCGAAGCTGGCCAGGTCTTCTGGCACGACGACGATCATCGACAGCTCGTCGCCCTTGTACGGCAGCTCTACCGCCGACCACTGCTCGTCCCAGGCGCTGGGGAGGAACTCGTCGTAGTGCATCGTGTCGACCTCGACCTCGGCGCCGTCGAGCAGCGTGAAGCCGCGCTTGGAGGTCCGGTCGGGGTCGAACTGGTACTTCCAGGGCGCGTCCAGGTACATGGCGTTGGCCAGCACCAGCTTGGTGGTCGCGTCGATCGTACCGATGGGGAAGAGCTCCTTGATCTTCTCCTCGGTGACCTCGTGCACCCAGCCGTTGATCACCCGGCGCGCCATCTCCGGATCGGCCGCGAAGTCGGCCACCGCCAGCGGCGCGCCGTAGTCGCGCGCCAGCACGTCGAGGAACTCCGGCTCCGGCTCGAAGCTCGTGTCGGTCCAGACGCGGTTGGCGATGCGCAGAGTCACGTCGCCGTTGCGCGAGAGCAGCTCGAGCCCGAGCCCGTTGAAGGTGGGGTGGAGCCGCTCAGCCGGGATCTCGAAGCGCAGCGCGCCCTCCAGCTCGCTCGCGGTGTGGGTCCGCGCGCCGGCGTAGAGCATCGCCATCGCCTGGGAGATGCTGTAGGGGCCGAGCGCCACGTTCTCGCCGGGGGCCTCGGCAGCGAGCAGCGCAAAGGCGTCGAGCGCGAAGGCGGTGTTGCTGTCGACCAACGAGGTGAGATCGCGCCCGTCGACCTCCGGGCTGTCGTCGCGCACCTGGACGTCCGCGGTCAGCACGTTGGGCGGCTGGGGCCCGGGCTCGGGTGTCGAGCCGGCCGCGCCGCCGTCTCCGCACGCCAATAGCGAGCCCGCCGCAGCCAGTAGGCTCAGCAGGCAAAAGCTAGGACTGAGTCGCATCGTCTCCGCTCCCCCACGGCCTGCTTCGACCGTGCGTTCGATGGCCCCGTGGGCACTATGGGCTGAAACCCGACTTCACGCACCCCTCGCTTCAGGTCTTTCGCAGGACCGCGGCGTAGGAAGGGCCGCCCAGCGGGATGATGCGGTCCAGCTGCCAGGCGGTGGGCGCCACGATCTCGCGCATCTGGTCGGGCGAGACCATCAGGTAGGGGAAGAACGGCGTCTTGAGGTCTTTCCAGCGGACGCGCAGCCGCAGCTCCCCGCCGAGCTTCCCCGCTGCGCGGTTGCGCTGTTGGTAGGCCACGTGGCGCGGGTCGTTGGACTGGGTGACGTCGAAGCTGGTGGCGAGGATCTGACCGTCGGCCCCCGTGATCGCGGCGAAGCGCCCGAGCAGCCAGCGCGCCCGAGTCGGGTTCTGCATCAACCCGAAGTTGTGGCCGCCCATCAGCACGGTGTCGAACTCGCCCATGGCGCGGCCCACGCGCGTCACGGACATCAGCTCGCGCTGCTCCAGACCCTGCATGCGCGCGGCTTCGAGCGCTCCGGGCGAGGTGTCGATCCCGAGCACGTCGTGCCCCCGCCGCTGCAGCGCGATCGCGGGCCGCCCCCCGCCACAGCCCACGTCCAGCACACGCCCGCGCGCCGCGTCGAGCAGATCCCGCGTGCCCGGGTCGGGCCGCCGCGGCAGCTTCAGGTACAGCTCACCGGCACGCCCCACCTCGATGAGACCATCGTCGCGCTCACAGACCTCGTAGCCAGTCTCCCCCGCAAGCGTGTCGAGCAGCATCTGCCCAAAAGCGTCCTGGTCGGGGGTCAGCGCCACGGGGCGGGAGGATAGCCCATCCTGCGAGTCCGTGACCGTGCCCGCGTCCGTGCCCGCGACCGAGTCCGTGCCCGCGACCGATCCCGAGTCCGTGACGGTGTCCGAGTCCGTGACGGTGTCCGAGTCCGTGACGGTGTCCGGGTCCTACCGCGTCCGCCCCCGTGCCCGGGCAGCTGGGGCCGGTCCGCTCGTCGGACATCGCCTGTTCGCTCGCGCGAAGCGCGTCCTTTGCGCGGTAGCGCAGTGGGCCGGAATAGCGGCCCGCGCCGGCCACAAAGAGA
>JAPPOT010000470.1 GCA_028817855.1 Myxococcales bacterium
CGCCCGCCCGCGGGCGCCGCCCGCGGCCTCTCCCCCCGGTGCGCGGGCGGGCGCGGGGTCGTCCAGGCTCCCCGCCTCCCGGGCCGCCCCCCCCCCCCGGGACGACCTGGGCCGAGGAGAAGACGCCGACGCCTCAATAAATGGAAAGTGCGTCCCGCTACCGCGGTCCGCCGCACTCCCGTGCGAGGCATCCCAATCACGCCCCGCCGCGCTCCGCGCGCGTCCCTGACAAGCACGGCGGAGGGCGCCTAACCTCGCATCTGCGCTCAGAGCAGCGCTCGTGGTTTTGCACGCCCGCCAGGTAGCACCCTCCCGCCGCGACGGGAAAGGGGCCGCCGAGCCGGCCGGTCAGCGAGTGAGCGGGGCAGGCGAGGGTGGAACGTGTGCTTCGTCCAGGCTATGCGCTAGGATTGTGCGTCCACTCGATATCAATAACCATACGTCGCCGCGATGAGATCCGTACCCGCCGCCCAACGCACGAGCTCCACGCCATCGACGTTCTGTTACATCAGACCGCACGGCGGTCGCGGCGGGGTGATGCCGGTGAACACTCCGGCGGAACGACGAAGGGCGTCGACTGCTCTCCAACGCGAACGGCTGGATTCGGTGACTCTCTATGCGATGAACGACGATGGCGATGAGGAGGTCGTGGGAACCTTCCTCGCAGATGGCACGCACGTGAGGTCGTGAGAGCAGCCACATCCAGGACTGGAGATGACAGCCACCCCGGCTTCACGCGTCGTTGACCTGCTCGCTCGCGCGCAGCTGCCGCCCTACATTTCAGGCATTGCAGCGCGGGAGATCACGAGTGCCGGCGGCGAGCCGGCGTTTGCTGTCTTTCTGGAGCTCGGCGCCGGGGCGCCAAGTCTTCGCGCGGCGACTCTGGCCCGGCTCCGAGAGCTCGTCCTGGGAGCGCTCGGGGACATCCCAGAGTCACCCCACGTGGTGTTCCTCGATGAGACTCCGGGAGCTGGCCTTGACGCTCACAGCCCAGCATCTGGCGCCTTCCAGCGCCGCATCGGCGGGCGCGCATGTTGACAGCCACCTGACGTTCCGTCATCTAGTGCCTGTTCCGGCCGGTGCGGAACCTGGAGGGTTCGACGAATGATCCGATACACGTGGGCAGCATGCCTGGCGGGCTTGTGGCTGTGTGCGCGCGCCTCGAGCGGCTTGGCTCAGGACGACAAGGACATCACCGAGTACGTCCCCGAGGGCGACATCGAGGAGGCCGGCGAGGATCACAACCAGGGCTGGAACGGGAAGCTCTCCCTGAGCGCCAACCTGAACCTGGCCAGCAATGACAAGGTGGTCGGCCAGGTCGATGGCTTCTCGCTGCTCATCGGCACGGGCATCGATGGCACGCTCCAATACGACGCCCACCCGCACCGCTGGGTCAACAACCTGACCATCAACGAGATCTGGGCCAAGACCCCGGTGCTCGACGAGTTCGTCAAGAGCAACGACCTGATTGCGCTCGCCAGCATGTACAACTACTTCCTCTGGAGCTGGGGTGGCATTTTCGCGCGCGTCGAGGCGGAGACTTCGGTTTTCAGCGCCGAGCAGATCACGTCCGATCCGCAGACCTACGTGCTCGATGGCTCGGACCCGGCCGTCGACGGTACCTCCACCGACCGCTTCCAGCTCTCCGACCCCTTTCAGCCCTTCACGCTCAGCGAGTCGGCCGGTCTCTTTGCAGAGCCGATCGCGGAGCCGAACGTCACGGTCATGCTGCGGGCTGGTTTCGGTGGCCGCCACACCTTCGCCGAGGGCGTGCGCGTGATCGCCGATGACTCGGGCAGCTTCGACGACGACGGCGACCCGATGACGGCGGAGGCGCCCTTCAGTACCTACACCGAGCTACTCGATGTGCACCAGGCCGGTCTCGAGCTCTTCGCCGGGCTGGAAGGCAAGGGCGTCGGTGACCGCCTGACCTACGGCCTGGGCGCGTCCGCACTCTTCCCCTTCATCAACAACGACGACACCGACCGCGACACCCTGGAGCTGACCCGGGTCGCGCTGGCAGGGCATGTGGGAACGAGCATCTTCACCTGGATGACGCTCGACTACGAGCTGAAGGTCATCAGCGACCCCCAGCTGATCGACGAGGTCCAGGTCCAGAACAGCCTGCTGCTGACCGTCGTCGTCACCCCGATCGACACCTTCGCGCCCCCGGAGGACGAGGACGCCGACAAGCTCAAGGAAGCCGAGGAGCGCGCCGCCGAGGCCGAGAAGCGCGCGGCCGAAGCGGAGAGGCGTGCTGCGGAGGCCGAGGCCAAGCTGCCCAAGGCCGACGAGCCCGCGCCGGCACCCGCGCCCGCGCCGGCACCCGCGCCCGCCCAGCCCGAGGCGGCACCGGCGCCCACGGGCGCCGCCCCCGCCGCGGCGCCCGATGTGGCTGCCCCGGCAGAGCCGGCCGTCCCCGCCGAGCCACCGGCGCCAGCCGCCGCACCCTGAGCCTGCGCGAAAGCCTAGAGCGCTAGCCCGCGTACTCGGCGGGGTCGGGCAGCGCCGCGAGCTTGCGGGCGAGGGCGGCCACGTGCGCCTCGCCCCCATCGAGCCGATGGTGCCCGAGGCGCAGCTCCGGCGCCCGGCGGCGCGCGGCCGCCGTGGGCGCCGCCTGCAAGGAGCTCACGAGCTCGCGTCCCAGGGTCACCGCCTGCGCGAAGCAGCTGCCATCCCGCGGCCACGGGATCCGCGGGTAGTCGATCCCGAGCGCCTCGCAGTGTCGCTCGCGGTAGGCCGGTGACGCCAGCGCGCACAGGGCGTAGTGCAGCCACTCCTCGGCGCCGACCTGGCGTCCCACCCGCTCGCCCAGCTCGCGCGCAAAGTGCTCGCCCAGGTTGTCCTCGCCGTTCGGTCCGTGGCTCGGGAACGCCCGTGCACGGCATGACGAGCGAGCGGACAGCAGGCAGTTGTCGATCGCGACCGTGCTTGCACCGAAGTGCGTCCAAGGCGCCGGGCTGCGGTCCTTGCGCACCGTCACCAGTGCGACCGAGGCATGGTCCATCGCGTTCAAGAGGGCCCGGCGCGGGCGGTGGCAGAGGGGCGCGATCGGCGCGAACCAGCGGCGGTCGAAGGGCCGGTAGTCGATCGGGCGCGCGCTGATGCCGCGCGTGCCGTCCGGGTCTCGCTCCAGCGCCTCACGGACGGCGGAGCGCGCGCGATCGGGGCAATAGTGATCCAATCGACGCTCGGCCACCGCCAGGTCATCGCCCCCTTCGCCGCGGGCGAAGCGCTGGAGCCGGTCCAGGAGCGCGTCGCGCGAGGCGTCGATCACCACCGCGTCGCGGTTGGTCTGCACTCCTTCACGGTGGAAGGCGATGGCGTCCGCCAGCGATGGCCAGCGCATGTAGTCCCCGGCCGGGGCGGTTGGCACGAAGCGCACGAAGGGGGGCGCCGGCTTGAGGCGGGTGAGCCCGGTGGTGGCGTCCTCCTTGCCCAGCAGCGCCAACTTCGCGTCCGCGCTGCCCGCGAGGACGCGGTGGTGCACGGAGGCGGGTCGGGTCTCGTCGCAGTCGCCGCGACGCACTCCCAGCAGCACTGACGCCGAGGTGCGGACGCCGAAGACGTTGCCGTCGCGCACGCCGGGCCGGGCGAGCAGCGCGTTGCCACCCAGATCGATCACGCGCAGCTCGTCGAAGAAGCGAAGCAGGGCGGCGCGCATCCCGCGATGCACCGGGCCGTCCAGGTAGCTGCCGTTGGTGACCATCGCGAGCACGCCGCCCTCGGGCGCGCGCCGCACTACCTCGGCGCCCCAGCGCAGGAAGCGCACGTACGCGTCGGAGAGCACCCCGAGCTTGCGCTCGGCCAGGCGCGCGCCATCGTCGTCTCGTCGGAAGTCCTCGAGCAGCGTGTCGAGCCCAGGCGAAGGCGGCTCCTGGGCGGTGCCGATCCAAGGGGGGTTGCCGACGACGATCGAGACCGGTGCTCGCGCAGCCATGGTAGCCGGTTCCACGTCCTCGAGCGTGTCGACCACCGCCAGCTCGTTGTCCCAACAGGCGCGCGAGAGCGCCCGCCGCAGCAGCGCCCGGGCCATCGCGACCGCGCCCGCATCCCGATCGAGCCCGATCGCGAGGGCCGGCCGCCCCACGCGATCACCAGCGACTGCCAGTGCGCCCGCCAGGAAGGCCCCGGGCCCGCAGGCGGGATCAACGAGGGCCACGCGATGGTCGACCAGCCCACCACGCAACCCCAGCTGTTCGCGCGCGAGCTGGTCGGCCGCGTCCATGACGAAGCGTGCCAGCACGGGCGGCGTGTGGACGGCGCCGCGGGCCTTGCGCCCGGCTTGCCCGAGTCGTGCTTCCCGCTGACGTCCCGCCCGCGCTACCGCGCGCTCGGCTCGAGTCTCCTCCACGCGAGGAGGGTAGCGCATGGCGACGGCAGGCCGTCGCGCGTGCCGCACGAAGTGCGCCTTGACATACTTAACATATCTGTTATTTAACGTATTCATTAAATGCGTGCTCAAGATCCACTCAGCGAAACCTTCGCGGCGCTCGCCGATCCCACGCGACGCGCCATTCTCGGACGCCTGACGGGTGGGCCTGCCTCCGTCAGCGAGCTGGCGGAGCCCTTCGACATCTCGCTGCCGGCGGTCTCGCGGCACCTGCGGGTGCTGTCCGATGCCGGCCTGATCGCGCGCGAGAAGGACGCCCAGTGGCGGCGCTGCTCGCTCTCCGCCGATCCACTGCGCGATGCAGCCGACTGGATCGAGCGCTACCGACCCTTCTGGGAGCAGAGCTTTGACCGCCTCGAGCGACACCTGGAGAAGCACGCGAAGGGCTCCCAGCCCAAGACCCCCAGAGAGCGCGCCACGCGCAAGCGTCGAGGAGAGAAGAGATGAGCCAGGCCCAGCCCAACGCAGTCCACCTCAGCGACGAGCTCGTGCTCGTGATCAATCGGGATTTCGACGCTCCGGTGCAGGTCGTCTTCGACGCCTGGGCCGACCCCCAGCAGCTTGTGCAGTGGTGGGGCCCCGAGGGCATGACCACGCCGGTGTGCGAGATGGACGTGCGCGTCGGCGGCGCCTGGAAGACGGTGATGCGCTCCTCCGAGGGCAAGGACCACACGGTCAGCGGTGTCTACAAGGAGATCGACCCGTCCCATCGCCTCGCCTTTACGTGGGCCTGGATCAACGACGGCGTGCGCGGCCACGAGACCTTGGTCACGATCCAGCTCACGGACGCGGGAGGCAAGACGCGCATGCGCTTCGAGCAGCGGACGTTCGAGGAGACCGAGCACCGCGTCCACCACAACGGGGGCTGGACGAGCAGCTTCCGTAGCCTCGAGAAGTACCTGGCGTCCCAGTCCTGAGCCCAGCGCTCGGCCAGGCGCGCGCACCGCTGGAGACCGGCGCGAAGCGAGGTCAGGAACTGGTCGGGCACCAGGACCTCAGCCGGTGCCCGAGTCCGAGCCCTTCACCGGGTGGTGTCCGCCCAGCGGAGCGCCAGGGTCCACACGGCGGCGTCGCCCTCGAGCCCCCGTGCTGCCTTCCGCAGCCCCTCCAGCGTCGCCTCGTCCACCGGCCTGTCGATGGCATCGGCTTCGCGCAGCTCGATTCGCTTCCACGGCAGCGCCCCCGGTCGCTCGCGTTCCGTTGGCAACTCGGCGAGGCGCAGCACGACGTCCGGCCGCACGCCCTCCTGTTGCAGCCCGCGCCCGTCGACGCGGTACATACGTGCGGTGGTGACCTGTACGGCGGCCACGCGGGCGCCCAGCGGGGACGCCAGCCAGATCTGGGACTGGACGGTGCCCTTGCCCTGGGTGCGGCCGCCCACGACGAGCGCGTGGCCCTGATCCTGGAGGGCGGCCGCCACCAACTCCGCTGCGCTCGCCGTGCCCTCGTCTACCCACACCACCAGCGGACCCGCCCAGGCCCGCCGTCGTCGTCCACGCGGGAAGGGCGTGACCGCGCCGTCGGCGCCCGCCGAATGACCCAGCGCGGCGTCGCCCGCGAGCACCGCCAGCACCTCGGAGGCTTCCGCCATGACGCCGCCGCCGTTGCCACGCAGGTCCAGCACGAGCACCTCCGCGCCGCGCGTGGCGAGCGCCCCCACCACATGGGCCAGGTCGCGGCCGGCGGAGCGTCCGCCGGCGCGCAAGTAGAAAGTCGGAAGCACCACGTGCGCGATGCGGCGCCCGACGTGCTCCACGATCCGACCGCGGACGTTGCCGCCGGGCCCGACCTCGCGGCCCTTGCGGCGATCCTCGGCGCGCTCGGGAGGCAGGTAGGTGCTGTGGGGATCGAAGCTGCCCGCGAGTGCCTGGAACATCTGCGTGCGCGCCGCGTCGCCGTCGATGGACGCTCCGCTGCACTCGCGGCTCATCGACTGGGCCAGGCTCGCGTCGCCACTGCGCAGCGCGACGCGCGCGCGCCCGCCGTAGGCGCGCAGCAACTCGCTCGTGCGGTCGGTGCAGCGTCCCCCCGGATCCAGCCGCGCCAGGAGCAGCTCGGTGGCCCGTCGTGCCCGCGGCGGATCGAGGCGGTGTCCGTCCACGTGGCGCGACTCCAGAATCGTCAGGACTCGCCGGGCGGCAACCTCGTGGGCCGACAGGCCCGGGTCGAGCGGCGGTGCCGCCGTGCCCCCGCACGCCGCCAGTGCCGAGAGCGCCCATGGCAGCACGGCCGACGCTCGCTTCCCCGCGCCCATGCAGCGATTGTCGCCCATCCAAACCCCTTTGGGTTCAAGTGCTTAGGTGCGAGCCGAAAAAAGTTTGGGAATCCTCCCCGGGAGCGTCCGTCTAACCCATGGCGGTGGGGCTCCCGGGCCCGTATCGTAGAGGAGGTGCAGGTGGAGAGCTTCGAGGCTGTATTTGCGGAGCATGCTCCCTTCGTGGTGCGGGTCCTGCGGCGCTTCGGCGTCGCCGAGCGTGACCTGCCAGACGCCTCCCAGGACGTCTTCGTCGTCGTGCACCGCAAGCTCGCCGGCTTCGAGGGGCGCTCGTCGCTCCGCACCTGGCTCTACCGCATCGCCCACCGCGTGGCTGCGGACTACCGCAAGCGCGCCCATCGCCGCTACGAGGCACTCGGGGCGCGGCTGCCCGACACACGGGCGCCGGACGATCCGACCCGCGAGCTGTGCTCGCGCCAGTTGGTGGATCACCTGGAGTGCGCCCTCGCGCGGCTGAAGCCCGACAAGCGCCACGTCTTCGTCCTCTACGAGCTCGAGCAGCTGAGCATGCAGGAGGTGGCCGAGATCGTCGGCTGTCCGTTGAAGACCGCGTTCTCGCGGCTCTACGCCGCGCGCCGCGAGGTGCAGTCCTCGCTGCGGGCGCGCGGTGTCGCGGCAGTGGCCGTGCTCCCGCTGGAAGGCGCGGGGCGCTGGATGCAGCTCGCCGAGCCGCAGCTGGCCCAGGCGCTGGCGGGCGGGGAGGGTGCGGCGAGGCTGAGCGTGGAGCTGGTGCTGCAGGCGGGCGCGTTGGCGGCGCCGAAGACCGCGGCGGTGGCGGTGCCGACCTGGTCGGTCGTGACCGCGGTCGCGGTGGCGGCAGCAGTGGTCGGTGTGCCGGTGCTGCAGACGCTGCAGGCTCCGGCCGGTGCGCAGATCGCGCAGTTGGGTGCGTCGGCGGAACTGGCGGAGGCGTTGTGGGAGGGGGCGGAGCGCGTGCGCTTTGGGCGCTTTGCGGCGGTGGCGACCTCGGCTGAGGCGGGGAACGTGGAGCGATCGCGTACAAGTGCGAGCCCGAGTCCGAGCAGGAGGGCGCGCGCCGTGGAGGTGGGAGGCGAGCACTGGATTGAGGCGCCGGAGCCGGTGCAGCAGGCGGAGGCGCAGACTCCGGGATCGTCGGCGGTCGGGCTCGACGAAGTTCTCTCCGTCACCTCGGTGCGCTCGGACATGCGGCTCGGGCTGCGGGATCGCTCCCGTGACGTCTGGGCACTGGTGCCCAACAAGCGTCTCGACGCTTCTAGCGCGGGGCGCAGTGATGGGTCACCTCCTGCCGGTAGTAGCCGAGCTCGTCGCGCCAGTACTCACCGTTGAACGGCCACAGCACGTGCTCGCTGTCCACCTCGACCACGCCGCCCGCGGGGTTGGGGTTGTATGGCGTCGCCTTCCCGAGGTTGCCGCGGGTGTAGCCGATCACCTCGATCTCGATCGTGTCCATCTGGTTGGCCAGCTCCTGCAGCTCCTCACCCAGGCGCGTGATGCGGCTCTGCACGAGGGCGCCCGCGTGCGCGCGTGCGAAGCTCTCGGCGACGAGCAGATCCTGCAGGATGCGCTCGCCCAGCGAGGAGCGCGCGAGCGCAGCTGGCGCTTCCTTCAGGCGCCGGCGCTGGTCTCCGATCGACTCCACGCGCTGATGCTGGCGCAGCACTTCCCGGTCGGACAGGCCACGGGTCAGCACGGCCTGCAGCGAGGGTGAGCCGCGCAGGGTTCCCGCGCGTGCCGCCTCCAGCAGTGCGAAGCCCCCCTCCTCGTCGAGGCCGCCGGCCGCCGTTTGCAGCTCCTGGCGCAGGCCGTCGTAGCGGTCGCGGAAGGCACCCACCATCGCCATGGCATTGTTCATCTGGCAGGCCTGGTAGAAGGTCACCGCCTTGAGCACGTACGCCTCCGGATAGAAGGCGCCCGGAAAGAAGGGCGAGAGCAGCGCATGGAGGTTTCCCAGTGCCCGCGCCTGCTGGTCTGCGACGAAGAGCGCCCAGCCCGACTCGAACAGGGCATCGAGCCAGTGCTCGCTGGTGTTGTCCACGCGCGAGAAGGCATCGACGGCGGCCCCCAGCAGCTCCCCACCCTCGCTGCCCTGCTGCAGCGCGGCGGTGTAGTAGACCCGGCCCAGAGAGAGCCATGCGAGGTTGCGCATGCGCTCGGCGTCGGGTTGATCCCCGTCCTCCTCTATCGCCTCGAGCATTGCGCGGAAGCTCGCGATCGCGGGCCGGGCGCGTCGCATGCGCACGTGGGCGAGCCCCTCCACGAAGCGCGCGCGAAGATGCTCGGGCGCCTCGGCTGGCACATCGGCCAGCAGCTTGACCGCGGCTCCGAGCTCGCCATCGGCGTATGCCTGGCGCCCCATCAGGTAGCCCAGGAAGGCGCGCGTCTCGTCCACATCGTCCTCGCTCGTGCTCTCGATCGCGTCCAGGTCTTGCGGCCGGTAGCGACCCACGGCAAGCGCGATCGGTGCAGGGTCGGGCATGCGTCGTCCGAGCTCGGCGAGCCAGGGAAGCGCGTGGCGAAAGTGGGGGTGGCGGCGCCCGGCCTCGGAGATCCCGTCGAGCAGTGCGAGCGCCGACTCGTCGTAGCCCAGGTGAACGAGACTCTTGGCCAGGGTGAATTCCGCGTGCCGGACCTGCGCGCCCACGTCTTCGCTGTCGCCCTCCACCACCCGCTGCAGCTGAACCGCCGCTTCGGCGTAGCGCTGCTGCTGGTAGGCGCGGTGGGCGCGTACGAGGATCTCCGACGGTGGTCCGGCCTGGGCTTGTGTTCGAGCCTGCTGGAACTGCGGATCCTGGGTGAAGTCCATGTCCTGAGCGTGCACCGGCGCGACCAGCGCGAGGGTGCATCCCAGGAGCGCCACACGGGTTGCGAGCATCGCGGCCTCCTGCCCGGGTGGTGGCCACCCACCGCCGCGATTCCCAAGGAATCCGCGCTCGAGACCTACCTACGCGCGCGCGACAGCGCCCGGTCCATGAAGCTGCGCGAGGTCTCGGGGAAGATGCGGGCGAGCCGCGCGGCCGCGCGGGCGTTGCGACCGGTCACGATCATGAAGCGGTTGCGCTCGATACCCCGCAGCGTCTCGCGTACGACCGGCTCGATCGGCATGACCCCGAGCGTGGTCACCAGCGCCCGGTTCTCCGCCGAGCGGTAGGTCTCCAGCTCGTCGACCATCGGTGACTCGAACTCGGGCGGGCAGACCAGGTGCACCCGGATGCCACGGGGAGCGAGCTCGATCCGCATCGTCTCGGCCAGGCCCACCAGCGCGTGCTTGGCCGCGCAATAGGCCGCGTAGCCGTAGACCCCCATCAGTCCCGCCATCGAGGCGATGTGCACGATGCGGCCGCCGCCCTGCGCCTCGAGCTGCGGCAGCACGGCGCGCGAGCAATGCAGCACCCCGAAGAAATTGATGTCCATGATGGCGCGGTAGCGCTCCAGCGGCAGGGACTCGAACGGGCCCTCGCTCAGGATGCCAGCCGAGTTCACGAGCACATCCGCCGGCCCCACGCGCGCTGCGATCTCGCCAAAGCTCCGTTCCACGGCCTCGGCGTCGGCCACGTCACAGCTCTCGATGTCGATGCGTCCCGCATCTGCGGCGCCGGCGAGCTCCTGCCGGGCGGCGGCCAGCTTGTCCGCGTTGCGCGCGATCAGCGTCACCCGCGCGCCGCGCTCCAGCAGTGCCGCGGCCAGGGCCTTGCCCGCGCCGCTCGAGCCTCCGGTGATCACCACGTGCTTGCCGTCGAACATGCCCCCGTCTATCCCAGCGTGCGCCGACCTGGCAAGGCGCCCATTGCTCGGCTCGTCGCGCGGCGCTACAACGCCGGCCGTGGGCGAGGGTTCGGACCCAGACTGGGACTTCGCGGTGATCGGTAGCGGCTTCGGCGGCAGCGTCGCCGCCCTGCGCTTGGCGGAGAAGGGGTACCGCGTGCTGGTGCTCGAGCAGGGAGAGCGCCTCGATCCGGCCCGCATCGCGCGCGCGGACAAGCGCATGGCGGACTTCGTCTGGGAGCCGCGCGCGGGAATGTTCGGGTACTTCGCCCAGCACATCTTCCGGCACGTGGGCATCGTCGGTGGCGTCGGGGTGGGCGGCGGCTCGCTCGTCTTCGGCGGGGTGTTACTCGAGCCGGGCGAGGCCTTCTTCCAGGATCCCGCTTGGGCCGGGCTCGGCGTCGACTGGCGGGCCGAGCTCGCACCCCACTACGCGACGGCCGCCCGCATGTTGGGGCGAGCACAGACGCCCGACCACGGTGTCATGGACGACTACCTGCAACGCACGGCGGAGGCGCTCGGCGCGAGCGAGAGCTTTGGGCCCACGCCGAACGCGATTTACTTCGGACGGGCGGGTGCGCGCGGTGAGCTCGATCCCGATCCCTACTTCGATGGGCGCGGACCGGCGCGCAAGGCGTGCACCCGCTGCGGGCGCTGCCTGACCGGCTGTCCCGAGGGGTCGAAGAACTCCCTCGACCTGAACTACCTGCACCTGGCGGAGGCGCTCGGCGTGGAGGTCCGCGCGCGCCATCGGGTGCGCCGGATCGAGCCGGACGGCGACGGCTACCGGCTCCACATGGAGGATCCGCAGACCCGCACGGCCCACCCCGAGGTGCGCGCGGCGCGGGTCGTGCTCGCGGCTGGGGTCGTGGGCACGCTCGAGCTGCTCTTTCGCAGCCGCGACCTGCACGCCACGCTCCCCGACGTCTCGGCGCGATTGGGCGATCACGTGCGAACCAACAGCGAGGCGATCGTCGGCGTGCTCCATCGCGAGGCGCCCGACGACCTAGCCCATGGGAGCGCGATCACGTCCCACTTCTACCTGGGCGGCAAGACCCACATCACCCAGAACCGCTACGGCCCGGCCTTCAACTTCATGCGCGCGATGGCCGTGCCGATGATCGACGACGGGCGCCCCCTGCGCCGGGCGCTACGCACGCTGCTGGCGACGCTGCTGCGACCCATGCGGCTCGTGGGGTTGCTGCGCATGCACGACTGGTACCGGCGCGTGACGGTGCTCACCGTGATGCAGCACGTGGACAACACGCTGCGCTTCCGCATGGGGCGTGGCCGCTTCGGTCTCGGGCGCCCGCGGCTGCAGTCGGTGGTGGAGGGAGGGCAGCGGCCGCCGAGCTACTTGCCGGAGGCGAATCGGGCAGCGCGTGTGCTGGCCGAGCAGAACGGGGGCGAGCCCTTCAACCAGCTGCCCGAGAGCATCGGCAATCGCTCGATCACCGCGCACATCCTGGGCGGCTGCCCGATGGGCGCCGATGCTCGGCAGGGCGTGATCGATACCGACCATCGGCTGCACGGTCACCCGGGCATCTACGTGGTGGACGGCGCGGCGATTCCCGCCAACGTGGGAGTGAATCCGAGCCTGACGATCACCGCGATGGCCGAGCGCGCGATGGCGCGGATCCCGCCGCGCGATGCCGCCGATCACTGATAGGTGGCGGTGAAGAGGAGCCCGATACCGGCGAGCCCGGCGTCGGCGTCCGAGCGCTCGAGCTGCGCGGCGCCGATCATCAGCCGTGCGGCGACGCCGAGCCCCCAGTCGTGGGCCACCCACCACTCCTTGCCGAAGTCGAGGCTCATGCCGAAGCCGGGATCGGTCTCGATCCGACCAGCGTCGCCCTCGAGCTCGGCCAGGGAGACACCGAGCGAACCGGTGAAGTAGATGTTGTAGGGCATGATGTAATAGGTGAGGGCGGGCCCGAGGTGGGTGAGGCTGAGGCGCGCGTCGTCCACCTGAGCGATCTCGTCGCCGTCGAGCTTCACCGTCGGCTCGAAGACGCTGATGGTGGCCAGCCGCCCGTGCAGCACCAGCGTCTGAGCGATGGTCCCGCCGATGTCCAGGCTGAAGAGCCAGCCACCCCCGCTGACCTCGACCTCGATCGCCTCGTCTACGGCAGCCCCGGCGCCGCCGAGGCCTGCCGTCACGCGCAGCATGAAGCCATCGTGCGTGTGGCGCCCGGTGAGCGACGGCGGGATGGGCGCGTCGCCCTCCGTCCATGGATCCGGATCCGAGTCCACGCATCGCCCCTCGGCGTCGATACGCTGACCGAGCGGGCACGCGGCTTTCGTGGGTGTCGCAGCGGGCGGTGGAGCGGGCGCGGGTGCCGGTGTCGGAGCGGGCTCGGCACCGGGCGCGGGCGGCGGTGCAGGCGGAAGCTCATCCTGCTCGATGGCCGGGCCAGGCGGCGCGTCCTGGGCGGCAGCGGGAGCGCCCGTGGTCACCAGCGCGATGAGCGTGGCCGCCAGGGACCATGGAATGATGGGGGAGGGTCGGGAAGTTCGTTGGACCATGTCACCTCGCGCAGCTCGTCAGGAGTGGGACGGGGGCGCCGCGGCGCGATTCACGATAGTCGGCGGGCGCCGCGCGGGGCAAGGGCGGCCGCGTGCTCTTCGATCAACGCCGCCAGGGCCCGCGCCGCGGGGCCGATCGGATCGCGCGCGGGCAGGATGAGGCCGAGCGAGCGTCGCTGCAGTCCCGACAGCGGCACCGCCGCCAGCTGGCCAGACCTCACCTCGCGCTCGACCGAGCGGGCGGGCACGATCGACACGCCAAAGCCCAGCTCGGTCAGGCGCTTGAGCAGCTCGACACTGTCCATCTCCATCGCGACGCGCGGCTCGACGCGCGCGCGAGCCAGCTGCGCGTCCATTGCGGCGCGACCGGCAGTACCACGGGCGAGCAGCAGCAGGGGCTCCCGCGCGAGCGCGCGCAGCCCCACGCGCTTGCGGCGGGCGAGGCGGTGGTCTGGCGGCACGATCAGCACCTCCAGCTCCGGGCCGAGCTCGACGATGCGCAGGGCCTGCCCGATCGGCCGGTCGCCGTGCTCGAGGTCGGGTGGCAGGGGCAGGGTGACCACGCCGACGTCGACTTCGCGTGCCGCGACCGCGCTCGCGGTGGCGGGCGATGGCCGCGTCACGAGCTGGAGCTCCACATCCGGGTAGCGCTCGCGGAAGCTCGACAGCGCGCTCGGCAGTGCGTAGTACGCGAGGGTGTCGCTGCTGCCCACGCGCAGCTGGCCCCCGCGCAGCTCGCCCAGCGCAGCCAGCGCCCGCTCGGCTGCGCCCAACTCCGCGAAGGCCTGCTCGGCGTGGTGCAGGAGGATGCGTCCAGCCTCGGTCAGCGACACGCGCCGGGCTTCGCGCACGAAGAGCGATTGGCCCAGCTCCCGCTCGAGGCCCGCGACCGCCTGGCTGATCGCGGACTGGGTCTTGCCGAGCGTGCGGGCCGCCGCGGTGAATCCGCCCTCCCGCGCGACCGCGGTGAAGGCCTGGAGGCGATCAGAGTCCATTAGAAGGGCTAATGTATATCATAAATATGATTCGTTTGATTGATGCCCTGCGCAGGCCCATGCTGGCATGATGACGATGCTCCAGATCCCGGGCGGCCGCGCCCTCAGTCCCACCGCGGAGCAGGAGTTGCTGACCCGCATCCAGCGGGACAACCCCGGCATCACTGGGCTGCAGACCGGTTTCGTGCACCTGGTCGACGGCGAGGCGCTGCCGCCGGCAACGCGTGAGGTGCTCGACGCCCTGCTCACCTACGGTCCGCGAAGGCCAGAGCTCGCCACTGTCGAGGACGCGCATGTGCTGTGGGTGGTCCCGCGACCCGGCACGATCTCGCCCTGGTCCTCCAAGGCCACGGACATCGCGCACATCTGCGGGCTGAGCCAGGTGCGTCGCATCGAGCGAGGGCGGCGCTATGCCATCACCGGCGAGGTGTGCGACCACGACGCCCTGAGGGCATGCGTCCACGACCGCATGACGGAGGCGGTGCTCGAGGACGCGGCCAGCGCCGCGGTGCTCTTCGAGCGCGCGCAGCCGCGGCCGCTGAACAGCATCGACGTGCTGGGTCGTGGCCGCGCGGCGATCGAAGACGCCGACCGGGACCTGGGCCTGGCGCTCTCGCCGGACGAGGTCGGGTACCTGGTCGAGGCCTTCACCAGCTTGGGTCGCAATCCCCACGATGTGGAGCTGATGATGTTCGCCCAGGCGAACTCGGAGCACTGCCGCCACAAGATCTTCAACGCCGACTGGATCATCGACGGGGCGCCGCGCGAGCGCTCCCTGTTCAAGATGATCCGCAACACGACCGAGCGGAGCCCGGCGAGCGTGCTCAGCGCCTACAGCGACAACGCGGCGGTCATGGCGGGGGCGACCGCGGCGCGCTTCTTCCCCGACCCCGGATCCCGCGTCTACGGCGCGCGGCGGGAGCCGGTCCACATCCTGATGAAGGTCGAGACCCACAACCACCCGACCGCCATCTCCCCCTTCCCGGGCGCCTCCACCGGTTCGGGGGGCGAGATCCGCGACGAGGGGGCGACGGGTCGCGGTGCCAAGCCCAAGGCCGGGCTCACCGGCTTCAGCGTCTCCAACCTGCACCTGCCCGGAGCATCGCGGCCGTGGGAGCGGCCGCTCGACAAGCCCGCGCGTATCGCCAGCGCGCTCCAGATCATGACCGAGGGCCCGCTCGGCGGCGCGGCTTTCAACAACGAGTTCGGACGGCCGAACCTGCTCGGCTATTTCCGCAGCTTCGAGCTGGAGGCGGAGGGGCCGGCAGGGCGCGAGGTGCGCGGCTATCACAAGCCGATCATGATCGCCGGCGGGCTCGGGAACGTGCGCAGCGAGCACGTGCAGAAGGGCCGCATTCCGGAGGGCGCGCCGATCGTGGTGCTGGGCGGTCCCGCCATGCTGATCGGGCTTGGCGGTGGCGCGGCTTCGTCCATGAGCTCGGGCGCCTCCAGCGAGGACCTCGACTTCGCATCGGTCCAGCGTGACAACCCGGAGATCCAGCGGCGGTGTCAAGAGGTGATCGACCGCTGCTGGGCGATGGGGGACGACAATCCGATCGTCGCGATTCACGACGTTGGCGCTGGCGGGCTGAGCAACGCACTGCCGGAGCTCATCCACGACAGCGAGCGCGGCGCGCGCTTCGAGCTGCGCGAGGTGCCCAACGCCGAACCCGGCATGTCACCCCTCGAGATCTGGTGCAACGAGGCCCAGGAGCGCTATGTGCTCGGCATCGACCCCGCGCGCTTGCCGGCATTCGAGGCCCTGTGCAAGCGCGAGCGCTGTCCGCACGCCGTGGTGGGTCACGCCACGGACGACGGCCAGCTGGTGGTCACCGATCGCGCGTTCGACAACCGGCCGATCGACATGCCGCTGGAGGTTCTGCTGGGCAAGCCGCCCAAGATGCTGCGTGACGTGGAGCGCGGCAACTTCGAAGCGCCCCCCTTCGATGCGAAGCGCGTGCGTCTGGGCGAGGCGCTCGAGCGCGTGCTGACCCTGCCGACCGTGGGGGACAAGACCTTCCTGATCACGATCGGCGACCGCACCGTGACGGGCCTCGTCGCGCGGGATCAGATGGTGGGCCCCTGGCAGGTGCCGGTGGCCGACGCCGCGGTGACCACCAGCGGCTACGAGGACTACAGCGGTGAAGCGATGGCGATGGGCGAGCGCAGCCCGCTCGCGCTGCTTCATGCCGGCGCCTCGGCGCGCATGGCGGTGGCCGAGGCGATCACCAACATCGCGTCGGCGCCGATCGGGAGCCTCTCGGACCTGTGCCTGAGCTGCAATTGGATGGCGCCGGCAGGGCACCCGGGCGAGGACGCGCGGCTCTACGAGGCGGTCGAGGCCGTGGGCATGGAGCTGTGCCCGCGACTCGGCATCGCTGTGCCGGTGGGCAAGGACTCGATGAGCATGCGCACGGGCTGGGAGGCGGACGGCGAGGCGCAGAGCGTCACGGCGCCCCTGTCGCTGATCGTGAGCGCATTCGCACCGGTGAGCGACGTGCGCAGGGCGCTCACCCCCCAGCTGCGCAGGGACGCGGGACCCACGCGGCTGTTGCTGGTGGACCTGGGTCGTGGTCGCCACCGCCTGGGTGGTTCCTGCCTGGCCCAGGTCTACGCCGAGCTGGGCGCCGAGCCGCCAGACCTGGACGCGGCGGAGGATCTGGAGGGACTGTTCGAGGCGGTGCAGGCCCTCGGACGCGAGGGCAAGCTGCTCGCCTATCACGACCGCTCGGACGGAGGGCTGCTGGTGACGCTGCTGGAGATGGCGTTCGCCGGCGGCGTCGGGGTCGAGGTCGAACTCGCGCCGCTCGGGGGAGACCCACTGGCGGCGCTCTTCGCCGAGGAGCTCGGTGCGGTGGTGCAGGTGCGCGAGCAGGAGCTGGATGGCGTGCGTGCCGCCTTCGAGGCGCGCGGGCTCGGAGACGCGCTGCACGACCTGGGCGGCATTCGCGACGACGATCGAATCGTAGTCTCGCGCGATGGCGAGCAGCTCCACGCCGCCGGGCGCGCCGAGCTGCGCGCTCTGTGGTCCGACACCACCCATCGCATGCAACGGCTGCGGGACGACACGGCCTGCGCCGACGAGGAACAGCGCGCGCGGATCGACCTGGAAGACCCAGGCCTGGGCGCCAGCCTGCGCTTCGATCCGGCGCAGGACGTGACCGCGCCCCTCGCCGGTGGCGCGCGACCGCGCGTGGCGATCCTGCGCGAGCAGGGGGTCAACGGCCAGAACGAGATGGCCGCGGCGTTCGACCGGGCCGGCTTCGAGGCGGTCGACGTGCACATGAGCGACGTCCTCGGTGGCGAGGTGAGCCTTGCGAGCTTCGCCGGGCTGGCCGCGTGTGGCGGCTTCTCCTATGGCGACGTGCTCGGTGCAGGCGAGGGCTGGGCCAAGTCGATCCTGTTCAACAGCCGCGCGCGGGATGACTTCGCTGCCTTCTTCGCGCGCGAGGAGACCTTCGCGCTGGGCGTGTGCAACGGCTGCCAGATGCTGAGCAACCTGCGCGCGCTGATCCCCGGAGCGGACCACTGGCCGCGCTTCGTCCAGAACCGCTCCGAGCGCTTCGAGGCGCGCCTGGTGATGGTCGAGGTCCAGCCGAGCCCCTCCGTGCTGCTCGGTGGCATGGAGGGCTCGCGCCTTCCGGTCCCAGTGGCCCACGGCGAGGGTCGCGCGGAGCTAGACGATGGTGAGCTCGCCGCGCTTGAGGGCGCCAATCTCGTGGCCCTGCGCTACGTCGACGGTCGCGGTCAGGTCGCCAGCAGCTACCCACACAACCCGAACGGCTCACCCGGCGGCGTCACCGCCGTCACCAGCTGCGACGGCCGCGTCACGATCATGATGCCGCACCCCGAGCGCCTCTTCCGCGCCGTCCAACACAGCTACCTACCGGCAGCATGGGGCGAAGACGCCCCCTGGCTCCGCCTGTTCCGCAACGCCCGAGTCTTCGTGGGCTGAGAGCACGTCGCTGCTCCCTCGCCGAACAGCGAGGCCTGTGAATCGGTCGAGGTTCGTTCAGGAGCGAGCGCCCCCGGAGCCCAACACCGGAGGCGTAGCGGAGCTACTTCGAGGATTTGGGCGAGGAGGTAAGCCGCTCCTGGGCGAACCTCGGTCGATTCACCCGTGGCGCATCTTTGCTAGCCGCAGCTCCCGCTGCGCCTCGATGTTCTTCGGATCCTCGGCGACCGAGCGACGGAAGCAGGTGAGGGCCTTCTTGTGCTCGCCGGCTTCCTTGAAGATCAGGCCCTTCACGAGCAGGGCACGGGCGTGGTCGGGCTCCGTGCGCAGGCAGCGGCGCACCGTGTCCATGATCTCCTTGGGCAGTCCGCGTGTGCGGTTCAGCGCCAGCACGAACATGGTGTGGGCCTTGAGGGCGAGCGCGTCGGGGTTGTCGCCGTCCTTGGTGAGGACCTCGTCGACCAACTTCTGTGCGTCGGCCGCCCGGCTCTTCGCCATCAGTCTGGCGGCGTACTCCAGTCGAGTCTCGTCGCTGGCATCGGGCGGCACGAAGGACTCGGTCGAGTGTTTGCGCTTGCCGGGCGCGGCGCCGCCCGGGCGCAATGAGGCCAGGCGCTGCCAGGCGGGCAGGGGCCCGGCCACGGCCGGGATGTCGTTGAAGCTCATCGTACCGACGTGCTTGCCGGTGCCGCGCGCCGCCCACTCGTTGGACGCGGGCGTTCCTCGCGCGGCCCACTCGCTGGCCGCGGCCGGCTTGCGAGCGGCCGGCTGCGCGCGCTTCGGAGCTGGCTTCGCGCCCGAGCGTGGCCTGCTGGCCGTGGGTGTGCCGGTGACCGGTCGCACCTGGCTCGAGCTTGTCGAGGACTCCCTCTGGTGGGGCGCGATCATGTGCGTGACCAGGAGCGCGTAGACCACGCGCGCGGCGCGTCGGTTGGGCAGCGGCGCCTGGGCGATCAGGGTCGGCGGATCGAGCGGCTCCGCGCGCAGGAAGTCGATCACCGCCTGTTCCTCGGGGCGCAGCCCGAGCCGACCCACATCGCGGCCGGGTTGGATGCGCATCGCCGTGCCCTCGTAGCGAGCCAGCGTCTCCTCGACCAGCTCGTCGCGCGGGTGATCGCGCAGGGTCGCCATCAACAAGGCGTAGGGATCGACCGCGCCCTGCACTGCGGTCTGGTCGCCGCCGATCAGGTCCTGGTTGAAGAACTCGTACTGGCCTTCCCGCAGCCCGCACATGGTGGCGAGCCCGCCCAACAGCTGGCTCGTCTGTCCGTCCGAGAACAGCGCCGCGGTCGGGCGCCCGTTGCGAAAGCGAATGGTTGCGGAGCGGCCATCCGGTGCGCGCAACACCAGCGTTCCCTCGCTGGTCTTGCGATAGAGGTACAGCAGCAGGTTCGTCACCGGCGTCTCGGCGAGACTCCCCCGCGCCACCGCTGCCTGTCCCTGGGCGGTGCTCACGATCCGATTAATCCATGGACCGGTGTGGGCGATCCAGACCCATTTTCCAGACTACATGTGCGTGTCGCTTTTGATGGCTTGAACGGCGCGTGGGAGCACTGCCTCAGTCGTCTTGGGTTGCAGGATCTCGCCCGCTCGGCCAATTGGATGCCGCAGTGTTGTGGGCTCCTGTGCTCCGGGGATGTCATCCGCCCACCCACGTTGATGCCGGGTACGCCGTTCACAGCGCCCTCGCGCGCGGCACGGCAGCTCGCGTGCACCTCCTGCATGTCGCGCGCTGACCGTCATGGTCAGCTTCACGCGTCACCCCTGGAAGAGCTCGCTCACCGCCGGCTTCTGCACCTTGCCCATCGGATTGCGCGGCAGGGCGTCGACCACGCGCAGGAGTGTCGGCACCTTGTAGTGCGCCATCTGCTCCTTGCCCCAGCTGCGTAGGGTCTCCAGCTTCAGTTGCTGCCCGGGTGCGAGCACGACGGCGGCGGCGACGCGCTGCCCCCACTGCGGGTCGGCGAGTCCCACCACCGCGCACTCGGCGATGGCCGCATGCGTGCGCAACACCGCCTCAATCTCGAGCGCGGAGACCTTGTAGCCACCGGTCTTGAGGATGTCGACGGACTGGCGACCCAGGATGCGATAGACGCCGTCCTCGCGCACGGCCACGTCGCCGGTCTTGAACCAGCCGTCGTCGGTGAAGACCTCGCGGGTGGCTTCTTCGCGGTTCCAGTAGCCGTCGAAGACGCCGGGGCCGCGCACTTCGATGTGGCCGGAGGTGCCGTCCGCGACCTCCGATCCGGCGTCGTCGACCAGCCGCACGTCCACGCCCGGAAAGGGCACGCCCACGTGGCCTGGCCTGCGCTCACCGTGGAGCGGGTTACCCAGACCCATGCCGATCTCCGTCATGCCGTAGCGTTCAAGCAGGGTGTGGCCGCTGATCGTGCGCCAGCGCTCCAGCGTGGGCACGGGCAGGGCGGCGGAGCCCGAGACCATCAACCGCAGGCGCTTGCAGCCCGCGGACATGGCGGCCTGACGCTCGGTGTCCGCCCGGTCGAAGGCCTCGGTGAGCTTGGCGTAGATGGTGGGCACGGCCATGAAGAGAGTCAGCTCTTCGCTGTCCGCGATGCGCTCCCACACGCGCTCGGGGTCGAAGCGCGGCAGAAACTCGCAGGTCGCGCCGGACCACATGGCGGCGCAGAGCAGGTTCAGGATCCCGTGCAAGTGGTGCAGGGGAAGCACGTGGAGGATGCGGTCGTCCTCGCGCCACTCCCAGGCCTCGACCACCGAGCGTATCTGTGCCGACAGCGTGGCGTGGGTGGTGAGCGCGCCCTTGGGCTTGCCAGTCGTGCCGCTGGTGTAGATCAGCATCGCGCCGCGGTCGCCGGGCACGGTGGGCAGCGGGCGCGGCTGGGCGTCACGCAGCGTCTCGGTTGAGAGCAGGCGCACGCCGCGCGCGCGCGCGATCGGCTCGAGCACCGCATGGTACTCGGGGTGGGCGACGATCAGCTCCGCGCCGGAGTCGCCGATCACGTAGTCCAGCTCGGGTGCCGGGTGCATCGTGCACAGCGGCACCGCGATGCCGCCGGCGCGCCACGTGCCCCACTGCGCGACGACGTAGTCGGTGCCCGGGGGCGTGAGGAAGGCGACCCGCGCGCCTTCCAGGTCGTCGCGCGCGTCGAGGAGCCGGCTGGCGGCGCGCGCGCTCGCGTCGAGCAGCTCGGCGTAGCCCATGCTTCCCCGGTCGTCGATCAGGGCGAGTTGGTCGCCGCGGGCCCGGGCACGGTCGACGATTGGGATGCTCTCCGCCATGGCCGCGTCATCGTGCGAATCGACGGCTTTTTCAAGGGGCGACCGCGGGCGATTGCGGACAAACGTCCCCCAGCCACGTGCTAGCGGGGCTCGGGGACGGGAGGGACCGTGTGTAAGACAAGCGGTCGTTCAGCCGTCGAAGGGGAGCAGGCGAGCCCCCGGGCGAACGACGAAGACTCCGCGCGTGATGGCGTGGGGCGCGCGTGCCGCCTCCACCTCGGCGCGCTCGCGCAGCAGGTGCCCGTGCTCCATGGCGCAGGCGAAGAGCGTGTCCCGGTGCGGGACGGCGGCCAGGAACGGGAGCCCGAGCTCGGGGCCGAGCACCTCTGCCAGGTTCGGCAGCAGCAGGCGCGCCGAGTCGAGGCCGTCGCCGCTGCGTGCGACGACCAGGCTGCCCTCCTCGCCCTCGACGTGCAGGAAGCGAGCCTTGCTGCTGCGCGCTGCGAGGTTGCGCAGGGCCGCGGCCAACACGTCCACCGGGTCGATGCCCCACGCCGTGACCTCGGCGGCGCGAACGAAGCGCGCGCGGCCCGCATAGCGCACGATGAAGGCGAGCTGCACCTCGCCGAGCAGGGGCTCGACATAGAGCCCGCGGTCGCTGAGCTGGGCGAGGAAGCGGGTGCCGAGCAAGCGCGGGAGAATGCGATCTTCCACGTCCGCGAAGTCGTGGGTCGCGACCTCGGCGAAGGCGGGGATGGCTGACAGCAGGCGGCGCACGGCACCCTGGAGCACGTGATCGGGCTCCCCGGCGGTGGCGCGCACCACGCCGCCCATGTCGAGCTCGAGTTGCTCACCGGCGACACGCAGGTGCAGCCGGGTCTCGAACTGATCGAAGCGCTCCACGTGGCCGAGCTCGCGCTCGAGCTGCGCCACGATCTCGCGCACCACGCGCGCGATGGGACCGTCGCCGCGCGCCTCGGACTCGGCGCGCTCGAGTTCCTGCGCCAGCGCGCCGCGTACGTCGTCGGCATCGAGCACGCGTTCCATGGCCGCGAAGGGATCGAAGAAGCCGTGATCGCCGAGCGCGAGGCCATGACGGCCCGCGTCGCTGCGGTGGCGGCCGCGTTCCAGCTCGTCGAGCAAGAGCAGCCCCAGGTAGCTGCCGGCGACCTCGATGAAGCGACGCTCGCGGTCTTCATCGACGTCGTCGACAGTCAGGTGGTCATCGACCGCCCGGGAGAGCGCGAGCAGTCCCTTGACGCCACGGGGCGGATCACGATCGAGACCAAGGCCTGCGGAGATTGTCGTGGCGGCCTCGTCGAGTTGGCCGGAACGCGGTCGAAGCTCTTCGATCCAACGTGCCACTCGATTCCGAGGCTAGCGATCGCGATCGCCTATCGCAATGCGCTGCGATCAACGTGATGCATTTAGGTAGCAGTGAGTGGGATCGATCGCACATGGTGCGATCCCATGAAGAGGGATCACGCGTGAAGCACTACTCGAGCAGGTCCGGCTCTTCCGCAGTGATCTTTGCAAACAGTGGCTGGAAGCTCAGCCACCCCGCGCCGTCGCCACCGACCTGCCGCGCGGTCTTCTTGGCGTTGTCGGGACCGATCAGCGTAGGCGTGCCCGCCGCTTCCGCCATCAGCTGGGACTGGCAGCACCGGTCCATGCTGATGAACCAGAAGGCCGCGGCGTCCACGGTCTTGCCGACGGTGAGCAGGCCGTGGTTGCGTAAGATGACGGCCTTGCGGTCGCCGAGCGCCTCGGCGATGCGCGCGCCCTCCGAGGTCTCCAACACCACGCCGGTGTAGTCGTCGAACAGGCCGTGGTCCTCGTAGAACGCGCAGGCGTCCTGGGTCAGCGGGTCGAGCTTCTTGCCCAACGTCGAGAAGGTGCGGCCGTACATTGAGTGGCTGTGGGCTGCCGCGATCACGTCGGGCCGCGCCGCGTGCACCTGGGAGTGAATCGCGAAGGCCGCCCGATTGACGCGTGCGCGTCCCTTGACCACCTCGCCGTCCCCGTCGACGAGCAACAGGTCCGAGACCTTGATGTGGCCGAAGTACATCCCGAAGGGATTGACCCAGAAGTGGTCGGGGCGCTCCGGGTCGCGCGCGGTGATGTGCCCAGCGACGCCTTCGTCGTAGCCATAGCGGGCGAAAAGTCGAAAGGCGGCAGCCAGGCGCTGCTTGAGCGTCAGGCGCCGGGCCTGGGGCGAGCGGGCGTCGTCGTTGAAGCGAGGGGTCTCGAACGGCTTGTTCACGGCCGTCACGCTACCCGAAGTGGCGCCCCGATCAAGGGTCGGTCAGGGGTCGAGATCCACGCCCACGCGGCTGCCCAGCATGACGGCGTGATCCTCGGGACTTGCGTGATCGGCCGGCTGGTACTCGTAGCCGGCCCACAGCACGAGGTAGGGCATGAAGGCGCTCGTTCTCAGCGCGGCAAAGCCGTAGCCCGCGTTCACGCGCACACCCGTGGGCGGCTCGTCGGCTTCCGGGCGAAAGCGCCAGACGGGCGAGAGCTCTAGATCGATGATGCGGCCGAAGGAGGAGAAGCGCAGCAGGGCAGGGGTCGCTGCAGTGATGGTCGCGTCGATGCGACGGGTGCCGGCCTCGTTGTCCTCCAGGCCGCCGAAGCCGCCCACCTCACCGCCCACCGCGAGCGTGAGACGCGCGCCCACGCCATGGCCGACCAGCACGCGTGCGCCACCGCCGGCGGCCAGGATGGCGTCGTCCTCCTTGAGCAGCACGCCGCCGAAGCCGCGGGTCTCGAGCAGCAGCACGAGGCGGTCTGCGTCGCCTTCGACGCCGGCGAACTCGGGGTCCGGCTCGAGCCAGAAGGGGCAGTCCTCGCTAGCGCTCGCGCTGGCGTGTCGGAGCAGCGCGCGTGTCCGTTCCAGGGTGAGGCTCTCGCCGGCGTCGTCCAGGTCGCCGGTCTGACGGTAGATGTCCTCGGCGGGGCCGCCAGCCAGCGCCAGCTGCCCACCGATCCATGCGTCCAGGTCGTCGCGCGCGTGGGGCTCGACCTGGCACAGGCTGCGCAGGGCGGCCTCCTCGTTGGCCTCGAGCTGCACGCGATCCACCACCCAGCCGGTGTCGTCGCTGAGCTCGACCGCCTTGCGCAGGTCCATGTAGAGCCCGCGTTGTGGCGCGGGCTGCGGCAGGCTCGCGCAACCCTGGGTCAGCGCTGCGAGCACCCACACCCAGGTGAGGTTGCGACCGTTCATCACCACGTCAGAGCTCGGGCGGCCCCACGCGTACCGTGGGTTCGGCATCGTATACCGACGCGAAGCATTCGACCAACGCGTCCTCAACCTCGGGTAGACCGACCTCTCGTCCCAGCTCCTGCTCGAGGGAGGTCACCTGCTTGTCGCGGATGCCACAGGGCACGATCAAATCGAAGGCATCCAGGTTCGTGCTCACGTTGAGGGCGAGGCCGTGCATCGTGATCCAGCGACTGATGCGCACGCCAACCGCACCGAGCTTGCGCTCCTCGATCCAGGCGCCGTTGAGGCCGTCGACGCGACCGGCCTCGAGCCCGTAGCGCGCTGCCACGTCGATCATCACCTGCTCGAGGCCCGCTACGTACTTGCGCACGTCGCGTCGGTCGGGCTTGAGGTCCAGGATCGGATAGGCCACGAGCTGACCTGGGCCGTGGTAGGTCACGTCGCCCCCACGCCCCGTCTCGAAGAGCTCCACACCCTGCGCTTGCAGGTGCTGGCGAGACAGCAGCACGTTCTCCTGCTTGGCGGCGCGCCCCAGCGTGATGACCGGCTCGTGCTCGAGCACGAGGAGCACGTCGCCCATCGCGCCTGCGGCCCGTGCCTCCAGCAGGCGCTCCTGGAGCGCCAGGGTGGGCGCGTAGGCCACGCGCCCGAGGCGATGAACCGTGAGCGGGCGGGTCATTTGTTGATGATGTGAACGGCTTCCTTGATGGCGTGGCGGAAGGACTCGTTCATCGCCTCGGACAGCGTCGGGTGGCTGTGCACGGTGAGGGCGACGTCCTCGACGTCGGCGCACATCTCGATCGCGAGCGTGGCCTCGGCGATCAGCTCGCTGGCCTCTGCGCCGACGATGCCGACGCCGAGCACCTGGTTGTTCTTGGCGTCGACCAGGGTCTTGATGTAGCCGTCCGTCTCGGAGATCGCCATGGCGCGACCGGAGACCGCGAACGGGAACTTGCCGAGCTTGACCTCGATGCCCTGCTCCTTGGCCTGCTCCTCGGTGAGGCCGACCGAGGCGATCTCCGGGTCGGTGAAGATGGCCGACGGCATCGCGCGCCAGTCGCAGGCCGACTTCTTGCCGGCGATCACCTCTGCCACCACCTCACCCTGCTTGGAGGCGCGGTGCGCAAGGTAGGGCATGCCGGTGACGTCGCCGATGGCGTAGACGCCGGGCACGCTGGTGCGGAGCTGCTCGTCGACCACGATGTGGCCGCGGTCGTCGGTCTGCACGCCGAACTCCTCGAGTCCGAGTCCATGCGAGTTGGGGCGGAAGCCGACCGCGACGAGCACGCTGTCGCACTCGATCGTGCGCGTCTCGCCGCCATGCTCCACCTCGACGGTCGCGCGGCCGCCCTTCACCGTGGCGCCCTTCGCGCGGGCTTCGAGCAGGACCTCGCCCCCCGCCTTCTTGAACTTGCGCTCGACCACCTTGACCAGGTCAGCGTCGACGCCGGAGAGTAGGCGCGGGAGCATCTCCACCACGATCACCTTGGTGCCGAGCTTCTGGTAGACCATGCCCAGCTCCATGCCGATGATGCCACCGCCGATCAGCACCATGGTCTCCGGCGCCCTGGGCAGGGAGACCGCCTCCTTGGCGGTGATGATCACCTCGCCGTCGGGATCGAAGCCCGGGATCTGGATCGGGCTGGCGCCGGTGGCGACGACGATGCCCTTGCGCGCGACGTAGGACTCCTGCTTGCCGTCCTCGCGGTCGACCAGGACGGTGTGGGCGCCGGTCAGCTTTGCGGTGCCGTTGACGATTGTACCGCCGCTGTTCTTGACCAGGCTCGAGACGCCGCCGGTGAGCTTCTTGACGATGCCGCCCTTCCAGGACTGCATCTTCTCCACGTCGACCTGGACGCCGCTGGCCGTGATGCCCATCGCCTCGGCGTGTTTGATGCGGTCGACCAGTCCGGCGGCCGCGATCAGGGCCTTGCTGGGGATGCAGCCCCAGTTGAGGCAGACGCCGCCCATCGACTCGCGCTCCACGACCAACGTCTCCAGGCCGAGCTGCCCGGCCCGAATGGCGGCGACATAGCCGCCAGGGCCGCCGCCGATCACGATCACATCGAAGCTTTTGTCGGTCATTTCCGGGTCCTCGTTCCGCCAGCCCGCCGGCCGGCGCGCGCGGCGTCACGGTGGAGGACGCCGGGCTCGCCGGCATCTTAGTCCTCGGCGGGGGGGCGTCAACCAACGCCATTCCGACCTCTTATAGGAGTCGCGCGGGGCCGCCGGGCGTGACGGCGGGCTCCGGTGGCCAAGAGCGCTGGGGAACGATAAGGTCCGGCGCTCGCCATGGTGAGCCTGCGACCGATGCTGGCGCCCGCGCCCTGCGTCCAGGTGGCGCTGTTGCTGCTGCTGGGCTGCGCTGGCGGCGGACCCGGGGAGTCTCCGGTCGCGACCGTGGAGTACTTCCTGAGCGCGATGGATCGAAGCGACACCGACGTGAGCGGGTTGCGCGACGCCTATGGGGTGCTGGACGCTGGCGCCAAGCGCGCGCTGCAGGAGCGCGCGCTGCGGGCGGGATCGCTCGCCGGGCGCGATTTCGAGCCATGGCGCATGCTGGCCCAGGGGCGCTTTAGGCTGCGCTTCGAGCCGGCGCCGGCCGGCGGCATGAGCGCACGCATCGACGGAGACGAGGCGGTGGTGCTCGTGAAGGGTGTGCGCCCCGGGCGCCGGGCGGAGATCCCGCTGGTGCGCGAGAGGGGGGGCTGGCGCATCAAGCTGGAGATCCCGGCCATGCCCAAGGGAGCGCAGTGATCTGATATGGGTGTGGATCTCAAACTGGCAGGGATACGAGTGAGGGCCAGCGTATGGACGGCAATGCTGCTACGAGGCGCAACGCTGGCCCATCGGCGCGTCGGGATGAGAGGCGCGGCGATCTGATATGAAGCAGCGACTCGGAGAGACCATGTCCGCGAAGAACACCGCCCTGTGCATCCTCATCCTCGGCCTGCTGGTCAGTGCCTGCGGCCCGAGCCTGCAGCTGCGCCGGATCGACGCGGCCCACCGCAAGCCCGCCAACGTGGCGGTCTTCTTCTCGGTGGAGGACAGCGATGGCGAGCCGGTCGCCGACCTGCTGGCGAGCGACTTCAACATCTACGAGGACGGCGCGCTGGTGTCGGTGGACGAGAGTCGGCAGACGATCGTGAACCCGGAGGTCGCGGCGACGCACTACACCTTGCTGCTGGTCGACATGAGCGCCAGCGTGACCGAGAGCGATCAGGTCGCCGAGGTGGTGAAGGCGGCCCAGGCCTTCGTCACGCGCGTCGAAAACTACCAGCGCGTGTCGGTCTACGCCTTCGATGGCTCGCGCAAGATTCACGAGATCGCGCCGTTCGCGGAGAAGGGCGCTGAGCTGGGGCTGGCGAAGCTCTCGAGCTTTCAGACCAAGGACCCTTCGACCAACCTCCACGGTGCGGTCGTGCAGGCGGTCGACAAGCTCGACGAGGCGCTCAAGCGGGCCAAGGCACCGCTGCGCTTCGGCACGCTCGTGGTCTTCACCGACGGCACCGACCGGGCCGCGCGCGTCCCCCTGCAAGAGATGCTCGACTCGATCGAGGCCTCGGACTACTCGATCTTCGCGATCGGCGTCGGCAACGAGATCGACGACACCACGCTCTCGCGCATCGGGCACGAGGGCTACATCCGCGTGGAGGACAGCAGCGCGCTGGAGGGCGCCTTCGATCAGATCGGCGAGCGCATCGTGCGCTTCACGCGCCGCTACTACCTGCTCAGCTATTGCAGCCCGGCGCGGGCAGGTACGCACCAGGTGACGATCGAGGCCGTGAGCGAGGGCGATCGGGGCGAGCTGACCTACGAGTTCAATGCCAAGGGCTTCGCCCCCGGCTGCGACGCCAACCGGCCGCCGCCCTTCGACACGACCGGCAAGACGCGGCGGACGCGGCGAAAGCTGGGCATCGGACCGGACGGCAGACCGGCTCCGCCGGAGCAGGACGCGCAGTAGTCGCATCCTATGGGCCCGTGTAGGTGCCCGTATTCACCAGGCCACGCTTTGTGACGGGCTGGACGTCTGGGGCTCATGGAATTGTCGCACTCTGGCCATTCATAGGGATGGCGCCGCTGGCTCCGCGCGGGCCCGTGGGCGCCTTTCCCCCCGGGTCCTTGGCGATTGGAGTGCGGAATGGCGTGGAGATGGGTGTCGCTTTGCGGGCTGTTGCTCGTCTGGGTTGGGTGCAGCAGTCAGACGGATCCGGCCCCGTCGGACGGGATGGATCCCAGCGGGATGGTGAGCGGAAGTGGCGACGCCATGAGCAGTGGTGGTGCCGCGGGTGCGGCCGCGCCCACGGGCGCAGCGCCGGCCCCGGGCGATGCCCCGAGCCGTGAGGCGCCGGTGGAGGGCAGCACCGGCGGCGATCCGGCCACGTCGGACGCCCCGAGTGGGATCGTTCCGGGTGCGGACTACTTCCCGCTGGTGGATGGCGCCGTGTGGGTCTACCGCCACGAGGGCGGCACCACCTGGGACGAGGAGGTGACCATGTCCACGACCCGGCACGCCGGAATGGACGCAATGGAGGTCCGAGATACCCCCGGGCCGAGCGGCAGCAGCACGGTCGCCATCTTCGTGCGCGATGGCAGCCAGGTGCGACGCGTGCACAAGGTCGTGAGCACGGGTGCGACCACCGACGCGGTGGTCGACTACACGCCCGGTTTCGTGCGCTTCGACGACGCCTGGTTGGGGATGGACGCTGGCACGTCCGTGACGCTCAGCTACCAGCGGGTGGAGGCCGACGGCGTCGGCATGATCGTTTCCCAATCAGACCGATCCCACACCTTCGAGATGATGGTCGCGGGCGCGACCGTGACGGTACCCGCGGGGACCTTCGAGGGCTGCCTCGAGATTCGGCGCAACCGGATTCGTGCCGCCGGGGTCGCACCCGGCGCCGGCGATGTGAAGTCCTTCTGGTTCTGCCCCGAGGTCGGCAAGGTCAAGGAGTTGGATGAGGGGGCGGGCAAGACGGAGGAGCTGATCAGCTGCACGCTGCCGGGTTGCTCGCCGTGACCCAGACGTCGGCGTCGGAGTCTACGGGGGCCGGAGTCGACACCGGCCCTGGGCGAACCTCGCCGGATTTCACTGAGAGGGGCCGATTTCGGGGTCGCCGCCGGCCAACACCGCGTCGAGGAAGCGCTCGACGTCGGCGCGGCCGTCCTGGTCGGGGCTGGTCGCGACGAAGTGGCCGTCACTGTCGGCGGTCGGCGCATACTGGCGCATGCCGACGGTGCGCGGCGTGCCGCCCACGTCGGCGTTGAGCGACAGCGGCGTGGAGGCGCTCGACAGGCCCACGTCGACCAGCACCGGCTCCACGTGGGTGAAGCGCGCCGCCTTCGCGTAGGCGCCGAGGGTCTCCTCCGTCGAGAAGGTGTCGCCCAGGCCGTAGGTCATGAAGACGTGCTGGCCCTCCGGCACGACGCTGGTGGGCTCGCGCCGGATGCGGGCGGCGAAGTTCACCGGGTCGGCGCGTTCGAAGACCATCTGGATGATCGCCAGCGCCGGATTGTAGCCGCCGCCGGCGAGCTCGAACTCGTCGTCCGGATCGAGCAAACCGAGCGGAAGCACCGCGGCGATGTCCACCGGGCTGGTCTTGGTCATGAGCGACGACGACAGGTGCCCGCCGTTGCCCGAGAGCACCACGCCGCTCGCCGAGGGCGTGTAGGACATCATCAGGGAGGTGTGGGTCGCGCCCTGGGAGTGGCCCATCAGCGCGATGCGCGCGGGATTGAACGGCACCGCGTCGCCGGTGGGGCTCTCCTCGGCGCTCAGGCCACCGGCGGCGGCCCAGCGCACGACCGACATCAGGTCGGCCGAGCCCTGCAGCACGTTGTCGCGTGCCGCCCGCGGGTTGAGGAAGTTGAAGAAGAGCGCATCCGGATCGGGCGGTTCCTCCGCGCTCCCATCGTCGCCGTTGCGCTCGCCGTGCATCGGCAGATCGATCGCGACCAGGACGGCCGGCTCGGTCGCCAGCGCGGCGGCGCGCGCGATGCCGGCGCTGCTCATCTGGCCGTTGAAGGTGCCGCCGGTGCCGTGGGCGTAGACCAGCACCGGGTAGCCCTCCATCGGGGGGGCGGTGACTGGCACCGAGATCGCCATGCACACGTCGCGCGTGCTCTGGACCTCGGGCGTGCTGCCCGACCAGACCATGCCACCGCCGTCCTCCGGATCTTCGTAGGGCAGGGTGCCCGCCTGGAACATCGGAAGCGCGATGCGCGCGTGAACCGCGGTGAAATCGGCGCTCTCGGCCTTGCAGGCGCCGCGGTCGCGCATCTGGCACGGGCTGGCGCCGCCGTCCGCGCACGAGAAGAGGTCGCTCACCGTCGGCACGGGCTCGTCGCCGATCGCGCCGCGCAGGCCGTCGATGCCGCCCTCGGCGCTCTGG
>JAPPOT010000822.1 GCA_028817855.1 Myxococcales bacterium
ACCCCTGCCCGACATCGCCTCGCATGCGGCCCTCGCCGAGCGAGAAGAGCAGCCCGTAGGCCTGATTGCGAAGCTTGAGCTCGTAGGTCGGCAGTCGGCCGTTGGGCCACAGGCGGGGCGGCGCTTCGGTGCACGTGCCGTTGCCCAGGGGCCCCTGGCAGCCCCCCGCGATCTCCACCTCCACGCCCTCGGTCACGCCTGGTAGCTTGGCGGGTCGCAGGGCGCTCACCTCGAGCACCGCCTCCTCGCCGCGGGGAAGCTCCACGGGCGGCAGCTCACGCACCTCGCCCAGGTCGTCGAAGTCGATTCCCGCTTCCACCAACAGGATCGGGATCAGCATGATCACGCTGCCGATCAGCAACGTGCCGAAGATGATCCCGAGCTTGCGCCGGGAGTGCTCGCCGAGGCTGAGCGGTGCGGCCTCGATCACGCCCGAGCCGAGCGCTTCGATGCAGACATCCTCGAGGCGGTTGGCCGCGAGCTGCACCTTCGCCGACTCGACCAGCTCTTCGGGATGGTCCCGCCAGCGCACCAGGTGCTGGCGAATGGCGTTGACCTCGCGGCGCACCGCGGCCCGATCGGTGAAGCCGTCGGCATGCCGCTCGAGCATCTCGGCGGTCTCGTCGTCGCCGGCCTCGCGGAGCGCCTCGGTGAGGTCCTCCAGCCGGTCCTCGATCTCCTCGATGGGCGGGGGGGCTTCCTCGGCCACGGGCCCGTCTCCTGCGTCGCGGGGTGCTACCCGCGATCATACACCGGACCGGTGCAAGACATGGAGATCGCGAACGATTCGACGCCCCCGGCGCACTTGCCACTTTTTTCGGTGGTGGGATCGGGTCGGATAGTGTGCGTGTGTGCCTACATCATCTGCCGCCCGCATCCTCGATCAGACCACCCCCGCCGCCCTGCGGGCGCCCAGCCCGATCGTGAAATGGGTGGGCGGTAAGGGCCGTCTGCTGCCGCAGCTGACCCCGCTGCTGCCACCGGGGGTGGAGCTGATGCGCCACGTGGAGCCATTCGTCGGAGGGGGCGCGCTCTTCTTCGGGCGGCGGCCGGCCCGCGCGCTGCTGTGCGATGTGAACCCGGCCCTCATCAACACCTACGAAGCCGTGCGCGACGCGAGCGGCGAGGTGATCGGTCACCTGGAGGACCTGGCGAGCGAGCACAGCAAGGAGAGCTACTACCGCGTGCGCGAGCGCTACAACCGCGCCCGCAAGCTGACCTCGGCCCAGCGCGCAGCGATGTTCATCTACCTGAACAAGACCTGCTTCAACGGTCTGCACCGCGTCAACCGCCGCGGCGAGTTCAACGTCCCCGCGGGTCGCTACAAGAACCCGAACATCGTCAACGCCGATGGGGTCCTGGCCGCGAGCGCCCAGCTGCAGAGCGCGAAGCTCGTGTGCGACGGCTTCGAGGGTCTGCTCTCGCGCGCCCGCCCCGGCGACTTCATCTACTTCGATCCGCCCTACGAGCCCGTCTCGGAGACCGCCAACTTCACGTCGTATGCCCAGGACGGCTTCGCCCGCGAGGACCAGATGCGCCTGCGCGACGTCTTCGCAGCCCTGGACAAGCGCGGCTGCAAGCTGATGCTCTCCAACAGCGACGTCCCCTTCATTCGCGAGCTCTACCGGGCCTACAAGATCGACACCATCGCCGCCCCCCGCGCCATCAACTGCGACGCCAAGCGCCGCGGACCGGTGCCAGAGGTGGTCGTGCGGAACTACTGAGCGCAGCAGGCGCCCTCAGTGCGCGCGCACCAGCTCGAGCGCCGGGAGTCACGGTGGCGCTCGAGGTGCGTGGCGTCCTCACGCATGCGTGCGCGGCACACGCTGACTGATCGCCGTGAGCACCTCGTAGGAGATGGTGCCGCAGTCCGCGGCCAGCTGCTCGGCCGTTCGCACCGCCCCCTGCTGCTCGCCCAGCACGACGACCTCGTCGCCGACCTCGCAGCCTGGCAGGTCCGTCACGTCGAGCGAGGTGAGATCCATCGAAACCCGACCGGCCACCGGGCAGGGCTGCCCCCGCACCAACATCGAGGCGCGATTGCTGGCCGCCCGCAGCAGGCCGTCACCGTAGCCGATCGGGACCGTTGCGATGCGGCTGGGGCGCGTGGCCGTGAAGGTGCGGTCGTAGCCGACCGACTCACCCACGGACAGCTCGCGCACCGCGATTACCTCGCTGCGCAGGCTCATCACCGGCCGCAGGGTACCCTCCGCTGCATCCGGCTCAGCTCCCGTAGGAACCGCGGGCCGCACGCCGTAGAGCGCGATGCCCGCGCGCACCATGTCGAAGCGGCAGCCGGGGTAGTTGAAGGTCGCGGCGCTGTTGGCGGCGTGGACGAGCGTGGGCGCGTGCCCTCGCGACCGGATCTGTCGCAGCGCCTCCTCGAAGCGCGCGAGCTGCTCGCGCGTGGCGGCGTCGTCGCTATCGGCGCTCGACAGATGCGTCATCACGCCGTCGATCCGGATCGCCGCCGGCATCGCGTCCAACAGCGCGGCGAGCCGCGCCGGCTCGACGCCGAGACGCGCCATACCCGTGTCCACCTTCAGGTGCACGCCGACCCGCTCGCCACCGCCGGCCGCCGCCGCGAACGCGGCGAGCTGCTCGCTCGAGTACGCCACCGGCGTGAGCCCCTCCGACAGCACGCGATCGTGGGCGTCGCCGTAGGCGCCGTTGAGCACCAGCAGCGGCGCCTTCACGCCCGCGGCGCGCAGGCTCAGGCCCTCCTCCGCGAGCGCCACGCACAGCCCGTCGACACCGGCGCCCTCCAGCGTGCGCGCCACCTCCACCAGACCGTGCCCGTAGGCATCGGCCTTTACCACGCCGTACACCTGGCTGCCCGCCGCAGCGGCGCGCACCGCGGCCAGGTTGTGGGCGAGCGCTGCCAGATCCACCCGCGCCCGGGTCGGGCGCATCGCGCTGGCCTCCGCCGGCATGCCCGATCGCTATCCGCCCACGCCCAGAGCGTCAAGCCGGGCCACCCTCAAGCCATGGCAATTCCACGGAATTGAGGCGTCACACGGCCCGCGAAGGTCGACGATTCGGCGCCGGCGCGCTATGACGCCTGCGATGCGAGTCGAGGTCAATGGGGAAGCCCAGGAGATCCCGGACGGCGCGACGGTGGCCGACCTGTTGGCGCATCTGGGCGTCTCGGACGGGCCGGTAGCCGTCGAGCGCAACGCGATCATCGTGCCGCGCGCGCAGCACGGCAGCACCGAGCTCGCGGAAGGCGACTCGCTCGAAGTCGTTCAATTCGTGGGCGGCGGCTAGGCCTGCCGCACCACCAGCCGCAGGCAAGAGGTGACGAACGTGACGGATGGACCGCTGAAGATCGGCGACGTGGAGCTGGGCTCGCGTCTGATCGTGGGCACGGGCAAGTACAAGGACCTCGACCAGACGCGTTCCGCCCTCGAGGCATCCGGCTCGTCGATGGTGACCGTGGCGGTGAGGCGCCTGGACCTGGAGGCCAAGGGCGGCGACTCCCTGATCGGCTACCTGAAGGATAAGGGCTACACGCTGCTGCCCAACACCGCCGGCTGCTACAACGTGGACGATGCGGTGCGCACGTGCCGGCTGGCGCGCGAGCTGGGCATGTCCGGCCTCGTGAAGGTGGAGGTGCTCGGCGACGACAAGACCCTCTTCCCCGACGTGGTCCAAACCCTCGAGGCCGCCCGCATCCTGGTCGACGAAGGCTTCACCGTCCTGCCCTACACCACCGACGACCCGATCACGGCCAAGAAGCTCGAAGACATCGGCTGCGCCGCAGTCATGCCGCTGGCGGCGCCGATCGGGAGCGGCCTCGGCATCCGCAACCCCTACAACATCGAGATCATCCGCGAGGCGATCTCGGTGCCGGTGATAGTCGACGCGGGCGTGGGCACGGCCAGCGACGCCGCCGAGGCGATGGAGCTGGGCTGCGATGGCGTGCTCATGAACACGGCCATCGCGGGCGCGGACGAACCCGTCCGGATGGCACGCGCGATGAAGCTCGCGGTGGAAGCAGGACGCGAGGCCTACCTGGCGGGGCGCATCCCCAGACGCCTCTACGCCACCGCCTCGAGCCCACTGCAAGGCGTGATCGGCTCCAGGCAATAGCGCGGGCACGTGTTCGACCTCTACCTGATCACGCCCGAGCGGCCCCCAGTCGCGATCCTCGAGACGCTCCGTCGGGCCCTGGTAGACCTGCCGCCGGGGCGCGTCGCCGTTCAGCTGCGCGCCCCCCAGCTGGCGTCGGAAGAACGGCGCGAGCTCGCGCGAGCCCTGCGCGAGCTCACGAAGGCGCGAGGCGCAGAGCTGCTGATCAGCGCCGACCTGGCGCTCGCCCGGGCGATCGGCGCCGATGGCGTGCAGCTCCCCGAGCGCGGCCCCACGCCCGCACAAGCGCGCGCGCTGCTGGGCCTCGAAGCGCTGATCGGTGCGTCGCGCCACGACCTACACGGCCTGCGCGCGGCGCACGCCGATGGCGCCGACTTCGCCACGCTCAGCCCCGTCTTGGCGGTGCCGGACAAGGGCGCACCCCTGGGCGTGCAGGGCTTCGCGGCGATCGTTCGGGACGCACCGTTGCCGGTCCTCGCACTCGGAGGCGTGACCCCGGAGCAGGTCGAACCACTCATGGGCGCTGGCGCGCACGGGATCGCCCTAGTCCGAGCGGTCGCCGATGCCGACGACCCGAGCTCCGCGCTACACGCGCTCCTCGAGCAGCTCACCTCCCGCCACAACCCAGCGACAAGATTGCAAAGCTGACTCCGAAGACGGACTATTGGCGTGGGTCCGCCGGATGAACGATACCCAGAAGGTCATCCTCAACATCGTCGCCCTGGTGGTGATCGGCGTAGTGATCGCGCGCCTGACCCTCTTCGAGCTGGTCGTGGTCGACACCAACGCGATGGCGCCCACGCTGACCTATGGCGACGAGGTGCTCGTGCTGACCGTGGGCTCGCCGGAGATGGCGGACATCGTGATCTGCGAGCACCCGGTCGAGCCCGGCGTGCCAGTCTGGGGTCGAATCATCACCTTCGCCGGCCACACCATCTCGACCGATCGGCGCGGGGGGCTGATGGTCGACGGCGATCGAGCGAATATCAATGTCGGCGGCAACTTCTCCTTCTACGACGTGCTGATCGACAAGGAGCTGCAGATGGAATACGGCGAGGTCGACTACTTCGGCCGTCACGACCACGCCTACATTCGCCGCAAGGGTGAGCCGCTGCAGCTGCGCGCCACCAAGGTCAAGTCTGGAGCCTACCTGCTGGCCGACAACCGCAGCGCCTGGAACGAGGACAGCCGCCGGTTTGGCGAGGTCGACCTGGACACCTGCATCGGCACGGTCTTCATGCGCTGGAAGCCCGCCCCCGACCACGGCGACGATGTCGACCACGGCTACCTGGAGCTGATCCGTTGAGGCGCCTCCTACCGCTCGCGCTGCTGTGCCTCGCCACGCTCCCCGCCCACGCGGAGCCCGCGGCACCGCGCTACGCCGCCGTGCTGCAGGCCGAGCTCGAGGCGCTCAAGCTCGCTCCCGAATGCACGACCGAGAGCCCGACGCGCCAGGTCTGCCGCTACCGCGCGCGGGCGTCCACCACCGAGCGCACCCTGCCCGCACGGGCGGTCTACAGCGACGAGACCGATACGGTCTACATCTATATCGAGCGCTACCTGAGCGCGCCGGCCGACAACCCCCGCACGCCCGCCCTGCTGCGTCGCATGATGGAGCTCAACTGGGAGATGTTGATCGGCAAGCTCGAGTGGGACCCGCGCAGCGGCGAGGTCCGCCTGGGCGCGGTCATGAGCACGGACAGCAACTTCGACCGCCGCGCCTTCCGCTCGCTGGTCAAGACGCTGGACACGCTCTCGGCCCGCCACCGCCCCGCACTCGCCAGCCTGCTCGAGCCCGCCGCGCCGTGAGCGCGGCTGTCGGTTCAGGGCCCGGCGCAGGTGGAGGTGAGCGCCCCGTGGCCGAAGGCCAGGCACCCGTCCGGAGTCCCACAGATCCGGGCCAGGCGCGCGATCGCGCAGTCCTCGAAGAACTCGATCAACACCTCCTCACAGGGATCGAAGCGCTGCAGATCGGCCAGGCAGCTCTCGCGTGTCTCGGTTCCGTCGACGGCGACGCGCTGGGGGTGGAAGACCCCGTCGCAGCAATACTCGTCACCGTAGCCGGGCAGCGACCACTGCCAGTCGCAGTAGGCCTGCTTGTCCTCGTCCGACAGCGCCGCGATGGGCCCGGACAGGCCGCTCGGCTGCACGTCGGCGGGCGACACCCCGGGTGCCGCGTCGTCCGCGTCCGGCTGGCAGCTCGGCGCCGCGCCGCCTGCCTCCCCGGTCGGCTCGTCGGCCCCGCCCATGTCGCTGGGGCCGTCGGTACTCGACGGGTCAGCTCGACTCGACTCGTCCTGACCGTTCGACTCGGCCGCGCTCTCGTCCCCACACGCGACCAGCAGCAGGCTGGCCGCGCACAACCACGATCGGAATCGCATGCACGCCTCTCACCAACCCACGCCTGCCCAGGTAACCACCGACGGCGGCCCGGCAAGCGCGCCGGCGGCTGCGCCGTGGAGCGTGCGGCTCAGTTCCCCGGGAACCCCGCGTACCCCAGCTCCAGCGTCCCGCCGACCGCAGGCAACGAGACGGGCCCGATGCCGTCTCGCGAACAGGTTACGAAGCGGTAGCGCGGATCCTCGAGCACGTGCTCGAACGTGAAGCGCGCTCGCCGTGGCCGCCCGTCGGAAAGCTCGAGGATCTCGACCGTGAGCCCGTCGATCTCGATGCGTTGCCCGACGGTGAAGCCGGCGTCGCTGTCGCGATAGAGACGCTCGACGCTGGTGTCCACGAAGGGGCGCACGACCGCCGTCAGCTCCAGCTGGTGGGGCGTAGGCCGGTGCACGCGCAGCGGGCTGTCGGCCATGCTCAGGGTCCAGAAGCTCTTCGGCATCGTGCGCCCGCGGGTGGCGCGGACCAGCGGCGTGAATAGCGAGACGGTGTGCTCGCTGGCGGCGAGCTGCACGATGCGTGCACTCGGGTCGTCGCCGCCCAGATTCGCGCCGAGCATCCAGGCCTCGCCCTCGCCCGCCAGGTAGCGCGTCATCGCCGCGTCGCCGCGACTCGAAGCCACCGCCCCGATCGTGTTCACGCGCAGGATCGCGAGCATCAGGATCACCCACGCGAGCACCCGCAGCGGAGCCACAGCGCCGGTCCGCAGCCGCTCGAAGCCCTCCACCACCAGCGCCGCAGCGAGGGGTGCGATGCCGAGTACCGCCGGCAGCACCAGCCGACTCGTGGGAAAGGAGCTGACCATCGGCACAAGCGCCAGCGCCGCCCCGAGACACAGCCAGGGCAGGTGCGCCCAGCGCTCACCAGCCCCACTGCGCCGCAGCACCCAGAGCGCCCACGGCAGCAGGACCACCGCGCCGGCACCGAGCGCCCAGTGCACCTGGCGCCAGCGCGGCAGCGGATCGATGAAGCCCAGGACGGCGGGCGCCCCGAAGTCCCAGTGGTGCGCGGGCAACCCCCACACGAGGTCAGCCGAGAAGACCGGCAGGCGTTGCACCGCCGCAGCGAGAAACTCGATCGGCTCGCTGACCGCGTCGATGTAGACGCCCGAGCCGCGCGTGCCGTAGCCGAGGGCGGCGCGCAGCACCAGATAGCCGAGCCCCAGCGCCGCCACCGGCGCGAGCGCTCGAAGCCTCGCGCCCGCGCCACCCGCGCCGCGCAGCAGCTCGTAGGCCAGGAAGTAGCCGAGGAAGGGAAAGGCCCACTCCCCGGCGAGCAGGGCCGGCGCCGGCAGGGCGACCGCCGCCCAGGAGCCGCGCGCGCCCCGCTCGCGCGCCCGCACGTGCAACGCGAGCGCCGCGGTCATGCCGGCGAGCGCGACCAGCGCCCCGCGGTTGGCCAGCCACGACAGCGGCAGCGTGTGCGCCTCCTCCAGCGCGAAGAAGAGCGCCGCCACGACCACCGCCGCCGGCGGCAAGAGCCCGCGCCACAGCCAGACCGCCGCCCACAGGGCCAGCACCCACCACAGGGCCGAGTGCAGGTGGCGCGCGAAGGGATCGGCACCGAAGAGCGCCCGGTCGAGGCCCACGAGCGCGCTCGTCAGCGGCCGGAACATGGCGAGCTTGAGGTCCGGCGCGCTCCACCACGGCAACGCCCCCCGCGCCATCAGCAGCTGCACCTCGCGCTTGCTGCCGTCGACGAAGTTGAAGAGGTCCAGCGCCCCGCGCTCGGCCGGGTAGTGCCCCTGCAGCATCGCCTCCTCGACGAAGTCGTCCGAGAAGAAGCCGGTCTGCAGACTGTCGGCCCGCAGCCCCAGGCCGAGCGCGGCCGCAACCACCAGCGTCACCGCCAGCAGCCCCCCGCCGCGCCTGTCGTTCTCGGCCACGGGCGCAGTATACGCGCCCGCCCTGCGTTGCCCCCTAGAAGCGCGCGGGCTCGGATCGTGCCTCCCAGCTCCGACCGGAACGAGCTGTAGCGGGGCTCCGCCTCAGCCGAAGAGCGCCAGGTCCTCGCCGGGCAGCGGGTACTCCCCCATGAAGGGCGCGTCGTCCATGCCCGCGATCGCGCGCAGGGCGCGGTGCACGTGCTCGGGGCCGAGCTTGATGCCGTCGTCGGAGAGCTCCAGGCTGTCCGGATCCACCCTCCGCGCCAGCTGGTCGTTGTCGGTGCCGCCGATCATGCGGTTGCCCGCGATGCCGGGGCCGAGCGCGAACATGCTGGTGATCGGCCAGTGGTCCTTGCC
>JAPPOT010000260.1 GCA_028817855.1 Myxococcales bacterium
GGCGACGCCGCCATCCGCGCCCGGCAACGTCGAGCCGCCCCAGGCGAGATCCTGCTGGTAGAGCTCCCACTGCTGCTGGCACATCACGCGCTTGTCCTCCGGCACCAGCGCCTCCAGCGGCGGTTGCAGCTCGAGCAGCTCGAACAGCGGCTCCCCGGGGCCGTCCGTCGTCATCTCGCGCAGCCCGACGCTGTCGCAGACGTAGATGAAGCCCTCGAAGTCGTCGATGCAGTTGACCGGCGTCTCGAGCGGCAGCGCCTGCAGCTCGTGATCGTCGAAGGTGGAGAGCTGCCCGTCGATCGACACCAGCAGCTCGCCGTCCGGCCCCAGGCTCGGCCCCACGAAGGTCACGGCGATCGCAAGCGACTCCCACGCGCCCTCCTCGAGCAGGCCCACCTCCACGCCCCAGCTGCCGTCGTCGAGCAGGCGCTTGAGCGTGATGTACGGCCGCTCGCCGATGAAGCGCGCCACCGGCCCCAGCCCGGTCTCCGGCCCCATCGCGCTTTCCTGGCCGAGCTCGCTGCCATCGGTCGCCAGACGCAGCAGCTGGATCTGGCCGGTGTTCATCGCCAGTAGCACCACGAAGTCGCTCGCCACACCCATCGTGTCCCAGCGCGCGATGCTCGACCACACGATCGCCACCTGCTCGGCATCCGCCCGCAGGATCTGGGTCACGTCCCCGTCGAGCCGCAGCTGCATCAGGTGCTCGGCGCTGGCCCCCGTGATCAGCGGCACGCCCCCGGCGGCCGCCGCCTCGGGGTGCGGGCGCGCGCTGCCATCGGGCCCGAAGATCCACAGCCCGCTGTCGGCACCGATCAGGATCTCCCCGTTCACCACAACCGTGTCGCGCATCTCGGAGTCGCCCCAGATCGCGGGGCAGACGTAGTGAAAGCCGCCGTCCTGCCGCAGGGCCAGCCCCTCGTTGAGCAGCAGAATGGTCGGCTCGCCCTCCTCCATCGCCAGCACCGCGCGCACCGCTGCCGGCCCGATGTGTGCGCGCGCGCCGCCCGTGACCGTGGAGAGCACTCCCAGCACGGTCAGGATCAGCGCCGCCCGGCGGCCGGGACGATTGCGGTGCGCAGGCCCCATCGCAGTCGTTGTACGACGTCTCACCGCGCGCGCCAATGGCAGCATCGGAGCATCGCCTGTCTCCCCGAGTCGACCCGCATCCTCGCGGAGTTGCTCGTACGAGTCGCTGTTGGCGTCCAGGGTTGAGGTCATCCGAGGGCTGGCCATGGAAGCTATCGGAACGGCCGCCTCGGCTGTTTCGGTGAAAGGCGGCGGTTGGCTAAACCAATGTCACCGGGCGGGGAATGGTGAGCGCGCCGACCCGACCATCGCGCTCCGTAGAAGAGGTGTTGCGGTCTAACACCGTGCGGGCGCCAGGAGGTGCACAAATGGTTATGGTTGAACGTCTTCCCTCCAGGTTCGTGAGGACGCTGGGACCCATCATCTCGGTGGGCGCGTTGGTCGGCGCGTGCAGCACGGAGCCTGCAACGGCCGGCTCCGGCTCGATGGTCATGTTGCCGGGCATGCAAGGCGCGACTGCGCCGATGGGCGACGGTACGATGGCTTCGCCCGTGACCGGACAGCCCGGCGGCAACCCCACCACCCCTGGGATGAGCTCCACGCCCGGCGCGATGCCGATGGATGGCACACCCATGGACGGCACCGCCGCCCCGGATGACACACCGGACATGGGCACCGCTGGCATGGACGGCGCGGCCGGCATGGACGGCGCGGCCGGGATGGACGGCGCGGCCGGCATGGCTGGCATGGACGGCACGGCCGGCATGGACGGCGGCGATCCGGTCGTCAACCCGGGTCCGATTCCCACGCGCTGCGAGGGCAGCGGCGACACGGTCGCGCTGATCGGCGACTCCTACCTGGCCCTGAGCGGTGCGATCACGCGCAACCTCGAGGACTACTCCGGGCAGAGCTACCGCGACTACTCGGTCAGCGGTACCGTCATCTCCCAGATCCGCGGGCAGGCGCAGACAGCGGTCCGGCAGCCCACCCAGACCCTCATCATGACCGGCGGCGGCAACGACGCGCTGCTCAACACCGCGTGCCTCTTCGCTGGCTTCACCGGCAGCTGCCGGACCAGCGTCGACGGCGCCCTGGCGGTCCTGCCGCAGCTCTTCAGCGATGTCGAGGCGGCCGGCGTCGAAGAGATCATCTTCTTCTACTACCCCCACATCACCGGCTCCACGAACCCGTCTGCGATGAACGAGATCGCCGACTACGCCTATCCGCTCGCGCGCGAGCACTGCGAGAGCCGCACCGCCAGCCAGTGCACGTTCATCGACACCCGCCAGGCGTTCACGGGCGGCTCCTACTTCATCTTCGACGGCATCCACCCCAACGCCGCCGGCTCGGAGATCATCGCGGACCTCATCTGGGAGGTCATGGAGTCCAACTGCGCAAGCGGGCTCGACATCCAATAGCGCACCCGCGACCGCGTCGCGGCACAGGAGTACCCATCCCCATGTCCATTCGCCGAATCGATCCACCTTCCGCTCCGGGCTCGCGGGCGCAGCGCTTCGCCGCAGGCGCGCTCGTCCTCGCCAGCGCGCTCGCCCTCGGTTGTTCCAACGAGACCGGTGGCCCCGAAGGCCAGGGTGGCCTCAACATGCCGATCGCCATGGGTGGCGCCGGCGGCCCGGCCCCCGCCGCTCCCACCGGTGACGGCACCATGATGGCCGACGGGATGACCTCCGCGCCGCCCGCCGGTGGAGCCACCTTCGTCGGTACGATCGTCGAGAGCGTCAACGACATGCCCGTGCCCAGCAGCCAGCTGGAGCTGACGGTGCGCGTGCTCGACAACGTCACCGGCATGCCGCTCGCCGGCCTCGAGACCGTCACCGACGACAACGCCGTGGTGAGCTTCCCCGGCCTGACTCAGGATCAGGTCGGCTTCATGATCCAGGGCGTGCCCGACCAGGCCATCGACACCTACACGTTCAACGTGAGCCCGCTCGAGCAGGACAAGCTCCTGCGCGTGGTCGCCAAGAGCTCCGTGCTGACCGTGAAGACCGTCGCCAACGTTACGCTCGACCCGCAGATGGCCGACATCGCGGGGGCGATCTATTGGGATAGCCCCGATGGCCTCGAGCACCCTGTGGGCTGCGTCACCGTGTCGATCGACGACGGCCAAGGGGACATCCGCTACTTCGCGTCCAACAACCTGCCGACGACGAACGTCGCCCTGGACAGCGCGCCCTACCTCGAGGTGCGCACCGCCACCAACCCGCTCAATGGCCGCTTCTACATCGCCAACGTGGTCCCCGGCGCGCACACCGTGACGGCCATGCTCAACGGTGAGGTCGTCGGTGAGGCGTCCCTGCCGGCCTTCGCCGGCAACATGTCGAGCGACGGCGAGAACGCGATCAGCCTGACAGACATCACGCTCAGCGCCCCGGCCAATCCCACACCGGCCGATTGCATGTAGCGCGCGCCGCCATCCCCGTGGCGGAGAGAGGTATGATGTACATGCGAATCGTGCCGCCCGTCCTGCTGCTCGCGGCCCTCGCGGCGGTGCCCGCCATCGGCCTGGCCCAGGACGACGACGAGGGCCTGCTCGACGAGCCCGCCGAGCCGCTCGCGGACCCGGGCGAGGTCCCGCCCCCGGAAGCGATCGACGAGCTGCCCGAAGCGAGCGCCGAGGACGGCGCCGAGGACGAGCCCGGCACCGAGCCCGCGGCCGCCGAGGAGCCCTCCCCGTTCAGCTTCGGCGGTCACGTCAAGCTGCAGGGCGGCATCTTCGTGCCCCTGGTCTCCGACGGCTTTTCGGCGCGCAAGCACGAGGCCTTCATCTTCAGCGGCTCCGGCGCGCGGCGCATGCAGACCGCCCAGACCTGCGACCCGGTCGCCACGCCCAACATCCCCTGCTACCCGATCGACCACGGCCAGGAGGGCGGCAGCCTCTCGATGGCGCGCGGCACCCTGCAGCTCGAGGGTGGCTGGCAGCCCGTCGACGCGCTCGGGCTCTCGGCCACCCTCCGCGGCGTCAAGGCCCTCGACCTGGCGGCCGACGAGTGGGCCCAGATCCCGCGCCTCTCGGACGACCCCACCGAGCGCCGGCAGCTGGCGCGGGAGTGGGTGCTCGACAACTACTACGACGAGATCGACATCCGCACGCTCCAGCTCGAGCTGAAGCCGGTCGACGCCGTCTCGATCCGCCTCGGCCGACAGCTCTGGCGCGACACCGGGCAATACCAGCTGCTCGACGTGGTCAACCCGCGCAACGAGACCTGGCACTTCGGCGCGCTCGAGCCCTTCGAGGACACGCGCGTGCCGCTGTGGATGATGAGCGCGCTGATCGAGCTCGAGGCGATCGACCACAGCCTCGACGTGATCTGGGCGCCGCTGCTCATCGACCGCGGCCGCGACACGGTCACCGCCCCCCTGAGTCTGGTCGGCGCCTGGGGCATCCCCTACACCGACACGCCCTCGCCCTTCGTGGTCGGCAACAAGGTGTTCGACTATCCCGGCGGCGAGCTCGACGACATACGCGCGGGCCTGCACTGGAAGGGGCGCCTGGGCGAGCACGCGGCCTACTCGCTGCTCTACTTCTACACCCACCAGCTCTCCCCGCCGATCCCGACCACCTTCGACGAGCGCCTGCTGGACGCCGCCACCGGCTTGTACGACTCCACGCAGCTCGACCGCCTGGTGCTCGAGTTCCCGCGCCAGCACCTGGCCGGGGCGAGCTTCCAGTACGCGTTCGAGGGGCCGGTCGCCACGCCGACCGCGCCCTTCGGCGTCCCCGCCGGCCTGGTGGCGAAGGCGGAGGTGCTGGTCGAGGCCGACCGCACTTGGCCCGTGCGCACGGACTCCGACACCATCTCCGGTGGCCGCCGCCCCGACCCCGTCGTGCCGGGCCGCTGGCACTTCGAGCCCGAGGAGAAGCCGGTCGTCAGCTACGCCCTGTCGGCGACGCGCCCCACCATGATCCCGGCCCTCAACAGCCAGCTCCCCTTCCTCTTGGTGGGTCAGTTCGTGCACAGCATCGCCACCGGCTTCGACGCCGAGGACGAGGCGCTGTTGACGCAGATCCCCGCCTACAACGAGTACCGGGTGCGCCAGCACCAGTTCACGATCGTGGGCGCGGTCGCGACGATCTACATGAAGGGCTTCCTGGTGCCGAAGCTGATGGGCGCCTTCGTCGCCCCCGACAGCGGCTTCGTCAGCCTGGACCTGGGGGTGAACCTCAGCAAGCAACTGGGATTCCACTTCACGGCCACCGACTTCTTCGGTGTGGATCCCTACGAGCGCCTGGGCCTGTTGCGCGACCGCGACGAGCTGAACGCCAGCGTCAAGTTCCAGTTCTAGCGCCGCGCCGGCGAGCCACAGCCGCTCCGACGTGCGCCCGCGGCCCGGCCCCGTGGCCACCGCAGGGCGTGCGCCGGCCCTTGTGCGGGGGTCGCCATGTGGCTACATCAATGGAGTTCGGGTCGGCGAATGGACTCCAAGGGCGGCGGCGGCACACAGGGAACCATCGGCGTGGACCTCCTCGGTCCGTTCGTGCGCCGGCTGAAGGAGGCCGGCACGGACGTCGAGCGCCGCACGATCGACAGCGGGCTGCGCATCCTCGACCGGGCCGGCATCTCCCTCGACCAGCTGTCCGATCCGGAGCTGCGGCTGCCGCACGAGGTGGGGCACCTGCTGCTGGCGGACGCCGTGCGCACGACCGGCGACCCGGCCTGGGCATTCCGCGCCGGGCTCGCGACCAAGCCCGACGAGGGCGGGCTGTTCGAGTTCGTGTGCGAGACGGCGGCGACCCTGCGCGAGTCGATGCTCGCCGCCCAGCGCTACCTGCCGCTGATGCACGACTGCGCCGACATTCGCATCGACGAGGAGGGCGAGCTGGCGCTGTGGCGCTACCGCGTGACCGCGGACCGCGTCAGCCGCATCGTGAACGAGTACGTGGTGGCCTCCTTCAGCCGAAACGCCCGCCGCATGCTCGGCGTCGACCGTCCGCCCATCGAGGTGCACTTCGTGCACCCGGCGCCGCCCTACGCCGGCGAGATCGAGGAGGCGCTGGGATGCCCGGTCCATTACCGCCGAGAGTGGAACGCGATCGTGATCCCGGCCTTCGCGCTCGACATGGAGCTGGCGACGGCGCGCCCCGAGCTCCACACCCTGCTGGTCTCGGTGGCGGAGGAGCGCCTCGCGCGGGTGTCGCAGCAGCGCGCCTTCTCCCTGCGGGTTCGGCAGCTGGCGCTGGCGCACGTGGCCGAGGGCTGCTCGCTCGACGACATCGCCGGGATGCTGCGTATGAGCCCGCGCACGGTGCGCCGCAAGCTCGCGGCCGAGGGGTCGAGCTACTCCGACATCGTTGACGCGGTGCGTCGAGAGCGCGCCCTGGACCTGCTCGACGAGGGAAACCTCACGGTCTCCGAGGTCAGCTACGCCCTGGGCTTCGCCCATCCGCCCACCTTCCAGCGCGCCTTCCACCGCTGGTTCGGCACCGCCCCCGGCGCCCTGCGCAGGCAGCGCAGCAAGAGCGCCCTCTACCGGTACTACCTGAGCGACCCCCGCTGGCGCCCCGCGCCCCCGCAGTAGAGCTCACATGCGCCAGGGCCGGTCCTTGCGCGTGTTCGGCGCCTCGCCCGCCTCGAGCAGCACGCCGAGCGTGTGCCTCCAGGCCCTCGGTGACCAGGGCCATGGCGGCGTAGTCCAGCTTGTCCGGCGTGTCGTCGGGTTCGTGCTGATCATGCTGGTGCACCCCGAGCGCCAGACCGACGGCCGTGCCGTCATGCGCCACACGTTGGCTGTGCCGCTCTGGCAGGCGGTCATATCCGGCGCCGAGGGCCATCGATCGACTGCAGATCACGCTGCTTCCACCCTGAGGCCCGCCGAGACAGACTGAAACCAGCCGCCCCGGTGAAATGTTCGGGCTAGCGCTTCTCCTCCTCGACCAGCGCGATCTCCGCCTGCTGCCAGGCGTTGAAGAACTCGAGGTTCGGGTCCGGCTGTGGCGGTGTGTCCACCTTCCACACCAGGGCGCCCGGAGGCGTGTCGGCGAGCAGGCGGATGCTGTGGCTGCCCACGTCGAGCGTGACCGGGCTCGCCAGATTCACGGGCTTGCCATCGATCTCGAGCCGTGGAGGCGGGCTCCCGCGCCAGACGTAGGCGCCCGGGACCAGCACGTCGAACTGCGTTTGCGTGCCCGCGCGCCCGCCCAGCGCGCGCCCGGGCAGCATCACCGCCTTGTAGTAGGGCACGTAGCGCTCGCCCCAGAAGCGCTTGAGCTCCTCGGGGAAGGGCAGCATGACCAGCGTGTGCGCACCCATGATGTACTTGATCGGCCTCCGCCTCAGCTCGTCCTGGACCCAGCGCACGCTCTCCTCGCGGCGGGCCTGCTGGAAGTGATGCAGGACGTGCACGTACATGAGCACCGGCATCGGGGTCTCCGGCGCGTGGCAGAAGAGCCCGCCCTCCAGCTGCCAGCCCTGGTCCTGTGGGCTGAAGCTGCGCTGGACGAAGGCGTAGCTATCCCGCTGGACGGCCTGGGTATCGGTGAGCGTCTGCCCGAACCCGGGAGCGAAGAGCAGCACCAGCGCGATCCAGCTGCCCCCGAGCAGCGCCGCGCGCGTACGCGGGCTCGGCACGAGCGCGACGATCGAGTCCATGCCGAGCGCGATGGCCACGGCCGGGAACATGGCGAGCGTCATCCAGAAGTAGGCAAAGCTGCTGCGATGGAAGAGGGCCACGGCCAGCCCGAGCAGCAGGGTGACCCAGGCGTAGGGCAGGCTGCGTGCGCCCTCGCGCCCGCAGCGTAGGCTGGCGACGGTCGCGACGCACAGCAGGGCCACCCACAGCACGTGCACGGGCTGGCGCTCGAGGATCGCCAGGTAGGTGCCGCGCCCGAAGAGGTCGCCGTAGTCGGATAGGGAGCCGAGCCCCTTGCGCACCGTGCCGCCGAAGCTCTCCGCCTTGTCGAAGCTCGTGGTCGCCAGATAGAAGGCCGCGAGCACCGCGCCGAATACCCCCAGGGCGGTGCCCGCCCGCGCGAAGGCCTGCCGCCACGGGCGCGGTCGCTGGGTGAGCACGTCCACAGCCGCCAGCGCACCGCCCAGGGCCGCGATGTAGGCGGCCTTCTGTGTGGCCAGGAAGCCGAGCCCGCACGCGAGGCCCGCGAGGGCGGCCCACGGCAGGCGCTGGCGCGAGCGCAGCAGGAAGAAACTGCCCCAGGCGGCAGCCGCCAGCGCCAGCTGGTCGGTGCGGATCTGCAGCGACCAGCGCCAGAAGACCGGGGTCAGGCAGGTGAGCGCGGCGCCGAAGAGCGCCGCATGCCCCGGTCGCGGGCTGCCGAGCAGGCGCAGCAGATCCCGCAGCAGCGCGAAGATCCCCACCACGTAGGCGACGGTCACGCCGCCCCAGAGCAACCGTGCGGCGCGCAACACCGCCACCTCGTCCCGGCAACCCTCCACCAATGGCCACAGGGGCACGATTGCGAGGCCCGGGCGTCCACCGCCGATCAGCTTGCCCTGCGCGATCGAGCGCTCGACCCGATGCATGAAGGACAGCTCGTCCCAGTTGAAGGCCTCGGTGAAGGCGCCCGCGATGCGGGCCGACACCAGCGCCGCGAGCGCGGCCAGGAGCGCCCAGCGCGCGGCTGTCGGCAACTGGCCCACGGCGGCGACAGTACGGCGCACGCGGTGGCTTGCCCAATTCGAGGCGACCACACCGCCGCACCCCCTGCTTCACGCCCCCCCATGAC
>JAPPOT010000847.1:0-1588 GCA_028817855.1 Myxococcales bacterium
ACCCACAACCGAGTCTTCGGCGTCGACGCCCGTGCGTCATTGACCCCCGTTGCCGGATCGTTTCTCGGCGTTGCCAGCGGGTGACGTCCCGGCGCTTGCGGCCGCTCCGTGGATGTGGAAGATTCGCCAGCGATTGCGGGATGATGGGTGCCCGGTGACCGACTCTTCGCCGCCGTCGCAGCACTGCTACTCGGCACGCTTGCTGCGACCCTTCGGACGCTTGCTCGGGGAGCACCCCGACGTCCCGGATGAGGTCGCCGCGTCCATCGATGCGCTGGACCCGGACGAGCGCGTGCCGATCGCGGCGACCCACGAGCTGTTGGCCGGGGCGATCGCGTTGACCGGTGATCCCGACCTCGGCCTACGCGCGGCGCAGAAGATCGAGGTCGGCGACTTCAGCGCACTCGAGTACGCCGCCAGCACGGCCCGGGACGCGCGCGGCGCGATGGAGACCATCGTCCGCTACATGCACCTGATCAATGACGCGCTGACCATCACCATCGCGGACGAGGGCGAGACCTGCCTGGCCACGCTCGACAGCGCGGTGGTTTTGCCGCGGGCGGCCGAGGCCTACGAGGTGGCGGCCTTCTTCGAGGCGTTCCGACACCGGGCGCGCGGCGTGGTGGAGGACTTCGAGCACGAGGTGCTCTTCACGCACCCGGAGCCCGAGGACACCCGCCTCTATCACGAGTTCTTCAACGAGCGCGCCACCATCCGCTTCGACCAACCCGTCTGCGGCTGGCGCTTTCGCACGGCAATCCTCGATCGCGAGCTGGAGGACGCCGACCCGCACCTGCACGCGCTCGTCAGCAAGCACGCCGAGATGCTGCTCGCGGACCTACCGCGCGCGGCGAGCTTCACGTCGCGCGTGCGCGAGCGGATCACCGCGGGCCTGGCCGATGGAAGCGCCGGCATCGCCCAGACCGCCGCCGCGCTCCACGTCAGCCAGCGGACGCTGGGGCGCCGCCTCGAGGAGGAGGGCACGAGCTTCAAGGAGCTGACGGAAGAGATCCGACGTCGCCTGGCGATCCGCTACGCGGGCCAGACCGACCTGGCCTTCTCGGAGATCGCCTTCCTGCTCGGCTTCTCCCAGACCTCCGCCTTCCACCGCGCCTTCAAGCGCTGGACCGGGCAGACCCCGCGCGAGTATCGCAGCGCCCACCGCGGCTGAGTCACGCGGGCCGGGCGACGAAGGCGCAGAGTCCCTCGTGGGGCGTGACGGTCGGCGCTCCGACCCCATCGCTGCGCTTCACGTCCACGAAACCGTGCTCCGCGAACAGCGCGCCGTAGTCCTCGTCGCGGTAGGCCTGGAAGCTCTGGGCGTGGACCTCGACCTCGGAGGTCGCCGCGTCGACGATCGCGTAGCGTCGCGTGGCGGTCGCACTCTCGTCGTTCCAGCTGCTCTCGACCAGGTAGAGGTGCGGGCGGTCGGAGAACAGCCCCCGCTCCAGCCGCGACCAGGTGGCCGGCGCGCGGCCCAATGCTTCGACCGCCCCGAAGGTGTGGGGCTCGACCAGCAGCGTGCCCCCGGGCCGCAACGCCTGACGGCAGCGAGACAGCAACTCGCGCGCTGCCACGGGCTCGAAGA
>JAPPOT010000847.1:1598-8686 GCA_028817855.1 Myxococcales bacterium
AAGACGTTGAGCTCGCCGAAGAGCAACATCACCAGATCAAAGCCGGCGTCCACGTCCGCCGGGCGGTACTCGGCATCGCGCAGGTCGGCCTGAAGATAGCGCGCGCGCCCGGGCCCGTCGGGTGCTTGCGCCCGCGCATACTCGATCGAAGCGGGCGACCAGTCGATGCCCACGCATTCGTGCCCGAGCGACGCGAGACGATTGGCGTAGAGCCCGGGGCCGCAGCCCAGGTCGAGGATGCATCCCGGCGCACCGCCCAGTAACGTGCGGTGGATCCAGTCCACATGCGCGTCGATCGTGACGGCGCGCCGACTCGCCGCGTCGTGGTCCTGCGACAGGTGCTGAGCGAGCATGCGGCGACTGAAGGCCGGCTCGTTCCACGGGATGTTGTCTCCCTCGGCCCACGCGCGAGGCCGGGCGGGGAGGCGGATCAGCGCGTGCAGGTCGATGGGCACACCGCGAAGCATAGGCGATGTGGCGCCGGCGGGTAGCGAGCCGCCATCGCTGCACCCTATCATCTCGCCGAGCCCCGTACCGGGGCGAGGACGCGAGCGGGGAGGACGAGCGATGCGAGTCTACGAGCGAAGTGGAAGCCACCTCCTCTGCGGTCACTGGAACGGCTCTCCCGTCGAGATCGGCCTCACCTCACGCCTGACGCAGATCCCCGACTCGGAGGTGCCGCACCACCACGACTACCACGAGTACCATGTTGTGCTCGAAGGCAGCGGCGAGCTCGACGTGGAGGGGTCGGCGGTGCCGCTCGTCGCTGGATCCGTCGTGATGGTCGAGCCCGGAGAGCGCCACCAACTCACGAGCATCGGCGCCCAGGGAGTCCGCTGGGTGATCATCAAGGAGCGCTCCACCCCGAACAGCAAGCACGTGGACTAGCCACGTGGGCTCCAGCTACTCGAGGATGACCGTGCACGGGAACGAGGCCTTCAGCACGCCCTGCTCCTCGAGCATGGTGCAGTAGCTGCCGACGATCTCGATCGTGCCCTCGTCCTTGATGTAGAAGCCGTCGGCCTTGTTGGCCTGGTCGCACGGGACCTTGGTCGGGCCGACGAAGACCTCGCCGACTTCGCAGGCCTCGTCCCAGAACTGCAGGCGCCCGCCGTTGAGCGGGACCGTGCAGCTGGCCTTGCCGATGGAGCTGATGACGATGTCGGAGAGCTCGGCGGTCAGGGCGGCGGCGTCGGTCGGGTAGAGCGGCATGACGGTGCCACCGGCGGCCGCCACGTCGTTGTTGAAGACCTCGCCCGGACCGCCCGGCGGCGCCAGGCTGACCACGTGGGTGCGGATGGCCTCGTCGGCCCAGGTGGTGGCCTGGGTCACGCCGTTGACCCCCGCGCACATCCCGACCTCCTCGCCGTCGGTCAGGAAGAGCACGGCCTTGTTGCCAGTCAGGTTCTGATCCATGAGCGCCTCGGCGCCGCGCTGGAATGCGGTCGAGATCGGCGTGCCGTAGACCAGTGGCTGCATCGTCAGGGGCTGGAAGGCGAGGTCGGTGACCAGCGCGCGCGCGGCCCAGTAGGGGTCCCAGGCCGCGACAAAGTCGGTGGCAGTCTGCCACGGCAGCTGCTCCGACGAGGTCATGTCGTGGACGGTGCAGCTGAGCTGCGTCGGATCGAGCCCGCTCGGCATGGCGGCCGCGTCGTAGCTTGGGAACATCAGCGCTGCGACATTGAGCTTGTCGACGCAGGCAGCGCCGTCCACGTCGGTCTGCGGACCGCAGACGAAGGGCGTCAGGGCAGTGATCAGCGCGGCCCCGGCCTCGGTGCGACGGTCCGAGCCGCCGAAGAGGGTCGCCATGCTCATCGATCGATCGAAGAGGATGAGCAGGTTGCCTGGCTCGAACTCGATGTTCGGCTCCAGCTCGATCGAGCCGCAGTCGTCACCGGCGCCCATGCCCGCGGTCCCGGGATCGTTGCTCGGCCCGGCCATGCCGGGTCCCTGCATGCCGCCTGCGATCGGCGCAGGTCCACCGCCACCGGTCGAGTCGTCTACCGCCGGGTCGCTGCCCGCAGGCCGCGCCGCGCCGCCCGACCTGTCGCCATCCCCGCTGGTATCGCCGTCACATCCGAAGGTCAGCGCCGCGACCACGCCCAAAGCCCACAGAACACTTCTCATGCACGCTCCACGATGCCGCGTAACCCATGTGATCGGGTTACCACGGCACGACGAGGGCTTCCACCGCGGCGCCGAGACTGCCTCCGGCCAGGTGTCCAAGGGTTGGGAACCACGTCAGGTGACCGTGGGGCGCCTGATCAGCCGCAGCAGCGCTGCGAGCGACAGCACCGCGCCGAAGACCGCCACGATGGCGGCGCCGGTGGGCAGGTCCCAGGCCCAGGACGCTGCTAGCCCACCCACGCTGGCCACGACTGCCACCCCCCAGCCAGCGAGCAGCCGCGCGCCCAGGCGCTCTTGGAAGAGCGCCGTGACGACCGCTGGCACGATCAGATAGGAGAAGACCAGCAGGACGCCGGCCACCTGCACGCTGAGCGTGATGACCATCGCGAACAGCAAGTAGAAGGCGAAGTCCCAACCCGCGGGCACACCCTGCTCCGGTTGCCAGGACATCTGTACGAAGCGCTTGCGCAGGCCGAGCTGGGCAGCACCGAGCAATGCGTAGGCCACGGCCACGCGCGCCACGTCTTCCCAGGTCGACAGCAGCAGCGAGCCGACCAGCATCTCCTTCATGTGCTCCGCCCCGTGGGGCGCCTGACTCAGCACCAGCACCATCAGCGAGCTCGCCACCGCGTAGACGATGCCGACGATCGCCTCCTGGGAGACGTGCTCCCGGGCGCGCCCCGCCAGCGCGAAGATGGCGGCGCCGACCGTGGCGAGGGCAAAGGCCGCCAGGTGCGCGTGGGCCTCCTCGGCGTGTTGCTCCTCGAGCACCCCGGCGACTGTCGCGCCCAGGGCCGCGAGCTGGGCGAGGGCGAGGTCGACGAAGATTACCCCGCGCCGCAGGATGTGCATGCCGAGGTAGACGTGGATGCTGGCGATCACCAGGCACATGCACAGCGGCGCCGCCAGGAAGGTGAGCGCGTCGCCCATCACCTGCCGCCGAGGGCCCGGGCGGTGCGCGCCACCAGGTGGTCGATCAGCGCGATGTAGCTCGAGACCCCGCGTGCACCGCCGACCGACGTGGGCAGCTCGAGCACCGCGGCCCCCGAGCGCTTGGCGACCAGGTTGGAGGCGCCGCGATCGTGGTAGGCCTCGTGCAGGATCGTTCCGACGCGCTCCTTGCGCATCTGCACGATCAACTGCGCCAGGTGCGCGGGCGCGGGCGGGATGCCGGGCTTGGACTCCACGTAGCCCGACTGCTGCAATCCGAAGCGCTGGATGAAGTAGTTGAAGGTGGCGTGGTAGGAGACCACGCGCTTGCCGCGCAGTGGCGCCATGCGCCTCTGCCAGCGGGCGATGGCGGCGTCCAGCTGTCCGATGAAGCGCTCGAGGTTGGCCTCGTAGTCCGCACCGTGCTCGGGATCCAGCTGCTTCATGCGCGCGGCGATCAGTCGCGCGATCGCCTTGCCGTTGTGGGGATCGAGCCAGTAGTGGGGGTTGCCCCGCGGGTGAATGTCCCCCTTGCTGCGGTCGACCGCACCGCCGACGACCTCGATCGGCTTGATCGCCCGGGATGCTTCCAGATGCCCCGGCTTGCCCGGGTTGATCGCGGGGTTACGCGCGCCGCGCACGAGCGACGGGAGCCATGCGACCTCCAGATCGAGTCCGACCGAGATCAGCAGGTCCGCGCGGCTGAGCTTCACCATGTAGCTGGGGCGCGCCTGCACGTAGTGGGGATCCTGCTCGCCCTTGCAGATCGACTCGACCTCCACGTGCTCGCCACCGACCGCGCGCGCGAGGTCGGCCAGATCCGTGGTGGTTGTCACGACCCGCAGATCGGCCCGCGCGACCGACCCGAGGGTCAGGCAGATCCCCAGCGACAGCAGGACGACGTGGGCGATCCTGGAAGCTCTAGAACCCATCTCAGAGCCCCCTCGCGGTGCCTTCCGGACGGGACGCCACCGGCCGCCACCTCGCCTCCCGCTCAACAACGGCCGCGCATTGCCTCGGTTCATCGACGCGCCGCTCGGCACCGTCGCGCTCCCGAATCCATCCACGGGAGGTTTGAGATGGGTTCTAGTAGTCATGGGGCGGATGGGGGCCGATGGAGAAGAGCGCTTGGAGGAATACTTCATGGACGTCTGGGAAGGCGCTTTCTTCGCTGGTTTCGTAGGCGTATTGGAGCCGGAGCCCGGAAAACTCGCTGGGAATGAAGGCCAATAGGCCCTCCGCGCGGTAGCTGCGCGGGCTGTCGTCGTCGGGCAGGCCGAGCATTCCTCCCCGGGCCTGGACCCAGAAACGTTGGTGGAACTGGTAGCGCAGCCCGCTGAAGGCTCCGCCGACCCGGTCGTCCTCGTGCGCGCCACCGCGCCGCACCCAGAGGTACTCGCTGCTCCAGTCGATGCCGGTGTAGCGTTCGGCCGCAAGCGGTCGCCACTTGACGGTCAGATCGGCGCCGACGACGTCGGTGCGCTCGCCGAAGCCGTTGCGTCCGCCAGCGTAGCTGCCACCCAGCTCCAGGGTGGCGTCCTCGCCGAGCTCGAAGAGGCTCTTGAGGTGACCCACGTAGACGAAGTCGTGGTCTTCGCGCAGATCCTCGATCGCTTCGTGGGCGTGGCCGTCGTCCTCGACCATCTCCTCGGCCGCCGCCTCGCTCTCCTCCTCGGGCTCGCCCTGGAAGGGCAACCATTCGCCGCGAAAGACCTGGGCGTTAAGCTCGAGGAAAAAGGGCACCGGCACCAGCAGGTCGAAGGAGACCCCTGGATCGCGCAGCCCCTCGGGCCCGAGCAGCGCGCGCGAAGCGTGCGGCGCGGTGAGAAAGGGGAAGGCGTGGGTGTGCAGCAAGTTGTGGCGCCCGACCGCCGCGAAGATCTGTCCCGCGCGGATCGTGAGGTGCGGGATCTCGAGGGTGCTCAGGTAGGCCTCCTCGAACCCGACCTCGTCGTCGTGGGCGGCGAGCGTCAGGTCGGCCCGGAAGTAGGGGTCGACCGTCGCGCTGAAGCGCAGCTCGATTTCCTGCAGGTGGATGCCGGTATCCAGGTCTCCTTCTCGACGCGGCTCCTCACTGGCCCCGCCGACGAGCACGAGCCCATTGGCGCTGATCGCGGGGTTGAGCGCGTTGCTGCCTGCCGGTGCGGACGGTGGCGGAGGCGGCGGGGCCTCGGCCTCCAGCGCCGCGAGCTCCCCGGCGATGGCTTGCTCGTCGGCCGCGGTGGCCTCGGTCTCGGTCGCGACCTTGGACTCGGCCTCCGACTTGGCTTCGGTCTCGGTCCCGGTCCCGGTCCCGGTCTCGGTCTCGGCCCCGGTCTCGGCTTCGGCCCCGGTCTCGGCCTCGGCCCCGGTCTCGGCTTCGGTCCCGGTCTCGGCTTCGGTCCCGGGCCTCGGTTGTTGGGGTTGGGCGGTGGCGCTCGCCGTCTCCAAGGCGAGCGCGATCACAATCCAGACATTTCTCATCTTCATCACACCACGCGATCACGCCGATGCACCGATCGCGCGCGATCCTGTCTTCGAGAGCGCACTGCGCCGCGCGCACTCGCGCGACGCGTTCAGGGGTGGCTCCCTAGGCGGGTGGTGAAGTCTTCGGCGCTGCGACCAGCGGCTCGCGCTCGTGCGGGGTGGCGGCTTCGAGCGCCGCGCCGGCAACGCGCATCCGCGGCGCATCGTGCACCGCGGCCGGCGGCTGCTCGCCGCATGCCCGCGTGCGCGTCGCCAGCATGCAGTGCTCGTGGCCGTCGTCGTCGTGGCCGGCGGGCGCGCTCGCGTGCGGGGCGCCCTCGTCCGTTTCGACGCCGGCGGCGCCGCCGTGATCGTGGTGGTCGCCGTGTGTGAGCTCGCCGTGCTCGATGCAGTGGGCGTGCTCGACCAGCAGGTAGTGCAGCGATGCGCTCAGCTGCAGCGTCAGGCACAGCACTGCCGCGCCGCTCGCCAGCCACTGCTGCCCTTGCCTGGTGCTCGCCGATCTCACGGTTCGCCGGCAGTCTAGGGCAAATCCAGCGGGTCGGCCACCGGCAACGGGCGCGCAAGAACGTGCCCTGCGGCACCTGTCGCACGCGTGCACCCCTCAAGCCCGGGCATCCCTCGCGGCGCGCACGACCTCGCCGCTCAGCAGGGGCTCCCAGGTCTCGAAGAGCTGCAGCAGGAACTCCCAGACCTCGCGCACGCGGGCGACGCGGCGCCGCCGAGCTCCTCGTGCTCAGTCGCGGGCGCTGTCCGTCGCGCAACCTTCGCGACAGACCGCCTCATCGCGCCCCGAACGCAGGCACTCATCCAGGCAGCTGACCGGCTCATCCCGCACTGCATCTTCTTCGACGCAGCGGGCGAGGCAGGCTCGATCCTCGCCACCGGCCTCCAGGCATCCCTGATAGCACGCGCGGGCACCGCCGTCGCGGTCGTCCTGTTCGACGCAGCGGGCCAGGCAGGCGCGGTCCTCTCCTCCCGCGTCCAGGCAGGCGCCGTAGCAGCGGCGCGGATTGACATCGGCGTCGGTGACGCGGTCGGTCTCGGCGGCGTCTGTGCAGCGAGCCTCGCACGCCCGCGCATCATCGCTCGTCTCGATGCACGCCTCGAAGCAGGCCCGCGCGCGGTCGGTCTCGGCGCTGTCGCGCTCGCCGTCGGTGTCGCGCACGTCGGTGTCGCGCAGGTCGGTGTCGCGCACGTCGGTGTCGCGAGCGTGGTCGGTCTCGGCGGCGTCGCCGTCGCGATCGGACGCCGCATGGGTGTCGCGTGCATCGGCATCTCGCACGTCGTCCATCGCGCCCTCGCCGGCCGCTCCGCCCCGCAGGTTCGCATCGGAGCCGCCGGTGGCCTCGGCCACATCGGTGGCCTCGCTGCCGCAGGCGAGCAGCACGAGCATGGCGAGTGGAAGAAGGTTCGTCCTGTGGGTGGTGATCATGGTCGGCTCTCCTGTGAAAGGCATGCTGGGAATCTAGCCGCGCACCGGGTGCGGGGGAGATGTCCCCCGGTTCACCCCCGCCGGGCGCCCCGCCCCGGCGCCCCAGGCCCCCACCGTGGCCTCAGCCCGC
>JAPPOT010000482.1:0-5635 GCA_028817855.1 Myxococcales bacterium
ATCATGAGTCCTACCATCACCAGTGACGCGATCGCACAGTCCACGCGGGCGGCCTGCTCTGCGGCGAAGGGGATGATCAGGCGTGGGAAGTAGACCTTGCTCACCAGGTGAGCGTTGGACACCAGCGAGCCGGCGGCGGAGCCGGTCGCCGCGGCGAAGTAGTTCCAGGCGAGCAGGCCGGAGTAGACGAAGATTGGATACGGAAAACCCTCTGAGGGCAGCTTGGCCATTCGACCGAAGATGAGGCTGAAAATGACCATCTGGGTGACGGGTTGGATGACTGCCCAAGCCGCTCCGAGGATCGTCTGCTTGTAGCGGACGCGGATCTGGCGCGCGGCTAGGCTGAGCAAGAGTCCACGGTAGGCCCACAGCTCGCCGTAGTTGACCATGCTGAACGCGCCAGCGGGCCGGATCAGCGTGACGTGCTGTTGACCGAAGTAGTGTTCGTGGCTGGATTCACGCGATTGCGGCATATCGATGCTGGGGCCGGTGGGCGGTGCCTTGCCTATCGTCGCAACGCCTTGACCGCGATGCGGCCGGTGTAGTCGATCCGGTTGAGGAGCAGGGGAAGCCGGTTGCGTTGAACATACTCATCGATCGCGCGTCGAGAGCCCCGCCAGTGACCGTAGTCGTCGATGATGAGCACGCCGAGATCAGCGAGCCGGGGGTAGAGGCACTCGAGCTCGTGTCGGGTCGACTCGTACCAGTCCGTGTCAAGCCGTAGGAGCGCGATGTGCTTCGGGGCACGGCCCGGGAGGGTCTCGAGCACGTCTCCCCGATGGAAGTGAATCTTGTCGGCTGGATAGCCGGTGCTGGCCATGGCATCACGCACGGCGTCGATAGGCGAGTAGCACCACAGGGGATCCTCCTGCGTGCGTTGGCGTTGCGCAAGCAGGTCTGACGCCCGGTCGCCAGCGATGTCCACGTCTTCGGGGCCGGGCGGCGTCATCCCCTCGAAGGTGTCAAACAGATGGAGCTCGCGGTCGTGCACGCCGTGCTCCAGTAGAGTCATCGCCATCGCCATTGCGCTGCCTCCGCGCCAGACGCCGCACTCGACCAGCGCGCCCTCGATACCATTCTTCACAATGTAGCCAACGGCGTCGCAGAGTGCGTACACACGTTCCGGCGAGGTCATGGTGAAGTCCTGGACCTTTTGGTGAATCTCGACATGGGCCGGCTCGACCCCGGCGGGCGGCGTGTCCTCGCTTCCGGTTGCCGGCGGCGCGTCCTCCGGTCCGCGGCGCACGAGTCGCCGAATGATCCGCCGCGGCAACGACAGGGCGCGCGTGAGAGGGTCGGCCATGGTCCTGCGAGTTGCACGATTTGTAGCAGCCAGGTCGACGCTTTGTCCACGGAGCGCCTTCCCGAATCGTGCTAGGTTTGGCGCTGCGGCATGGCTGCGCTCGCTCCAATTGCGCTCTTCGTTTACGATCGCCCTGAACATACACGACGCGTCCTCGAGACCCTGACAGCGAATCCGGAGGCTGCCCGGTCCAGACTGGTTGTCTATGCCGACGGCCCGACTCCGGACGCGCCGGGAGAGCAGCGGGCCCGCATCGACGAAGTGCGCCGCCTCGTTCAATCGAAGCCTTGGTGTGGCGAGGTCGACCTGGTCGCACGCCCTTCGAACGTCGGCATGGCGGAGTCGATCGTGAGCGGCGTTGGTGCGTGCTTGGACGCGGTCCCTAGCGTCATTGTGATCGAGGACGACCTGATCCTCTCCCCTGGCTTTCTGCGCTATATGAACGATGCCCTTGTCCTCTACGCGGACGACGAGCAAGTGATGCACGTCTCGGCTTACATGTTTCCCGTGCGCGGATCCTTGCCAGAGACCTTCTTCTTCAACTCGACGTCGTGCTGGGGCTGGGGGACCTGGCGCCGTGCCTGGCGGTGCCTCGAGCGCGATCCAGCGCTGCTGATCGAACGGCTTGAGCGCTCAGGTCGCCTTCGAGAGTTCAATCTCGACGGTGCGTACGACTTCGAGTCGCACCTGCGGGCAAATGCCACGGGTGAGATGAGCACATGGGCCGTGCGCTGGTATGCCAGTGTCTTCCTCGCGAGGGGTCTATGCCTGCATCCAGGCCGGTCGCTAGTGCGCAACGCTGGGCATGACGGGACTGGTACGCACTGCGCTGAGAATCAGGTGTATCTCCAGCAGCGCCTCGGCGATTGGGTGAGCGTGGATCGTGTACCTCTGCGCGAGAATCTGCGTGCACGTGCCCGGGCGGGAGACTTCCTCGCAGGAGTGGCTGCGGCCTCACTCAAGGGGCGCCTGCGGCGGAGGCTGCGCCTCGCTGTACGTGGCGCGCGTACACGACTGGGGAGGGATTGAGCTGCGCTTCAGGGCGCCTCGGCCTCCACGTACAACGAGTCGGGCTTGTGGGCTTTTCCTTCGGGGTCGGCGTCGAGCATGAAGGAGGCCCAGCCCTTGATGGACGACTCGGTGGCTTTGACGCGACGCGGCCGCACGAACCCGGCGCGCTCGAGGGCGTTGCCCAGGGAGTTGGCGTCATACATCCATTGATGCACCTCCCCTGAGCTGCGGAAGCGCGCGGTATCGAGCAACTCGAGGTCAGCGCCCAGCAGCAAACGCAGCGCGAGACGACGTGGATGGCGCGCGGTTCGCCACAGTCGTCGAAGCAGCGATGCGGAGTGCGAGGGCTCGGACGTGGGCGGCGCCGGCGCTGGACGCATCAGTTGCAGGGCTTCCGCACCGAGGCGTTCCACCACGAATGCACGGTTCGGGATCTGAGGATCTCTCAAGTAGCTCGCCATGTCCCCACCGCTGCGTGTTCGCACGACCTGATCGTAGAGCTCGAGCATCAGCCAGTCGTGGTTGTGCTGCCAATCCCGCTCTCCCTCCCGGGTCCGACGGACGGACTCCAGATACAGGCGCGCGAGCTCCTCCAGGTCTGGAACGGCGACGCGTAGCGTTGCGCCCGGGCGCAGGACGCGCCGGCACTCGCGCAAGAAGGGAACAGCTCGGTCTCGGGGCAGGTGCTCGAGTACGTGGGAGTGGTAGACCGCATCGAACGTTCGGTCCGCAAATGGCAGCGGCTCGAGCAGATCGTGCCGGATGACCGAACGGTCCGACGGATCGCGGTCCACGTTGGTCCACTCGGGATGGAAGCGCGCGCCGCATCCGAGGTTGAGCAGGCGCAGCTGCTTGCCGGGGCTTGTCTGTGGAGGCATCGTCGGCGCAGGCGGCTTGGTGCGGATTGGTCGCGACCGTAGAGCATCGCCGCCGTGGACGCCAGCAGCTGGATGTCGTCGTGAGGTGCCAGGCTTTGCCGAACGTGGCTGGGGTCGCCACGACATGCTAGTCCTGCGGCCCGAGAGGTTGCGGTGGCGGGTAGACCTCACCGCACGTCGCGTGGGCTAGATGCGAATCGCGGTGCTGTCAGACCTGGAGACGAGCGGCGGCGCAGCACGCTGCACCACACGGCTTGCGTCGTCGCTCCGCGAAGGCGGCCACGACGTCCAGCGGATTGTCGGGATCGACCCGGCCAACCCGGTGCCCGGTGCTGCGCGCATGTTGGCGCCGTCGCGCGTCGAGCGGCGGCTTGCCAGGGTGCTTGCGCCGCGCCTGCCCGATCTGACCCGGCGACTCGTGCAAGCGCGCGTGGCGGCCACGCTCGACGCCACACTCGCTCGCACGAAGCCTGATGTGGTCAATGTCCACAACGTTCACTTTGCGGACTGGGGCCCTGAGATCGTCGAGGTGTGTGCCCGACACGCGCCGGTCGTATGGACCCTACACGATATGTGGAGCATGACCGGTCGCTGTGCCTACGCCTACGAGTGTAGGCGCTTCGTGTCGGGCTGCGACGCGAGTTGCCCCACCGCGGACGAGTATCCGGCGCTGGCGCCGGACAGGATTGCGGCCGCCTGGTTGCTGCGCGAGCGCCTGTGGCGGCGCCTTTCCAGTCTGACCATCGTCGCGCCTTCGCGCTGGTTGGCGGGCGAGGCTCGAGGCGGGCTTTGGCGCCATCATCGCATCGAGACGATTCCCTACGGTGTACCGCTCGATCTCTATCGACCGCGCGATCAAGAGCGCGCGCGGATCCGGGCGACGCTGGGAGTGGGCGAGCGAGACGTGCTCGCGCTGGTCGTGGCGGCCAGCGTGGCCGAGCGCCGCAAGGGCTTCCGCTATGTCGTCGACGCCCTGTCGGCAGGACCCATCCCCGGATTGCATCTGGGGGTAATCGGGCACGGCGGCGACGTGGTGGAGCTGGAGGGCGTGCCGCTGCACCGGTTGGGCTACGTGTCGGACGAGGCGCGTATGGCGGAGCTCTACGCGGCAGCCGACTTGCTGATCCATCCCGCCCCCGTGGACAACCTTCCGAATGTGGTGCTCGAGGCAATGGCCTGCGGCACGCCTACGCTGGCGTTCGAGATTGGTGGGCTTCCCGATATGGTGCGACCCGGCCTGACCGGCTGGTTCGCCTCGGAGCTGTCCGGTCGCGGTCTGCGTGCCGGGCTGGAGCATGCGGTCGAGGAGCTGGCCAGGGGTCAGGCCCTGCGTCAGAGTTGTCGCGAGGTGGCCGTTGCCGAGTACCGGCCGGAGCTTCAGGCGGAGCGTTACGAGTCCGTCTTCCGCAGTCTGGGCGCCGCCTCACATCCCTAGCCTGTGCCACGCCTTCAACCCGCCCCGCCGACATGTTCGCCCTCTACATACCCCAATACTTCCCCGACTACGTGGGTGGTGGCGAGCGGCTGGTCCAGCTGACGGCGGCTGGGCTCACGGAGTGTGGTGAGGATGTGACCATCATCACGGGGGGTGAGGGTGAGGGTTACGAGGTCGGTGGGATCCCCGTTCGGCGGGTGCCGATGGAGCGAGGCCAGCACTGGACCGAGCTCGCTCCGCGCCGGGATGCGCTGGCTGCCTTGCTCGCGGAGCTGGAGCCCAAGGTCCTGCAGACGACGACCGTTGCCGGTCTGCACGTGCTCGGAGACCTCGCGCGCCAGCGCCAGGTGGCGCTTGGGATGGCGGCGACGGAGTACGGCGCGATCTGTGAGCATCGCACGCTGGTGCGGCCGGCGGGTGCGCGCTGCGCCGGGCCCACGTCGCTCGCGGGGTGCTTCACCTGTGGCCTTGAGTGCGGGCGTCGCCGTGACCGGTTGCTGGCGCGCACCGGTCGCGTGCTGCCGGCCGTGGCCGCCCACCGGTTGACGCGGGTGGCCTCCCGCGTGGCGGGGCGTCCCTTCGCCGCGCAGCTCGATTGGTGGCGACAGGCCCAGGTCCGCGACGCACGCCGCCGCCACGCGCTGTCCTCGCTGGTTGCCTTCATCACGCCGACGCCGTGGACGCGGGATCTGATCACGCCGCATCTCTCGCCTCGTACGCAGGCGCTCGCGATCATGCACCCGCTGCCGGACGCTCTGCGTACGCCGGGGCCGAAGGCGACGCCCCAGGACGCACTGCGCGTGGGCTTCGTGGGGCGTCCCCTCCCCTTCAAGGGGCTGCATGTGCTGCTGGAGGCGATCGAGTCGCTCGCGGGGCGTGCGCCGGTGCAGCTCGAGGTCCATGCGCCGAGCAACCAGGGCGAGCTTGGGGAGTACTGGCGGCCCCAGCGCGCGGCCCGCCCGCCGCGGGGCCGGGGGGGGGGTCGGCGGCGCGGGGTGGTTGGGGGGG
>JAPPOT010000482.1:5645-30565 GCA_028817855.1 Myxococcales bacterium
CCCCCCGGGCGAGCTTGGGGCGTACTGGCGGCCGCTGCGCCATCGCAGCGCGCAGCGGCCCGGGTGGAGCTGGCACGAGCGCGGGGTGTTGTCGGCAGACGAGTTGCGGGAGCTGCACCGGGGGATCGACGTGCTGGCCGTGCCATCGACCTGGCCCGAGTGGCTGGGGCTAGTCACGTTGGAGGCCCAGGGGCTGGGCACGCCGGTGATCTTGAGCGATCTGCCTTCGCAGCGCGATCTGGCATCGGGAGACGGGCGCTCGAGTTGGTTCGTGCCGCCGGGCGACGCGGCCGCCTTGGCGCGGACGCTGGTGGACGTCTGGGAGGCGAAGCGCGACGGTCGGCTCGAGGCGCCGCAGCCGCGCTGTCCGAGTCCGGCAGAGTACGCGCGCGAGTTGCTCGAGGTGTACCGCGGTTGACCGCGCGGGGCCTTGTGCGGTCCCATACCGGCCAACCCGCATGGCCTACACGCTCTACACCCTCGCGAACGAGGCCTACGTGCCGGCCGTCGTGGCTCTGGTGAACTCCGTACGCGAGCAAGGCTTTGCGGGCCCGATCTGCATCGGCAGCACGGAACCGCTGTCGATCGCCTCCCAGGCAAACGATGGGATCGAGTACGAGGTGCTGCCGGAGAGCGACTTCTGGCCGGGCAATCGCAAGGCGGAGCTGATCCTGGCGCGGCCCGCCGAGCGCTTCGTCTTTCTCGATGCCGACATGGTGGTGAGCGATGGGCGCGTGATGGAGCGCTTCGACGAGTGGTTGGACGTCGGGCCTGTCTTCGCGATCGAAGCGCTGATGTCGCCGGTCGACTACCGCCGCTGGGGCTGGGCGCGGCGCCTCGGGCTCGAGCGACCCGACCGCGGCTGGCCGATGACCTATTTCAACTCGGGGCTGTTCGCGGGCGACTTCGCGCGCGACGGGGAGATCGTGCGGCGCTGGCACGCGGCGGGCGAGGCCGCGCTGGCGCCGCCTGCACGCCTGGGCGACGACCCGGACTTCCCCATGGCCGACCAGGACACGCTCAACGCCGTCTTGCAGGATGTGGACGTGCCCACGGTGGGGCTGGGTCCGCCCGACGTCTGGGCTGCGGCTTCGCCATTGAACCCGTTTCTGCATATCGGGACCTTCGATCCACCCGCCATCCTTCACTGCACGGGCAAGCAAAAGCCCTGGGCGTTTGAAGTGCCTCCGGACCGTGAGCCCCACCCCTACGACCTGGGCTGGTACCGCCATGTGGTGGCCGAGCCGGGCGTGTTGCGCACGGACGTGGAGCCGTCGGCGCAGTTGCGGGCCTGGTTCGAGGGCGAGCCGCTCGCGCGAGCGGCGACGCGTGCGCGGCATCTGCGCAAGCGCCTGCTAGGCGAGTGAGGGACCGGGTCAGCCTGCGCCCGGCTCGATGTGGTGCAGGCCCACGCCGCGCCCGAGCCCGACGCGCGCCAGCTGGGCGCGGGCCAGGTAGCCCAGCCGCGCCGTGATCCGCTCGACCAGGCGCCCCTCGAGCAGCTCTGCGCGGCGCCGGAAGATCTCGTCCCAGGTGGCGCCCGTCGCAGCGGTCTTCGCGTCCTCGTGCACCCGGAAGGCGGCCAGCACGTCGTCGATGACGCGCGGCGCGCACTCGCGCTCGAACTGGGTCCAGAGATCGAAGTCCATGCAGTAGTGCAGGCTGCGCTCGATGCCGCGCACGCGCTGCTGGAGCGCGGCGCTCCAGAAGACCGAGACCTGCGTCAGGATGTAGCTGTTGAAGAGGATGTCGCCACGCCGGTAGCGATCGTGGGCCACCGTGCCGGTGGTCCTGCCGTCCGCATCGATCACACGGGCGGAGCCGATCAGCCAGCCCTCGGGCGGGCAGGACTCGGCGACGCGTGCGAGCGCGCCGGGCAGCAGCAGGTCGTCGGAGCAGAGCCAGCCTCGGATCTCGCCGGTGGCACGCGAGAAGCCCTTGATCAGGGCGTCGGACTGGCCTTCGTCTGGCTCGGATATGCACACGCTCAGGCGATCTCGATAGCGGTCGAGGATCTCGATCGTGCCGTCGGTCGACCCCCCGTCCACGACGATGTACTCCAGGTTCGGGTAGCCCTGGCCGAGCACGGAGTCGAGGGTCTGTGCGATGAAGCGGCCCTGGTTGAACGAGGGCGTGACGATGCTGATGCGGGGTAGATCGGACATCGGTTGCGGGGAGGCACCATCCTACGCCCTGCCGGTGCGCGGTTGCCAGCCGTGCGCCGCTCTGGGAGCATCGCTGCGCCGTGTGCGGCATCGCCGGAACCTTCGCCTACGACCGCGCCGAGCCCGCGCGTGATCCCACGGCGGAGCTGTCGGCGGTCTCCGCGCGGATGGCGTTGCGAGGACCGGACGGGGATGGCCTGTGGTGCGCGCCTGGCGGGCGGCTGGGGCTGGCGCACCGGCGACTGTCGATCATCGACCTGGACGAGCGCGCAGCGCAGCCGATGCGCAGCGCGGACGGGCGGTTGGCGATCAGCTTCAACGGCGAGATCTACAACTACCGTGCGCTGCGCGCGGAGCTGAGGGCGGAGGGGGCGCGCTTCGTCACGGAGTCCGACACCGAGGTCCTGCTGCAGCTCTACGCGGCGCGAGGCACGGACATGCTCGGTGCCCTGCGAGGCATGTACGCCTTCGCGATCTGGGATGGTGCGCGCGAGACCCTGCTCCTGGCGCGCGATCCCCATGGGATCAAGCCGCTCTACTACGCCGACGATGGGCGCGTGCTGCGCTTCGCCTCGCAGGTGAAGGCGTTGCTCGCGGGGGGCGGTGTCTCGAGGGCGCTGGATCCGGCGGGGCTGGTCGGGCTGCATCTTTTCGGCAGCGTGCCCGAGCCGTGGACGTTGTATGACGGCATCCGGGCGCTGCCCGCCGGGACCTGGCTCGAAGTCGACGCGGGTGGTGTGGGGGAGCCGGCGCATCACCGTTCGATCGCCGCTCTGCACCGCGAGGCGGGCGCGGCGCCGGTGCCCTCGCGCCACGAGGTGCGCGAGGCTCTGATCGACTCCGTCCGCGATCACATGGTGGCCGACGTCCCGGTCGGGGCGTTCCTCTCCTCTGGAGTGGACTCCGCCGCACTGGTGGCCCTGATGGCCGAGCGGTCGCCCGAGCCGGTGCGCGCCATCACCCTGAGCTTCGACGAGTTCGCGGGCACTGCGGACGACGAGGCACCGCTCGCGTCCGAGGTCGCGCGCCGCTACGGCGTGGAACACAGCGTGCGCCGCGTCGGACGCGAGGAACTCGAAGGGGACCTGCCCGCGATCCTAGACGCGATGGACCAGCCCACCATCGACGGCATCAACACCTTCTTCGTCAGCAAGGCCACCCGCGAGCTTGGGCTCAAGGTGGCCGTCTCCGGCCTGGGCGGCGACGAGCTGTGGGGTGGCTATCCGTCCTTTGCAGAGCTGCCGCGGTGGCGCCGGCTGCTCGCGCCAGCCGCCCGGCTTCCGGCCCTTGGCGCGAGGGCGCGGCGTTTTGGCGAGCCGTGGCTGCGCCTGGCGGGGCTGAGCCCGAAGCTCGGCGGCATGCTGGAGCTGGGCGGCTCCTGGGCAGGTGCCTACCTGCTGCGGCGCGGGATCTTCATGCCCTGGGAGCTGCCCGAGGTGCTCGGTTCGGACGTCGCCGAGGAAGGGCTCGAGCGTCTCGAACCGCTTGCCCACATCGAGGCGCAGCTCGAGCCGGACCCGGGCAGCGACTTCGCGAGGGTGGCGACGCTCGAGAGCGCGCTGTACATGCGTAACCAGCTGCTGCGCGACACCGACTGGGCAAGCATGGCGCACTCGCTCGAGGTGCGGGTTCCGCTGGTGGATGCGGTGCTGCTACGCGCGGTGGCGGGAGCTTCCGCCCGGGGGGAAGGCAAGCGCATGCTGGCTGCGGCGCCCGCACAGGCGCTGCCGGCGACAGTGGTCGATCGGGCGAAGACCGGCTTCACGACCCCGATCGCGCGCTGGATGCAGCGCATCCCCGAGCTGGACGGCTGGCGCCGCGTCCCACGGCTCCACGACGCGCACTGCCACTGGTCGCGCAAGCTCGTGGTGGCCCTCGCAACCCGCTGGATTGCCTGAAGCCCGGAGCGCCGAAGGCGCGACCTAGGGCGCTCGAAACGAGCGCCCTGTGATGAGCTCGACCATGCGCTCGACGTTGGCGCCGCGGTCGAACTTCTCGCGCGCGTAGGCCACGGCGGCTGCACCCCGGCGCCGCAGCTCCGCCCGATCCTGTGCTTGCGCGATCGCCGCGATCAAGCCGTCGACGTCGCCTTCGGCCACGACCCAGCCGCCGCCCGACTCCTCCACCCACCGGGCCAGGTCGCTGGCCGGGCTGCCGACGAAGATCACCGGGCGCCCGACCGCGAACGAGCCCTGCAGCTTGCTCGGCATGATGAGCCCGTCCCAGCGGCTGTCCAGGCTCACCAGGTGCACGTCGGCGCTGCACAAGTGGTCGCGCAGCTGCGCGTCCGGCACGTACGGCAGCATCTCGATCGGTAGCTCGGGGAACTGGCGAACGAAGCGCTCCACCTCCGGACGCGCCCTACCCTCCCCGGCGAAGCCCCAGCGCGGCCCGTCGGTGCCGAGCTGGCGCGCGGCTTCAAGGAACTCGTCGAAGCGGTGGCCGAGGCCGAGGTTGCCGGAGTAGAGCAGCACGAGGCGGTCTTCTTCCCAGCCGCGCTCCGCGCGCAGCGCCGGCGTCTCGCGCACCGGCGTGAGCCCGGCCGGTGCCCACAGTGGTACCGAGCGCAGGCGGCTGTTGCCGTCGTAGTAGTCGCGAACGCGGTCGGTCATGGTCTCGCCCAGCGTGATGATCGTGTGGGCGCCCGACACCGCGTGGCCGGCGAGCGAGCGCAGCGCGCGGCTGGGTGTGCCCTCGATCATGCCGTGGGCTTCCATCACGTCCGGGTAGACGTCCATGACCCAGTGCACGTGCTCTGCGCGACGCGCGACGGCGGTCCACTTGGCTAGTAGCCCGAGGAAGGGCGGAGTCGTGAGAGCGACCACCACGTCGGGGCGCTCCTGGATCGCGAGCCGTCCTGCCAGGCCGGCGCAGTAGATCGCGTAGTCGGCGGCCTTGCCCGCGAGGGTGCCGCGACCGAAGGCGGTGCCGGGCAGGCGCTTGACCCGCACGCCGTCCACGCGGTCGACGGTGGGAAAGTCCCCGTCCCCGCCGTAGCCGTGTCGCGAGGCGATGGCGGTCACGCCGTGGCCGCGCCGAGCCAGCTCGCGCCCGACGTCGTGCAGGTAGCGCCCGGTGGGCGCCACGTCGGGCGGGTAGTACTGGTTGAGCAGGACGATCCGCACGGCGCGGACCCTAGCATGCACGACGCTGCGCTTGTGCGCCCCTTGGGGTATGCTCTGCGCCTCCATGGAGCTCGCCGACAAGTGCGTCGTGGTGACCGGGGGTGCGGGGTTCCTCGGCTCGCACGTAGTCGAGTGCTTGCAGGCACGCGGCTGCGCCGAGATCGTGGTGCCGCGTAGCACCGACTACGACCTCGTGGAGCGCGAGGCCGTCCAGCGCCTCTACGCCGATGCGCGCCCGGACCTGGTCGTGCACCTGGCGGCGCGCGTGGGCGGGATCGGGGCGAACCAGAAGAACCCGGGCCGCTACTTCCACGACAACCTGCAGATGGGCGTGCACGTGATCGAGGAGGGGCGGCGTGCCGGCATCCCTAAAGTCGTGCTGGCCGGCACCATCTGCTCCTACCCCAAGCACACCCCGGTGCCCTTCCGCGAGGAGGAGCTCTGGAATGGCTATCCGGAGGAGACCAACGCGCCCTACGGCATCGCCAAGAAGGCGCTGATCGTGATGGCCCAGGCCTACCGCGAGCAGTACGGGCAGAACGTGATTTCGCTGCTGCCCGTGAACCTCTACGGGCCGCGCGACAACTTCGACCTCGAGAGCAGTCACGTGATCCCGGCCATGATCCGCAAGTGCATCGACGCCCAGCTCGAGGGCCGTGACAGCATCACGCTCTGGGGCGACGGCTCGCCGACGCGCGAGTTCCTCTACGTGGAGGATGCGGCCGAAGGAATCGTGCTCGCGGCCGAGCGCTACGACGGCGCCGAGCCGGTCAATCTGGGCGCCGGGTTCGAGATCTCGATGCGCGAGCTGGCCGAGCGCATCCAGCAGCTGACTGGCTTCGAGGGTGCGCTGATCTGGGACGAGAGCCGCCCCAACGGCCAGCCGCGGCGTTGCCTCGACACCTCTCGCGCGCAGCGCGAGTTCGGCTTCCAGGCGGAGACCTCCTTCGAGGAGGGGCTGCGACGCACGATCGTCTGGTATCGGGAGCACAGGGAGCAGATCGCGTGAGCACGAGTGACAGGAAGGTGGCCCTCGTCACCGGCATCACGGGCCAGGACGGCAGCTATCTGACGGAATTGCTGCTTGGCAAGGGCTACGAGGTGCACGGCCTGGTGAGGCGCTCGTCGAGCTTCAACACAGAGCGCATCGACCACCTCTACCGCGACCCCCACGATCCGGCCGCGCGGCTGTACCTGCACTACGGTGATCTGAGCGACGGCTCCGCGCTCGGCAGGCTGCTGCGCGAGCTGCGCCCGAGCGAGATCTACAACCTGGGCGCCCAGAGCCACGTGCGCGTGAGCTTCGACCTGCCCGAGTACACCGCCGATGTCAGCGGCGTCGGCTCCGTGCGCTTGCTCGAGGCGATCCGCGACGCCGAACTCTCTCCGCGTTTCTACCAGGCATCGTCGTCCGAGCTCTATGGGGGCGTCGACAACGCTCCCCAGAACGAGGAAACGCCGTTCAATCCGCGCAGCCCCTACGCAGCCGCCAAAGCCTACGCGTTCTACATCACGAAGAACTACCGTGAGGCCTACGGCATGTTCGCCGTCAACGGCATCCTTTTCAACCACGAGAGCCCGCGCCGTGGCGAGACCTTCGTCACGCGCAAGATCACGCGCGCCCTGGGGCGCATCAAGCACGGCCTGCAGGACAAGCTCTACCTCGGGAACCTGGACTCGCGCCGCGACTGGGGCTTCGCTGGCGACTACGTCGAGGCCATGTGGCGCATGCTCCAGACCGACCAGCCCAACGATTACGTGGTCGCCACCGGCGAGACCCACACCGTGCGCGAGTTTCTGGAGCTCGCCGCCAAGCACGTCGATGTCGAGCTGGACGGCCGCGTGGAGATCGACCCGAAGTACTACCGGCCCACCGAGGTCGACTTGCTGCTGGGCGACGCGAGCAAGGCGCGCGCCGAGCTGGGCTGGGAGCCCGAGGTCGACTTCGAGGGCCTGGTGAAGATGATGGCCGAGGCCGACCTCGAGGTGGCCGCCCGCGAGAAGCACCTGGCCGATCGCGAGCCGTGAAGGGGCCATGAAGGTCGTCCACTGCCTCGGGTGGTACTTGCCCGACTCCTCCGGAGGCACGGAGAACTACGTGCGCGCCCTGGCCCGTGAGCAGCGGGCCCAGGGCCTGGACGTGTGTGTGATGGCCCCGCGCGACGGCGATGAGGGCGCGTGCTACGAGCACGAGGGGGTTCCGGTGGTGCGCTACCCGGTGCCGGAGGCGCGCAGCCGCGCACAGCAGGAAGGGCTCGCCTCCCACGGGCGCTTCGACGCCTTCTGCGTGGCGCTCCAGGAAGAGGCGCCCGACGTCTTTCACCTGCACTCGCTCACCTACGGCGCCGGCCCCGCCCACCTGCGTCAGGCCCGCCGACTCGGCGCCCGCACGGTGGTCACCGCTCACGTCCCCGGCTTCGTCTGCACGAGGGGCACGATGATGCGCATGGGTCGCGAGGCCTGCGACGGGCGCGTGGACGTCGAGCAGTGCGTGCCCTGTTGGCTGCAGAGCAAGGGGCTGTCGCAGCCGCTGTTGACGCCCGCTGGAGCGCTCTTGCGGCGCGTGCCCTTTGGCGTCGCAGGCTTCCTGCCCGGCCGCGCCGGCACGGTGCTGGGCAGCGCGGACCGCGTGCGTGGGCAGCGCGCAACGATGCGCGAGCTCGCGGAGCTGGCAGACCGCACGGTGGCCGTGTGTGCATGGCTGCGCGATGCGCTGCGAGACAACGGCGTGCCGGGCAGTCGCCTGCTGCTGGTGCGCCAGGCGGTCGACGCGCTGCTACCGGCCTCCGACCGTGGCCCGCATCTGCCGGAGGGCGACGCCGGAGTGCCAACGCTGCGCATCGGCTACTTCGGACGTGCGCACCCGGTCAAGGGGCTCGGTCTGCTGGTGCGCGCCGTGCACGCGGCCTCGCGCCAGCATGCCATCGCCCTGCGAATTCATGCGCTCACCGGCAGTGAAGAGGAGCGCGCGCACCTGCGCGAGGTGCGTCGCCTGATCGGAAGCGACGAGCGGATTCGCGTGATGGCGCCCGTCCCGCCGGAGCAGGTGGTCTCGACGATGCGTGGCTGCGACCTGGTGGCCGTGCCCTCCCGCTGGCTCGAGACGGGGCCGATGGTCGCGATGGACGCACTGGCCGCGGGGGTCCCCGTGCTCGGCTCCGACCTTGGCGGCTTGCGCGAGCTCGGCGAGCCCGGCGTGACCGGCTGGCTCGAGCCGGTCGACGACCTGGAGCGCTGGCGCGCGCGCATTGAGACGCTCGCGGTTCCTGGTGCGGCGAAGCTGAGCTGGTCGCCGGAGCATCCCGGTCTGCAGACCTGGCCGGAGCTCGCCGCGCGCATGCTCGACTTGTATCGGGAGCTGACATGAAGCAGCTCGTGCTGGTGGCCGGTCACTTCACACCCAGCAATCTGGCGGCGGTGCATCGCGCGCGGCTGTGGGCCCAGCACCTGCCTGAGCTCGGCTGGCAGCCGACCGTGATCACCACCCACCACCGGCACTACGAGGAGGCGCTCGACTGGGAGCTGAACGCGCTGGTGGCGGCGGACGTGCGCGTGATCCGCACGCCGGCGGTACCGACGCGCCCGGTGCGATGGATCGGGGACATCGGTGTGCGCGCCCTGCCCTTTCACTACCGCGCCATCTCGCGCCTGGCACGCCGCGGCGAGATCGACTTCCTGCACATCACGGTGCCCTCCCACTACTCCGCGCTGCTCGGTCGCATGGTGCACGCCGCCCACGGCGTGCCCTTTGGCATCGACTACATCGATCCCTGGGTGCACGAGTGGCCCGGCACGGAGCGCCACTTCAGCAAGGCCTGGACCTCGGCGCGGTTGGGAGAAGCGCTGGAGCCGTGGGCGGTGCGGGATGCGGCGCTGATCACCGGGGTGGCGCCGCTCTATTACGAGGACGTGCTCGAGCGGAACCCGGATCTGCGCGGCCGCGCAGTCACGGCCGCCATGCCCTACGGCGGCTCCGAGCTGGATTTCGAGGCCGTCCGCCGTGCGCCGGCGGACAACCCGATCTTCGACCCCGAGGACGGCCTCTTTCACGCGGTCTACGCGGGCGCCATGCTGCCGCGTGCGTACGCGGTGCTCGACCGCTTCTTCGAGGCCGTCGCGGCCCTGCGCGCGCGGGAACCGGAGGTCGCGCGGCGCTTGCGCCTGCACTTCGTCGGCACTGGCAGCTCGCCGAGCGATCCCGAGGGCCACAACGTGCGGCCGTACATCGAGCGCCATAGCCTGCAGGCGCTGGCGGACGAGCACCCCATGCGCGTCCCCTACCTCCAGGTGCTGACGATGCTCACCCAGGCCTCCGCTACCCTGATCCTCGGCTCCACCGAGCGCCACTACACGCCCTCGAAGGCCTTCCAGGCCGTGCTGGCTCGCCGCCCCGTCCTGGCGCTGCTGCACCGCGAGAGCACGGCCGCGCGCATTCTGGAAGACGCGCGTGCCGCCACGGTCGTGCGGCTGGAGGCCGACGATCTTCCGGACCCGCAGATCCTCGCCGACACCCTCGCCACGTTCATTCGCGGCCGAAGCTACGACCCCGATGCGGTCGACTGGCAGGCCTTCGAGCAACACTCCGCTCGCGCCTCGGCGCGGGCGCTGGCCACCGCCCTCGACCAGGCCATCGGCGCAGCGTGACACCCCACGGCGCTAGGCGGGCGGCTCTCGACGCCCTTCCTTCAACAGTGCCAGGGAGATCGCAAGCTCGGCGCCCGCGCGCTGCGTCGCGTACTTGAACCCCGCGCGGCCGTCGAGGGCGCAGCCCTTGGCCGCCATGCAATAGGCAAAGGCCAGCGGGCTGGCCAGGAACGGGACGCGCCTAATCCGGTCGGGCCAGCTGAGCTCGGTCAGCGATGTGCCGCGCAGCTTCTCGGCCTCCTGCTTCGCGTAGCGGCGCTGGGCTTCCAGCCACCGCCCCATCGGCTTGCGGTCGTCGTGCTGCACGAAGCCCTGCAGCTCGACCACCTCGCCGGGTCCCGGATCCACGCGGTAGGCATGGCCGTCCAGCCGGTAGCGTGCCCGGTCCGGTCGGACGAGCACCACGGAGGGCGGGTAGAGCGAGCCGCGCAGGGGCCGCCCGTCCACGCAGTAGCGAAAGCGCACGCGGTAGCCGGCGGTGGCCTCCGCGGGTCGCAGCCCGGCGATCTCCTGGACCAGCTCCGGCGTCAGGACGTAGTCGGCATCCAGCGAAAGCACCCACGGGGTCGCGATCGCCCCGTGATCGAGCGCGTGGTTCCACTGTGATGCAAAGTCGTCGAAGGCGCGCTGCAGCACGCGCGCGTTGCCGAAGCCCTTCACGATGTCCAGCGTGCCGTCCTTGCTGAAGCTGTCGACCACCAACACCTCGCGCGCCCAGCTCAGCTGCGCCAGCGTGCGCGCGATGTTGGGCGCCTCGTTGTAGGTCAGCACGATCGGCGTGATGTCAGCGAGCATGGCGATCGGCCCCGGCGATCACGCGCCGGTAGCGGTCGGCCATGCTCCCGGCGACCCGCTCCCAGGTCAAGTGCGCCGCCACGTGGTCGGCCCCCGCGGCGCCCAGGCGCTCGCAGCGCCTCGGGTCGCTCCAGAGCGCGAGCATCGCCTCCCGCAGCGCGGCAGGCGTGCCCTCGCACACCAGCCCGCAGCCGGCGCGCTCGACGATCCCCCGCGCGCCCACGCCTGTGGAGACCACCACGGGACGCCCGACCGCCATCGCCTCCGGCACCACGTTGCCGAAGTTCTCGTTGATCGACGGCAGCACGACCAGCGTCGCCCGAGCGAGTGCCTCCCACTTGTCCAGGCCCGTGACCGGAGCGCGGACCGTCAGGCGATCGCCGACGCCGTGGATGCTGGCCAGCTCCCGCAGCCGCGGCGCCAGCTCCTCGTCATCTGGACCGCAGAGGGTCAGCCTCAGGTCCGTGCCCGCGATCGCCTCGACCAGGGCCTCCAGGTTTTTCTTCCAGCTCAGCCGCCCCAGATAGAGCACGTGGCGTTCGTCCGCTGCCGGATGCGGTGCCGGTATCGGCCGCTCCACGCCGTTCGGCACGACGAAGGGTCGCGGCAGGGGCAGCGGTAGCGCGCGGGCATCGGCCAGCTCCTGCGCGCTCGTGAAGTGCACGCCCGCCGCCTGGGCCAGGGTGGTCGACTCGATCAGCTCGAGCCAGCCCGTCTTCACTAGGCGGCTCTGGGCCTCGATCAGCTCGCGTACCAGCATCCCACGCGGCGAGACCACATACGGCACCGTGGCCGCTCGGGCCAGCCGTGCCGCCCGCGATGTCGGCCACAGGAAGACCGAGTGCAGATGCACCACGTCGAAGTCGTCGATCGCGCTCGCGAGCGCGTGCCCCAGCGGCGGTGAGTAGTAGAGTCGTCGCCCGAGGCGAGAGCGGAAGTAGTGCACGCCCACACCGTCCAGGTCGACCGCCTCGCCGTGCGGCACCTTCGAGTCCCCGCGCCCATCCACGCTGGTCGTGTAGACCTCCACTCCATGCCCCAGGCTCGCCAGCGCCTTGCATAGACCGTGCACGCTGTGGATCGGTCCGCCGTAGCGGGTGGCCGGCAGGTACGTGGGCACCACGTGGCAGATCCGCATCAGGCCCTACCCCACAGCGGCCCGAGTATGGAGCTCCTCTCAAGCACGTCCCGCCCTCACGACCGCCCTGACGGCCTCCAGCGTACCCTCGACCGCCCGCCCGCAGCTGTATGCCCCCACCTTCGCCGCCAACGCCTCTCGGATCTGCTCCGGCTCGCCTGCCACGACGCGCTCGAGCGCCGCAGCCAGCGCCTGCACGTCTCCCATCTCGAAGACCTCGCCCGTGCGCCCTGGCTCGATCATGTCCGGCGCGCAGCCGACCTCCGAGCTCACCACCGCCGGCGTGCCGCAGGCCATCGCCTCGTTCACCACGAGTCCCCAGGTCTCGTGGGCGGACGGCAACACCAGGACGTCCGCCGCCGCGTAGATGCGAGGCAGCTCGCTCTGGTTCTTGAAGCCCACGAACACCGCGCGCACCCCGAGCCGCTCCGCCTGGGCGCGCAGCGCCGCCTCAGGCTCACCGGCTCCCACGAAGACCGCAAGCCAGCCGCGCGCCGTGCGCCGTCCGAGCTCGGCGAGCGCGTCGATCACATCGTGGGTGCGCTGGAGCTCCGCGAAGCGGCCCACGAAGAGCACCACCGCGTCGCCGGGCCGCGTGCCCCATTCGCTGCGCTGCGCCTGACGCTCGTCTGAGGTCAGGTGTGAACGCTCCCGGAAGAAGGCATTGTCCACGAAGTGCGGCGCGTCGAAGATGCGTTCCTCCGGCACCCCGTAGTGCTGCAGGTACTCGCGGTTGCGCCAACCGACGCACAGGAAGGCATCGAACAGGCGCAGCATGCGCGGATAGACCAGCTCCTTGCCGAGCCGCTTGGCCAGACCCCGCGGGGTCTCCAGGTGCGAGTCTCCGCGCACGAGCAGCGGGATGCCCTGCCGACGGCAGCACAGGATCGCCTGCCAGTAGCTCTTCAGGTACCAGCCCGTCACGATCACCGTGTCGAAACGCCCGCGCCGCAGGCGCGTGTCGATCTCCGGCGTGTCGCAGCCGCCGAGCTCGAAGACGTTGGGCTCACGCGCCACATTCTCGAGCATCACACTACGGTACCCGCTGAGCAGGTCTACATCCCACTCGAACCCCACGCCATAGCCCGCGGCCGCCTGGTCTTTGGTGCTCGGCTGGTGGGCGTAGAAGACGGTGAGGTCGCAGGCCTGCGCCAGGCCCCGGATCCAGGGCACGTGGTACTGGATCGGGTGGCTGTCCACGATCGCCAAACGCGTGCCGCCGCTCACGCGCGGATCCTACTCCATTTGACCTGGGGGAAGCGGCGGTGTTCTCATCGGCGCCCCCATGCGCGTCTGGCTCCTGGTCGATCCCGAGATCCCGGTTCCGCCCAGACTCTACGGCGGCATCGAGCGCGTCGTGGATCTGCTGGCCCGGGCGCTAGATCGGCGGGGCCACCGGGTGACGGTCTTCGCCCACCCGGACTCGACCGTGCCCTGCGAGCGCGTGGCTTGGCCTGGGCACAGCTCGGGGTCGAGCGCAGCCACGCTGGCCAACGCGCGCGCGCTGCTCGCTCGGCTGGCCGGCGAGTGCCGGGAGGAGCTGGTGGTTCACAGCTTTGCGAGGCTGGCGTACCTGGCCCCGCTGCTGCCGCGCGACATCGCGACTGTCCAGACCTACGAGCGGCGCATCACCCCGCGCAGTGTCTGGCTCGGCCACCTGCTGTCCCGCGGCAGGCTCCAGCTCACGGCATGCAGCGGCAGCTGCGCCGCCAGTGGTGACGTGGTCGGGCGCTGGCACGTGGTCTACAACAACGTGGAGCTCGAAAAGTACGACTTCCGAGAGGTGTCGGACAACGCACCGCTGATGTTTCTCGGCCGCGTCGAGCGCATCAAGGGGCCGCAACACGCGATCGAGGTCGCGCGCCGCACCGGCCGCCGCCTCGTGCTCGCCGGCAACCTGCCCGAGCACGGCCCCGACGTGGAGTGGGCGCAAGCGCTGGTGCGGGACGCGGCCCCCCACGTGGACTACGTCGGCCCGGTGGACGACGCGCGCAAGAACGCGCTGCTGGGTGAGGCCGCCGCCCTGCTGATGCCGATCGACTGGGAGGAGCCTTTCGGCATCGTCATGGCAGAAGCACTCGCCTGCGGCACCCCGGTGTTGGGCTTTCGGCGCGGCAGCGTGCCGGAGGTGGTCGAGCATGGCCGGACCGGCTTCGTCTGCGAAGACGTGGAGGCGATGGTGCGCGCGGTCGCGCGCATTCCGGAGATCTCACGTGCTACGTGTCGCGCCTCCGCCGAGCGGCGCTTCGGCGCCGACGTGATCGCTGCCGACTACGAGGCGGTCTACCGGGCCGCCCTCGCTGCCCACGACGCGCGGGCGGGGGGCATGGTGTGAGCGTCGTCGTTGGCCTCAACGCGTACCACGCCGACTCGGCCGCGTGCGTGCTGGTGGACGGCAAGCTGGTCGCGGCTGCGGAGGAGGAGCGCTTTCGCCGCATCAAACACTGGGCGGGGTTCCCGTCCGAGGCGATCGCCTACTGCCTGTCCGAGGCCGGCCTGCGCGTGGAGGACGTGGACCACCTGGCGATCAACAGCGACCCGCGCGCCAACCTGCTGCGCAAGCTCGGATTCGCCGTGCGCAAGCGCCCCGAGCTGCGCCTGGTTCTCGACCGCCTCCGCAATGCCCGGGAGCGCACCTCGGCGGCCAGCCAGCTGGCGCAGGCCTTTCCGGGTAGTAGCTTCTGCGGCCAGCTCCACGGTGTCGAGCACCACCTGGCCCACCTCGCCTCGGCCTTCCACGTCTCCCCCTTCGATGCCGCGGTCGCCGTGTCCGTCGATGGCTTCGGCGACTTCGCGAGCGCGGCCTGGGGTGTGGGCCGCGGCGGCTCGCTGGCGGTGGACGAGCGCATCCACTTTCCCCACTCCCTCGGCATCTTCTACCAGGCCCTCACCCAGTACCTGGGATTCCCCCACTACGGCGACGAGTACAAGGTGATGGGCCTGGCGCCATACGGGAAGCCGACCCAGCTCGATGCCCTGCGCCGCGTGGTGCGCGTCCAGCCCGACGGCTCCTTCCAGCTCGAGCTCGACTGCTTCCGCCATCATCGCGAGCGCATCGACTACGAGTGGTCCGACGGCATCCCGCGCGTGGGCACGCTCTACTCCGGGGCGCTCGAGGAGCTTCTGGGTCCGGCGCGCGCGCCCGATGCGCCGCTCGAGGACCGCCACCGGGACCTGGCGCGCTCCGTACAGGCGATGTACGAGGAGGCCCTCTTCGCGTTGCTGGAATCGCTCCACGCGCGCTATCGCGAGCCGGCTCTGTGCGTGGCGGGGGGCTGCGGGATGAACTCGGTGGCCAACGGCAAGATCCGGCTGCGCACCCCCTTCGAGCGGGTCTATGTGCAGTCGGCGGCCGGCGACGCGGGCGGTGCGATCGGCGCCGCATTCACGGTGGCCCACGCGCAGGGTGAGGCGCCGGCGCGCGACCAGATGCCCCACGCCTACTGGGGGCCGGCCGCCAGCGACGAGGAGATCCACACGCTGCTGTCGGCGCGCGCAGCCGAGCTCGAAGCGGCGGGCGTCGAGCTCATGCAGCACGGCGATGACACGGCGCTCTGTGCGAATGTGGCCGAGGCGCTCGCGGATGGCGCTGTCGTGGGCTGGTTTCAGGGGCGATTGGAGTGGGGGCCGCGGGCCCTCGGCAATCGCTCGATTCTCGCCGACCCGCGCCGCGCCGACGTGAAGGATCTCTTGAACGCCAAGATCAAGCGACGCGAGTCCTTCCGTCCTTTCGCGCCGTCCGTGCTCGAGGAGGAGGCCAGCGCCTGGTTCGAGCAGGACGAAGCGGTGCCCTTCATGATGAAGGTTTTCCAGGTGCGGGAGCAGCGCCGCGCCTCGGTACCCGCTATCACCCACGTGGACGGCTCGGGTCGCTTGCAGACTGTCTCGGCACAGCACAATCCGCGTTACCACGCGCTGATCCGCGCATTCGAGACACGCACAGGCGTGCCGATGCTGCTCAATACGTCGTTCAATGAGAACGAACCGGTGGTCTGTCGACCCGTCGAGGCCCTGGACTGCTTCCTGCGCACGAGGATGGACGTGCTCGCGCTCGGTGCGACGGTGCTGCGCCGGGGCGGCTAGCGCGCGCTGGACGGCTTCGCCTCCTGGTGGCGTCGCCGGCTCGCCAGCAGTGAGAGCGCCATCGGGATCGCGAACTTCCACAGCAGCACGACCAGAATCACCCGCGTGAGCATGCCACCGACCAGCTTCACCACGGTCAGCTCCACGGTGGAGAGCGGTAGCACCAGCGCCACCGCCAGGCTCGATGCCAGCGCCTGATGCTGTCCCTTGAGCGTGAGCACGAAGCGATAGGAGAGTCCGACCAGGAGCCCGAGCAGTAGCGCGGACAGGTGCATGCCGGAGTATCCGTAGTCGATGTAACCATCGGCGGGCGTGCCTACGGAGATCGACGTGGCCCTGCCCTCGTACACCAGCATGTGGCCCGTGTAGCGCTCGGCCATCTCCGTGTCGGACACCAGTGCCGGCTTGTTCGGGAAGAAGAGCCGGGGCATCAGCACGTGGCGCAGCGCGGCCGCGTGCAGCTCTCCGTCGGCGTGCCCGACCATGGCTGGCACGTAGTCCAACACGCGCGCGAACTGCTCGACGTAGGCGAAGCGCTCGACGAAGTTGTCCAGCCCGACTTCGAGCACCTCGGCGTCGACGGTGCCGAGCAGGTCGAGCAAAGCGCGTACCTGCTCTCCGCGACTGATGGTCGTGACCTGCTTTCCCGTGCCCTCGTTGAGGGTGTCCCGGTAGTCCATCTTGATCGCGGACCACAGGGTCCCGAGGTAGAGCGCGAAGACGCCCACCAGGGCGAAGCCCAGCGCCTGGCGTGCCCGTAGGCGGTAGTCGGCCGCCAACGCTGCAATCGCCAGCAGGTAGACCGGCGTCTTGAAATCGGAGAAGAAGGAGAGGAAGCCGGTGGCCACCTCTGCCACGAAGACGAGCCCGAGCAGGTGCCAGTTCTGGCGCTGTCGGAGCACCATCCAGAAGAGCGCGAAGACGATCGCCCAGCGAAAGTCCGTCGCCGCCACCAGTGCTTGCCGCAATCCGCCGACCGGCACGCGCTCGAGCACCACCAGCGCGGCCGTCCACGCGAGGTAGATCCGGAACGCCAGGCGTGGGCTGATCGCGCCCAGGGGCACCTCGGCCAGGGGGACCGGTGCGCGTCCAATCAGCGCCAAGCGCAGGCCGAGCGCGAAGACCGCGACCCAGATCAGCGTGAGCAGCGTCGCGTCTTCCAATCCGCGGGTCTCGCTCATGGCGTAGAGCGGCTCGCCGAGGACGTCCGCGTGGAAGACCTCGACCGCGCCCTGCAGCCACTGCATGCCGGCGACGAAGAGCAGTACCGGCGGCTCGCCCGGTCGCCACAGCAACAGCGCCACGCACATCGCGCTCGCGATCGCGGCCGCAGTGTGCCCGGGATTGGCGGTTCCGAGGCTGAGCAGCAAGAGCGGGATCCCCACCGCGAAGGTGGGCACCGCCAGGGACGCGCGACGGGGCTGCTGAGCGCGGGCGGCCGGCATGCTGTGGATGATACCCCTAGAGTGCAGATCGGCTCTAGGCGACCAGACGGGCGAGGTGCGGACGGAAGCGCTCCCGGAAGGCGCTGTAGCGGAAGTGGGCCCGCCAGCGGGCGCGACCCGCGGCCCCGAGCTTGTGGGCCAAGTCCTGATCGCGCAGCAGCGCGACGAGCCGGTCCGTCAGCGCCCCTGGTTCATCCAGGCTCACGTTGAAGCCGGTCTCACCCTCCAGGTTGATCTCCTGGGCGGCATCGTGGATGGAGGCGACTACCGGCAGCCCGCGCCGCATGGCCTCCACGTAGGTCAGGCCAAAGCCCTCGCCCCGGCTCGGCATGGCGAAAGCGGTTGCGCGGCTCCACACCGCGTCGATCGCGTCGTCTGGCACGAAGCCGGTGAACTCGATGTGCGCGGCCGCGCCCGAGGTCTCCGCGAGCTGCTGCAAGGCCGGGCCGTCACTGCCCTCGCCGGCGATCACGAGGCGCGCGTTTGGCACGGCCTGCACGATCCGTGGCCACGCTCCGATCAACTCGCGGTGGCCCTTGTAGGCTTCCCGTGCATCCATCCGGCCGAGGATCATCACCGTCGGTGGGCGTTCACGGTCGACCACCGCGGGCACCGTGTCTTCCTCGGTGCCGAGCCAGCAGACCCGTGCGTGCTCGAACCCAGCGTGAAGGTCCCTCGCGCGCTCCAGGGTGTGGTGCGAGTTGGCGAGCAGCACGCGGGCCGCGCGCAGCGCGCCCAGGTGGTCGGCCCGCGCGCCCTCCCAGACCTCAATGCCATGCAACCAGCTGAGAAAGGGCCGGCGCAGGCCGGGGATGCGAGGTCGCGCTCGCGCGATCCCGGCGCAGTCGAAGAGGAAGGCGTCGGTGACCGCAGACAGGCCCTGCGAAGCGATCGCGAAGGCTGCCTGATTGCCGTGCGCGCTGCGGCACGGGATTGGCCCGTCGGCGCCGCCGGCCAAGGTCAGCGCGCGCCCCTCGAGGTTGCCGTCGCGTGCCTCGTCCGACAGCACGCGCGCCATCAGCCGCGCGACCCGACCGATCCCGCTGCCAGTGCGCGCGAGCGTGTCCGCGCCTAGCAGGAGGCGCCGCCGCCCTGCCCTGGTCGCGCTGGATCGGCGCCTGTTGCCCGGCACGGCCACTGTGTACCATGGCGCCGTGAGCGGACGGCGAACAGACCCGCAGGGGCGCCGAAGCGCTCCGTTCCGCGGCCTCGAGCGCCAGCTTCCGCCGTGGCTCCTGGGCGCGGTGCTGATCGCCGCGCCCCTGCTGTTGGGCGGCGTCTACCCGTGGGGCATGGTGGCCCTCGCCGCGGGCGCCCTGTGTGCGCTCGCCTCGACCCTTCATGCCCTGAGGCCACGCGCTCTGCCCGCGCCCGCGGTGGTCGCCGGACTGCTTCTGGGGCTCCTGTGGACCGGCCTCCAGACCCTGCCGCTGCCCTGCGGCTGGATCGCCGCCCTGCTGCCCGCGGCCGCAGAGAATCTGCGCCTCACCCACGCGCTCCTGGAGCTCGAGCCGCCGACGCTGTGCAGGGCCAGCCTGGACCCGGCCGCGACCCGCGAGGAGCTGATCAAGGGCATCGCCATCGTCGCGACCTTCGTGAGCGCGGCCCTGCTGATCGGTCGTGGAGGGCGGCGCACCGTGCTCTGGCTCGTGGCGCTGTCCACCGTCGCACTCGGGGCGACCGCGGCGCTTCACGCGCTGGTCGGGGCCGAGCGCGTCTACGGCGTCTACGCGCCGGTCGACGTCCGCGGCTTCCACTTCGTGGCGCCGATCGTGAACCCCAACACCCTCGGTGGGGTCATGGCCCTGGGCACACCGCTGCTGCTCGGCCTCGCGACCTCCACAGAGCGGCGCTGGCTGCGCGCGCTCGCGATCGCGGCGGCCGCGTTGCTCGTCACGATCGCGCTTCTGACCCGCTCCCGCGGTGCGGTCGGCGCGCTGCTGGTCGGCGGGCTTGCCTACGGGGCGCTCGAGCTGCACCGCCTGCGCACGCGGCGTGGTCCGCGCACCAGCCGCGAGGGCCCACTCGTGAACCGGGCGCTGCGGCGCTACGGTGCCGCGCTCGTCACCACGTTCGCGCTCGCGCTTGCGGTCTACGGCGCCTACGAGCCCGTTGCGCGCGAGTTCGAGAAGGGCGGGATCGACAAACTGCGCCTGATCGTACGCTCGGGATCAGCTGCCGTGGACGGGCCCCTCATGGGTGTCGGGCGCGGTGCCTTTGCGTCTGCCTTCGTCGCGTCGTCGAGTGCGCGCACCCGCTACGAGCATGCCGAGAACGTGCTCGTGCAGTGGGCGGTCGAATGGGGCATCCCCGTGGCGATCGCGATCGCCGCCCTGCTCGGGGCCGCCCTGCTGGCCGCCCTGCGCCGGGCGCGAAGCGCCTCCCGCGCCGGCGCACTGGCCGGGCTCCTGGCGTTGATCGCCCAGAACATGCTCGACCTGGGCCTGGAGCTGCTCGGAGTAGCACTGCTCGCGAGCGTGCTGCTCGCGGGGGTCGTCGTCTCGCAGCGCTCGCGGCCGCGCGGTTCGGCTCGGCTGGCCCGTGCGCTACCGCTCGGGACCGCGGTGGCGGGTGCGCTGCTCCTGGCGCTCGCGCCGGCTTCACTCACGGACCACCGACCCTACCAGCAGGCTGCGCTGCGGGCTGCGTTGGAGGCCGGAGACCACGTCCGTGTGGGGGAGCTGGCGGTTCCCGCGCTGCTCGCCCACCCGGGCGAGCCGACGCTGGTGCTCTACGCGGCCAACGCGGCGTTGCAGCGCGGTGATCCGCGCGCGGGGCGCTGGATCAACCGCGCGATGCAGCTCGCGCCCAACTGGTCGGGGCCGCACGAGTTGGCGGTCCACTGGCTGTGGCGCGCCGGGCGCACGGATCAGGCATTGCTGGAGCTGCGCGAGGCGGTCGCACGCGACCCCAATGTCACCTCCCAGTTGCTGTGCAAGATCCTCAGGATCAAGCGCGATGCCGTCGCGAAGATCGTGCCGCGCGGCCCCAGTCGCCCGGTGGTGCTCGAGCGCAGCGCCAGGTGTCTCGGGTATGAGAGCGCCGAGGGAATCGCCATTGATGCCCAGCTGCGAAGGGACCATCCGGAGCTGCCAGGGCCCCGGTTGCGACAAGCACGCCGGCTGTTGAGCAGCGGCGACGCCGAGGCTGCCTTTCGTGAGGCCGAAGCGGTCATGAAGGCCTACCCAGGCCATGCACGCGCCCTCGACCTGGCGGTAGAGGCCCTGCACGCCGGCGGGCGCGATCAGGAGCTGCTCAAGTTGCTGCCGATCGCGATCGTCGCCGGCGGCGACGCCTTTCGAATGCGACAGCTGGAGGCCCGGACCCACGCCCGGGTGGGCGACGCCGCGGCCACTCGCCGGGTCTTCGCCCAGCTTCGGGCCCTCTGCGGCAACGCGCCCGCCCGTCGCCTCGTCGTCTTGAGGCTGGAGGCGCAGCTGCTGCCGGACCTCGGCGATCCGGGTCGAGCCCTCCAGTCGCTTCGGGAGGCGTACGGTATCAGTAGTGATATCAAAGATCTGAAGACCATGGCGATCGTGGCGGAAGCGGCGGGGGAGCCCCACCATGCCCGGTGGGCTCGCCGAGAGCTGTGCCGGAGAGCTCCCGGGGGCCGGCCGCAATGCGCCGTTGTGGGGGAGTTGCCCCTGGGGGATAAGACGTTGAATACTGAAGGAAAGCGGCGAGATTAGCGCTCGTGCGCGGATCCCGCTTTTGGGGACCCCAAGTCTCGCCCAGGCTGATCGCGTGATCTCCGCATCCACAGTGCCGCCCGCGGCGCCGCCTCCCCCGGAGGACGAGGGCTTCGATCTCTGGCGCTACCTTCGGATGCTGGACAAGCACCGGTGGCTGATCGCTGCAGTCACCGCCCTCGCGGTCGGCGTCTCCTACTTCCACACGCAGCGTCTGACTCGCATCTACGAGGCGCACTGCACGATCGAGTACGACCCCAACCCGGTGCGCCCCTGGGGGCGCGACATCGAGGACGTCACGCTGCCCTACCACTACTGGGCCAGCCGCGAGCTGTTCGCGACCCAAAACCAGATCATCCGCAGCCGAGCGGTGGCTGAGCGCGTCGTCGCCAAGCTTGGCCTGCACCAGGACCCAGGCTTTGCGGGAGTGCCCAAGGAAAATCAGAAGGGATGGAAGGGGATGTCTCCGATCCTCGCCGCCCAGATTCTGCAGGGCAAGATCAGCGTGAGCCAGGATCGCAACACACGCCTGGTGCACGTCAACGTGCGCGACCGTGACCCCCAGCGGGCGCGGCTGTTGGCGAACACCGTGGCGGAGGCTTTCATCGAGAAGACACTCGAGGACCGCATGGGTTCCTCCGCCAACGCGCTGGAGTGGCTCGGTCAGCAGCTCGACTCGGTCAAGGGACAGCTCGAGAGCAGCGAGCTGAAGCTGCACGAGTTCGTGGAGGAGGAGGCCAGCCTCTCGATGCCCTTCGACGAGCAGCAGAAGCTCGTCTCCAACGAGATCCAGAAGTACAGTTCACAGCTCACCGAGACGCGCATTCAGAGGCTGGGGGTCGCCGCCTACCTCAAGGAGCTCGAGGCCGCGATCGACGCCGACCCCGCGAATCTGAGCTACCGCGTGGTCGCGGCCAGCAAGACTGTGGACGTCCTGCGGACCGACTATCTGGGCAAGAAGCGCGAGCGCGAGAAGCTCGGACTGAAGTACGGGGATGCGCACCCGGACATCGTCGCGACGGACAAGAACATCCTGCGCTTGCGCGAACAGCTCCAGCGCGAGATCGATGCCCTGATCGACGCCGCCAAGTCCGAGCTACGCGAGGTCAAGACGGTGGAGACCGGTCTGCGCGCCAGCCTCGATCGCGCCAACAGCGCCGGGCTCGCCTTGAACCTGCAGGAGATCACGCACCGCCGGTTGCAGCGCGAGCGCGACAACGCCGCGCGCCTCTACGGCACGCTCCTGGAACGCACGGCAGAGACCGACCTGACCAACGCGCTGAAGGTCTCGTTCGCGCGCATCGTCGATCCGGCCCTGACGCCCAGCTTCTCCGTCTACCCCAGCTACCGGCGCAACCTGATGGTCGGTGGCGTCATCGGCATGCTGTTCGGTGTTGCCATCGCCCTGCTGCTGTCGCTGCTCGATCGCGTGATCCGCACGGTCGAAGACGCGGAGGCGCTCGGCATCACCATGCTCGGGCTCATGCCGAGGATCGAGGAGGGCGTTCCCGCGGGCAGCGGCGGCTACGGTCGCAAGCGCCGGCGCAACGCGCCCGAGGTGGTCACCAACCGCGACCTGATCGTGCACACGCACCCGAAGTCCTCGGTCGCCGAGTGCTGCCGCACCGTGCGTACCAACCTCACCTTCATGGCGGCCGATCACCCGCAGCGCGCCTTGGTCACCACCAGCGCCAGCCCGCGCGAGGGCAAGACCACCGTCTCGCTGAGCCTGGCCATCTCGCTCGCGCAGAGCGGCAAGCGCGTGCTGATCGTCGATACGGATCTGCGAAAGCCGCGCATCCACAAGGCACTTGGCCGCTCCAATGCCGTGGGGGTCACGACGGTGCTGGTCGGTGAGCACGAAGTGGAGCAGGCGATTCAGCGCACCGACGTGCCTGGCCTCGATGTGGTCGCATCGGGGCCCATTCCGCCCAACCCTTCGGAGCTGCTTCACACGTCCCAGTTTCGCGATCTGGTGCACGAGCTCAGCCGTCGCTACGACCAGGTGATCTTCGACAGTCCGCCGCTGGGCGCCGTCACCGATGCGGCGGTCATCGCGCCCCAGGTCGACGGGGTGCTGCTCGTGATCCATGGCCAGAAGACGACGCGCGAGGCCCTACGCTCGGCCCTGCGCCAGCTGCGTGACGTGGGCGCCCACATCACCGGTGGCGTGCTCAACGACGTGGATCTCTCCGCCCGCCACTACGGGTACGGCACCTACTACTACTACCACCACGAGGGATACTACACGGCTGACGACGAGGAGCGGCAGCGCGAAGCCCCCGCCGCCGAGTCCTGACCTCACCTGCTTGCGCTTGACGAGAAGACCGCGTGATCAGCGCCATCCTAGCTTTCTCCATCGCCCTGGCCGTCGTCGTCACCGTGACGCCGATCGTGCGGCGTTTCGCGATCGATGTGGGTGCGGTGGACGCGCCGGGCGAGCGCAGGGTGAACGCGCGCGTGATCCCGCGCCTGGGCGGCATCGCACTTGTCGTGGCGTTCTTCGCACCCCTGCTCGCCCTCTTCGGGATCGAGACCGAGGTGGCGCGGCAGTTCTTCGCCGAGCCCCTGCGCATCGTCGGGCTGACCGCGGGCGGCTTGGTGGTGGCCAGCCTCGGTGTCTTTGACGATGTGCGCGGGGTGCGCGCCGTCCATAAGCTCTGGATCCAGATCGCCGCCGCCGCGCTGGCGTTTCTCTGCGGCTATCGCATCGAGGCGATCGCCCTGCCCTTCATGGGGCATCTCGACATGGGCATCTTCGCCTTCCCCGTCACCGCCCTGTGGATCGTGGCGATCGTCAATGCGATCAACCTGATCGATGGCCTGGATGGGCTCGCAGGCGGCGTGACCTTCTTCGCCTGTGTGACCAACTTCGTCGTTGGCGCCATCAATGGCGACCCGCTCGTGATGCTACTCTCCGCCAGTCTCGGCGGCGCCGTGCTCGGCTTCCTGCTCTACAATTTCAATCCGGCCAGCATCTTCATGGGCGACTCGGGGAGCATGTTCCTCGGCTTCGTCCTCGCGACCACCGGGATTCTGGGCAGCTCCGTCAAGAGCTCGACCACGGTGGCGATCCTGGTGCCTCTGGTCGCTCTCGGGCTGCCGATCATGGACACGCTCTTCGCCATGGTCCGGCGCTTCCTCGAGCGCAGGCCGATCTTCTCGCCGGATCGCGGCCACATTCACCACCAGCTGCTCGGCATGGGCATCAACCACCGCCGGGCGGTGCTGATCCTCTACGGGCTGTCGATCCTCTTCACCGCCGGCGCGATTCTGGTCTCGATGGGCCGCAACTGGCAGGTGGGCGGCGCCCTGGTGGTGCTCAGCGTGGCGGTCATCGGCGTGGTGCGTGCACTCGGCAACTTCCAGACCGCCATGCGGCGCTGGCGCCGGGGCGAGCGCATGCGGCCGGCGGTAGTCGAGCGCCTGCGCGAGCGCGTGCCGACCGCCATCCACAAGCTCGCGGCGGCGGCCGAGATCGCCGAGTTGAAGCAGCTGCTGGTCGACTTTGCCGAGACAGTCGACCTGGCCGCGGTGCGCCTGGCGGGTCCCGAGCAGGACCCGTTGCCGGCGTTCGTCTGGCGGCGAGGCGGGGAGCGTTCCAGCCCCTACTCGGGCGAGCACATCGTCAGCGCCGAGTACCCTCTGCCTGCCCTCGGGGAGCATGCGATCCTGCGCTTCGAGTGGGTCACCGATCAGGGCGACGTTTCTCCCGAGGCCGACATTCTGTTTCAGCTCATCGCCGACGCGTGCGACGCCCGCATCGCCAAGCCCCTGCGCGCCAAGGAGCGGATCAGCGCGGGGCACCTTCGTCCTATTTGAGGCCGTCCCCGAGC
>JAPPOT010000253.1 GCA_028817855.1 Myxococcales bacterium
AGTAGCGACAGTGCGCGTTGCAAGGGCTCGTCTCCCGGGTCTGCAGGCGAGCGCAGACTATCGAGAAGAACGGTGGCCGGGGCAAGCGGGCGCCAGTATCATGGCCCATACGAGGCGTGAATCCCGCAGGCGCCTCGCACGTCCCATGGATCCCGCCGCCGCGCGCGGGCGGGAAGGTTGGTTTTGTGATGGCACGACACAACTTGCTTTGGCTCGCCCTCGGGCTGCTGCTGCTCGCCTGCGAGGTGGGCGATGGCGACTTCGATGGCGGCCTCTTCGACGATGACGACGCCGGCGCCTTCGTGGACGAGTCGCCGGGCGACGACCCGCCCGAGCCCCTGGACGACGCAGGCGTCGACGCGGCCGTGACCGAGCCGATGGACGACGACGATGGCGGCATCGAGCCGGGAGACGGCGACGGAGATACCGATCCCGATCCGATCTCGCCACAGACGTGGCCGTCGCTCCTGGCCGACGCCGTCTGCACCGCGCTCGAGGACTGCATGGGGCCGGAGCTTCTGGCCGACGCCTTCCGCGGCCGCGACTGTCGCAACCTGCGCACCGGCGAGCTGCAGAACGGCGACCTGGCGTTTTTGTCCGACTCGGTAGCCGCCGGCCGCGTCACGTTCGTGCGCGAGCAGGTCGACACCTGCCTGTCCGACGTCGTGAGCCTGGGCTGCCAGGTGGAGAGCGCGCGCTTGCCGGTGAGCTGCCAGCTCGCCCTGATCGGCAACGTGGCGCTCGACGGCGAGTGCGCGATCAACGAGGACTGCGGCGGCGACGCCTTCTGCGACAAGGGCGAGACCCCGACGTGTCCGGCCTTCTGTTCGCCCCTGGTGGGCGCGGGCGAGACCTGCACCAGTGACGACGACGGTCAGTGCGAGGACGGCCTGATCTGCTCCGGCACCAGCGCAGATGGCGTGGGCAGCTGCGAGGCGCTCGGCGAGCTGGCCGATCCCTGCGGCTCGGGCGTGGGCGGCTGCCGCCCGGGCCTGATCTGCCTCGACGATGGCATCGAGACCACCTGCGAGACCCTCGACACGATCTACTTCCTGGAGGACGGCGACGACTGCGAGCTCGACGTGGCGCTGTGCGAGACCGGGCTGGTGTGCGAGAGCACGGGAGTCGGCGCCGAGGGCGTGTGCGCGCCGATGGTCGCCGAGGGCGAGGCTTGCAAGCGCGCCGATCCCAACCAGTGCCCCTTCCACCAGTACTGCGACGCCGACACCCCGGGCACCGAGGGCGTCTGCCGCGACCGCCCCACCGACGGAATGCCGTGCCTCACCCGCGCCGCCGCCTGCGCCGACGAGCACCGCTGCGTCAACGACATCTGCGTCCTACGCAAGCACAACGACGAGTCCTGCGAGACCGACGAAGAGTGCTACAGCGAAATCTGCGAAGCCGGCACCTGCACCGCCCCGCTGATGTGCTCTCCGTGAGGCCGCACGTTGAGCGACGGCGCCCAAGCCCACCACCCACAAGCGCGCCCTGAAGTCGGTCGAGGTTCGTTCAGGAGCGAGCGCCCCTACAGAGAAAAGCGGAGGCGTGTCAGCGCCACGTCGAGCATTCTCTCGAGGAGGCAAGCCGCTCCTGGGCGAACCTCGACCGATTTCACAGGCATTCGGGGGGTGGGCCGTGATTCCTTATGTGCTCCCGCAGCCCCTCGCAATAGCTCGGGCACAGGATGTACTTCGTCGGGTTGGCCGGGTCGTCGGCGTAGTAGAGCAGCGGCAGCGCGAAGTCGCAGGCGTCCGGTGCGCGGGCCTCGCCGCCTTCCGCGGGCCGGTTGGCTCCGAGCACGATGCCGGCGATGGTCGCGAGGATCTGTGTGGCGAGCGAATCCGCGGGCACCTCGCAGTCGATTGCGACGCGCGCGAGCGTGTAGAGCGCCCAATCGGGATCGCACATGTCGCCAGCGGGTGGCGGCGCCATGTCCATCGCCTGCTGGCCGGCGACGCCCAGATCCGGGGCGCCGCCATCGCGCAGCGCCTCGACCGTGGCGACCACGTCCGAGTCGTCCTCGCAGCCGCCGCAGGTCAGCGCGGTGCACAGGGCTGCAAGCGTGCTCCAGCGTGGGCTTCCGCTGCGGACGACCATCCCCACACCCTACCGCTGTTGACTGGTCGTTCAAGCGCCCGAGTCCGGCCGCGACGGGGCGCGAGCGGCCGTCGATGTGCGGTTCCTCGACGCGATCCATCACACCCCGGGGTTCGGCTCGCATCGGCACTGGCAGTCGGGCGGGCTCGCGCCGCCGCCTGGCACAGGCTGGCACAGCGTCGCCGAGCCGCGGTCCGCAGGTCCACTCGAAGTCCTCGTCGTGGTACGCTGCTCGCATGTGTTTGGGGGAGCACGGACGGCGCGCAATCGCCTGGTCAACTCGGCTCGCCGTGATTTGGGTGCTTGGTTGCGGCGACTCGTCGCAACAGGATGGGGATGCCGCGGCGGATCCGCAGGTGCCGGTTGCGGGCAGCGTGGGACCTCCCCAGGACTCCCCTTCGGGAGACCCGGGGCCTGGAGATCCTGAACCGCCTGACAACGGAGGCGCGCCTGCCGGGCAATGCGAGGGGACATTGCTCGAGCAGGACGGAGTTCTCGACCTCGATCTGGCTGCGGTCTCGATCTCGGGCGCCGTCACCCTGGCCGGGCTCCCCCTGCCGGACGAGCCCTCGGGTCGGGGGCAGATCCGCTTTGTCGCAATCGGGGCCGGCGGTGAGCTCACGATCGAGCTCGGGACCAGCGGCGCGGGCAGCTACGCGGCCCGCGTGCCCTCGGGTACCTACGACGTGCAATACATCGCCGTTCCCGGGTCCTGTGGCGGGCCCACGCCATCGGCGATGCCATGCGGCACCGCGACCTTGATGCGGGCGGTCGAGTTGCGCGAGGACGGTGTGCTCGATGTGGATGTTCCGGTCGTCCAGCTCTCCGGCAGTGTGACCCTGAACGGCGCCACGTATCCCGATCAGGCGACCGAGCGAGGACAACTCGCGTTCCAGGCGGTCGAGGACGACGGTGGGCTGCTCGCGCTCCCGCTCGGGAGCGCCGGCCCCACCGACTACGCCATCCGGCTCGTCCCCGGCACCTACGACGTTTCGTTCGTGGGCAACCCGGCGGCCTGCCACGAGGACACGCCTCCCGCGGCGCCCTGCAACTCCGGGACGTTGCTCGCGGGTGCCGAGGTGCGGATGGACGGCGTGCTCGACCTCGACGTACCTGCGGTGCGCGTGTCCGGTGCGGTGACCGTGAATGGCGCTCCGATGCCGAACGAGCTCCTCGATCGCGGCAGCCTCACCTTCCTGGCCGCTGGGGCCGACGGATCCGAGGGGGATGGAGGCACCGACGCCGCCGCGGCCGGAGCCTCCACCAGGAGTTTCGGAACGGGCGGTCCCGTCGCCTTCTCCATGACCCTAATGCCGGGCACCTACGCCGTCGCCTTCGCGGCCAACGGAGAGCTTTGTGGTGTCGACCCGTTGCCCACCGTGCCGTGCGTCGGCGGCACGCTCGTTTCCGGGGTGCAGCTGCAGATGGACGGCGTGCTCGATGTGGACGTGCCAGCGGTCGGCGTCTCGGGCGCGGTGACCCTGCATGGGCAACCGCTTCCAGACGCCGACGGGGACCGGGGGAGCCTGCTGTTTACGAATACCGCCGGTGGGTCCGGCAGCGCCTCGGGTTTCGCGCTCGCGGGTCCGGTGAGCTACGGCCTGCGCGTGATGGCCGGGGACTACCGCGTCGACTACGTGGCCAATCCGGTGCTGTGCGACGCCGTGGCACCTGCGCCGCTCCCGTGCACCGGTGGCACCCTCGCCGAGGCCCTGCCGCTGCACACGGATGGGGTGTTTGATGGTGACCTGCAGCGCATCGAGGTCTCGGGGGCGGTGACCCAGTGGGGCGCGCCGCTCCCGGACGCGGTTCAGGATCGCGGTGCGCTCACGTTCGCCGCAGAGGACGTGGGGGCGGGCGCGGTGAGCGTGTCGCTCGGTGTGTCGGGGCCCCGGACCTACGCGCTCAGCCTCTGGCCGGGTACCTACAGCGTCTCGCTCGCCGCCAACGCCAGCGCCTGCGAGCCGGCGCAGCCCCTTCCTCCGCTGCCCTGCATCGGAGGGGTCCTGGTGCCGCCGGTTGCCCTGGTCGAGTCGGGTGTGCTCGACGTGGACGTCCCCGCGGTCCGGATCACGGGGAGCGTGACGCTGCTCGGTGCGCCGCTTCCCGTCGAGCCGCTCGACCGGGGCTCGATCAGCATCGAGCGCGTCGGCGACGATGGGAGCGCTGGTGTGTTGCTCCCGCTGGGCACGGATCGTCTCGCCGACTACGGCGCCACGCTGATGCCGGGGCGATACGTCTTTGTGCACGCGGCCAACGCGGGGCTGTGTGCACCGGGAGGGCCGCTGCCCGTGGTGCCGTGTGCGTCGCAGGTGGCCCACGGTTGTGGAGACGGAACATGAAGCAAGCAGGAATTGTCGGACGAGCGGGTGGTGCGCGAGGCGCGCTCCTGGCCGCGCTGTGGTCGGCGTGTGTCGCCGGCTGCGGCCCAGAGACTCGAGACGAGGGCGGCGCCGAAGGCAGCCCCTGTGACGGTGCGGTGTGCGCGACGGGGCTGGCTTGCATCGACGGCTTCTGCCAACCCATGCCCGCCGCGAGCGTGCTCCCGCCGGCTACCCCCTCGGGTGGCGTGGGTGGCCAGACCAATGACATGGCCCCCGGCCCGGTGCTGCCGAGCGGCTGTGCGGCCGGCTGCGCCGCCACCGAGGTGTGCGTTGCCAACGAGTGCGTTGCCGTGCCCGCCAGCTGTCCCTGCCCGCTCGAGACCTATTGCGACCTGGGCACGAGCTCCTGCCAGATCGGCTGCACCATGGACTCGCACTGCGACGCCGGGCGCATCTGCGTCGCGGACGAGCGCAGATGTGAGGCGGGATGCCGGGAGGACGCCCAGTGCGGCCCGGGCTTCATCTGTGAAGGGACCACCTGCCTGCCCGGGTGCAGGGCGGATGCCGACTGCGGCCCCGGCTCCATCTGCGAGGGCACGAGCTGCCAGCTGGGCTGTCGGGTCGATGCCGAGTGCGACCCCAGCCACGCGTGCCTGAACCTGCTGTGTGTGCCCGGATGCCGCGCGGCCACCGATTGCCCGTCCGCGGAGATGAGCTGCGTCGATGCCGTGTGTGTGTGCCCGGCACCGAAGACCGTGTGCGGCGCGGAGTGCGCCGACCTGAGCAACTCGAGTTTGCACTGCGGCCTGTGCGGGCAGATCTGCGAGGGCGAGGGGGCCGCGTGCATCGGCGGCACCTGCACCTGTCCTCCGGGCACGACCGATTGCGAGGGGAGCTGCGTGGATCTCATGACCGACCGCGACTACTGCGGCGGCTGTTGGTCCCCCTGCCCACAGGGCGCCGCCGTCGAGTGCATCTCGGGCGGATGCGCGGGCTACCAGCAGCCCGAGGAGGGCATCTATTCCTCCTGCACTGCCGGCGAGTTCTGCGGCGGAGGCTTTTGCCTCGCCCTGCAGATCAACAATGCGGGCATCTGCTCCCGCGACTGCACGGGGCCCGACGACATGACCTGCGCGCCCAATCCGGCCGGGACCGCCGTGGGCCGTTGCAAGACGAATGAGGGCGACCCCACGCGCCACGCCTGTGTCCTTGACTGCTCCCTGACCGACACCGAGGACGCCATCTGTCCACCCGGTACCCTGTGCGGCGGCGTGGGCGGCTGGGGCCGCATTTGCCTTTGAGCGGCCCGGCGGCTGCCTGCCCCTGAGCCCAACGACCGATGGGTTCTCTAGGGTGTGTTCCTAGTCGTTCAAGCGCTCGAGCCGCCGCGACAGGGCGCCGGCCTGGAAGCTCTTGGGGTGCAGCTCGAGGAACTCGCGGATGGCGTCCGTCTCGTCCCCGCCGCGCCCCAGCGAGCGCAGCGCCCGGATGCGCGTGTGCCGCGCCTCCTCCGCCAGCGCACCGCGCCCGCCCGACAGGTAGCGGTCCAGGCTCGCCAGCGCCGCGTCCGCCCGCCCCAGCCGCAGCTGCAGCTGCGCCAGCGGCACCAGCACGGTGCGCGCCTCGCGGCTGCCGGGGTGGGCGTTGCGCAGGGCCACGTAGTGCTTGGCGGCTTCCTCGAAGCGGCTCTGCTGCATCAGACCACGCGCCTGAGTCAGCATCTCGGCCGCGCTCTTGGCCGCCGCCGGCGGGCGCTCCTTCTTCTCCGCCCCCTTCGCCGCAGGGGGCGCCTGCCCGGGGGCTGCCCCGAGCGTCTCGCCTGTGAAGTCGAAGACCGAGGTCTGACCGGCCCGCGCCTGCACCGCACGGGTCAGCACCGTCACGCCCTCGAGCCGCACGTGCAGCTCGTGGCTGCCCACCGGCACGAGCGTCGACAGGGGTGAGACCCCGATGCGCTCCTCGCCCAGCAGCACCTCGGCACCGACCGGGAGGCCGGTCACGCGCAGCGTCGCCGACACCGGGCTGTCCCACAGCGCCGCGGGCCGCAGCAGCGCCCACTCCGGCGACTCATCGGTGCGGCTGATCGCGCTCACCACCGCCGAGTCCGCCGTCACGCGGGCGCGCTGGTGGGCGCTCACGATCTGGTTGCGCCCGCCATCGGCGCCCACCCGGACCTTGCCCGACAGCACGGTCGTGCGCACGCCCTCGTCGTCGCCGTTGCCGCGCGCGCTCACCGTGAACGCCGTCCCGATCGCGGTGCTCCACACACCGTCGGCCACGATCGAGAGCTTCATGCCCTCGGGCTGCGGCGCCAGCTGCACCGCCACCTTGCCCGCGGTCAGGTCGAGCCGCCGCTGTGGGCTGTCGGTGCGCGTGAGCACCAGTCGCGAGCCTGCCGGCAGGCACAGGTCGATCTCCGGGTCCATCGCCAGGCAGGCCGCGCCCTGCGCGCCCACCTCGAGCACCGCGCCCTCGGGCAGCATCGCCGTCTCGGTGCTCGCCTCGCCGTCCACACGCACGTCGCCCGAGGCGAAGACCAGCTCGATTCGCGGCGCCGGCGCGGGCGCCTCCACCACGGTGCCCGCAACCTCGACCGGCTTCACCGCCTGGGGCTGGGGCTGGACGATGACCCACGTCGCCGCGGCGGCCGCCGCAGCCGCCGCGATTCCGGAAGCCCACAGCAGGCGTGGGCTGCGATCGGTGCGCCGGATGGCGTCCAGCGTCTCCTGCTCGGCGCGCGCCTCGGCGCCCTCGACCTCCGCCGCCAGCCGCGCCAGCGCGCCATCGACCAGGGCGCGCGTGTCGCTCGTCTGCGCCGACACGTCCATGTCGGCCAGCTCGTCCATCAGCGCCATCTCCCGCTGCGCCACCGGGTTCTCGGCCACGAAGGCCTCGCAGAACTCCAGCTCCTCAGGCGAGAGCGGCTCGCCGATGGCCCTGCGATCCATCAGCTCCGCCCATCTGCGGTACTGGTTTCCCCTGTCAGACATCTCCACGATCCCCTTTACGACCCAGTCTGAGCTCGCGCTGGATCAGCTTCCGCACCTGCTTGCGGGCTGCCACCAGGCGATCCTTCACGGTCCCGACCGGCTTGTCGGTCAGCTCCGCGATCTCCTCCGTCGTGTAGCCAAGCCCGTGCTTGAGCACGAGCGCTTCGCGCCGAGCCGGAGGCAGCTCGGCGAGGTAGTCCATCAGCGCCCGCGGCGTCTCTTCCGACGTGCGATCGGCCGCGTGGGCGCTGCCCGCGTCGGCCACCTCGAGCACGTCCACGCGCGAGGCGAAGGCCCAGGGCCTGCGGCGCTGGTCGCGGGCGTAGCGCAGCGAGGTGCGTACCGCGATGCGATCGGACCAGCGCTCGATGCTGGACTCGTCCCGGTAGCCGCCCGCGGAGCGCAGGATCTCCATCAGCGACAGCTGGGCCGCATCCTCCGCGTCGGCGGCGTTGGACAGCAGCCGCTGGGCGATCCGCTGCACGCGCCCGGCCAGCCGGTGGGCGAGCACACGCTGGGCGTGGGCGTCACCCTCCGCCACGAGCTTCATCAGCCCCAGATCGGACTGACCGGCCTGGGCCGGATCGCTGCCGGAAACGACGTACATATCTCCAGTCATTTCAGTGGACGCTTCGTGAGGGGTCGGTCGGCTTTTTTCAGCCCAAATTCCATGTCTCACGGATAAAACGCCAGGCCCACCCCCACGAGCACGCGCACGCGCCGCGGCCGCAGTAGCTCGAACTCATCCCCTGAATCCGATACGTAGCTGAAATTGTTCAGTAATACGTCAATCCCGACGACCGCGTGGACGCCCATCGGAGGGACCACCGGCAGCTCGACCCGGGCGCGCGGGGACAGCACGTAGAGCAGGCGCGTGCTGTCCCCTTCCGGGGATACGGATGCGAGGTCGGGCGGGACCGCGGGCTGCTCCACGGCGGTCTCCCGGCTCAGGATGTCGACGCCCAGGCCCAGCTCGCCGTCCAGCCAGACCGGATCGAGCCGATGACGGTAGCCCGCGAGCGCCCGCACGGGCAGCCGCGAGACCTCGAAGCTCAGCGGCTGGTCGACCTCGACGGTGGTGGCCCAGGTCAGCCCCACGCCGCCGTAGAACTGCTCGGGGCCGCGCACGCTCACCTCGAGCGCGAGCCCGCTCTGGAAGTGTGACTTGGCGAACTCGGTGCCCTCGTATCCGAGCGCCAGCCGGGTCGCGTAGCGGGGCGGGGGCACGCGGGTGCGTGCCGGCACCGGGGTGGGCTCGGGCGGCGGTGGCGGCG
>JAPPOT010000461.1:0-327 GCA_028817855.1 Myxococcales bacterium
GTGCTGGCGCGCGACCCGCAGGTGCGCGCGCTGACGGCCCGCACGGTCGTCGGCAGCCTGCACGAGGTCACCCGCGCCGATCCGCGCCAGCCGCCCCCGCACCCGCACCCGGTCGTGGTCGCCGAGCCGGCCGCGGCGGACAGCACCCGAGCTGCGTCCCCCGAGCCGCCCGCCGCCGCAACGGCACCGAGCGCGGAGGACTCGCTGCGCGCCCGCGCCGACGCGCACATCGACATCGGGCACGACCTGCGAAAGTGGGGACGAACCCAGCGCGCGCTCGAGGCCTATCGCAAGGCGCTGGCGCTCAAGCCGCACTATCCCCGCGCC
>JAPPOT010000461.1:337-8436 GCA_028817855.1 Myxococcales bacterium
CGCGGCCGCCGTGCGATGGGCGCGCTTGCTCGTGAAGCGCAAGCCCAACCGCGCCATGAATCAGTCCCTGCTCGGCGAGGCCCTTGCGCTCTCCGGCGACCAGGAGGCAGCGCGCGGCGCCTACCGCCGGGCTGCGCGCTACGGCAGCGAGAGCGCGCGCCACCGCCTGCGCCAGATGGAGTGAGCCGCCGCAGGGCAGCGCCTTGCACATCGCTCAGGCCATGCGTCGCCGAAAGGCCTCGAGGATCTTCTCGCCCAGGTCGCCCGGGTCACGCACCAGCGTGCGCGACTCGACGTAGACCGTGATCAGCCGCGCGCTCACATCGCGGGCGAGCGCATCGAACTCGGCGGCGTCGAAGCCGTACAGATCCTCGCTCATGACGATCGCGAAGGGCCACAGCTCGGCCACCTTGGTGGGCGCATCGCGCAGCTCGCACGAGACGACCTCGGCCACGGGGACCGTGCGGGACGCCTGCGCGGTGCAGTCGACGAGCGCCTGCGGTCCGCCGACCACGAGCACGGTCGTCGAGGGGTTGGTCTCCAGGGTGTTGCGCTGACCCACGACACCAAGTGTATCACCGCGCATCGCACCGCTCCGCCACGAAGCTCCGGTGTCGCCGGGCACCGTCGGCACATCCTGCTACCCCCGCGGCCGATGTAGGCAGTCGGTCGGCTGCCGCTCAGTTGTCCTCGACCAGATTCGCCAGCACGCGCAGGGCGTCGGTGGTGGTAAACAGCCCGATCACGCTGCCATCCTCCGCCGCGACGACGGCGCAGCCGAACTTCTCGCGCGCCATGTGCTTGGCCACCTCCCAGAGGGGCGAGTCTGGAGTCACGGTGTAGTGCTCGGGCGTCATCGCTTCAGCCACTCAGATTCGATACCACTCGTCAGGCAGGCGCGACTCGATCAACGAAACGTCACGATCGGTCACGACACCGGAGAGGTCCTCTCCGTCCATGACCGGAAGATGCCGGATCCCGTGCTCCTGCATCAGCTTGACCGCCTCCTCCAGCTCCGCGTCGAGCTGAATCGTGACGGGGGTCGCCGTCATGTGGCCTCCGACCAGTCGAGGGGGGCGTGTCATCGCGACAATCAGTATACGCGCCCGCCTCCGCGTCAAGCCGACGGGGTGTGGATCTGAAGCTGACAGGGAATCGTCGAGGTGCGCCCAGGAGCGGCTTGCGTCCTCGGGAAAATCCTCGACGTAGCGCAGCTACGCCTCCGGTTTTCCCTGTGCGCGCGCTCGCTCTTGAACGAACCTCGACGATTCGAGTGGCGGCAAGCGGGTGGTGCTGCTCGTAGGTTCGCTACCATAGTCCCGTGGTTCCGCTCCGCCGCGCTCGTGGCCCCGTGCTACGGCTCCTCGCGGGTCTGCTGCTGCTCGGTTGCGGTGGGCTCGGCGAGGCATCCGAGTCGGCGCAAGGGGGGGCACGTGTCGAGCGCCTACCTCGGGCCGAGCCCTGGCCCGAGGCCGACGCGCTCTTCCGGTCGGATGCGCGCTGGCGCGGGGGGGATGCGGCGGTCAGCGTCGACCTCGGTCACGAGCGTGTGCTCTGGCTCTTCGGCGACAGCTTCGTCGCGGGCGATGACACCGCTCCCCGCGGGACTCGCCGCGGCACGGTGATGGTGCGCAACAGCATCGCGATTCAGCGCGGTCGTGATCCAGAGTCCGCGGCCATGCGCTTCATCGTGCGCGATGGACCCGCTTCCTTCTTTCCAGAGAGCGGGCAGCGCTGGTACTGGCCCCAGCATGGCATCCTGCTCGAGGGCCGGCTGACCCTCTTTCTCTACGCACTGGTGCACGACGCTGGCGACCCCCTGGGGTTCCGCTACGATGGCTGGACCGCGCTGCGCGTCGACAACCCGGGCGAGCAGCCCGAAGGCTGGCGCATCCGGCCTCTTCAGGTCCCCGACGTCGCGCCGATCGAGATGGTCGGTGCATCCGTGCTCGCGGACGCCGAGCATGTCTACGCCTACGGCGTGCGCGAGCCGGGTGACCACGCGCTCTTCCTGTTGCGTTGGAGGCGCGCCGACTTCGTGGCCGATGCGCTCGGCGATCCAGAGCGCTGGGCGGGCGCCTCACGGGGCTGGACGCGCGGTCCGCCAGCGGCTGTGCTGCCCCGCGGCCAGACCGAGCTCTCGGTCGTCGCGCTGGGCCGCCGCCGCTACGCGCTCGCGCAGACGCTCGGCTTCGGCGCTAGCCGGTTGGCGCTGCGCCTTGCCTCCGCGCCCCAGGGGCCCTTCGGCGACGCGATCGAGATCTTCGAGCCTCCCGAGCATGGCCGCGACGGCATTCTCATCTACGGCGCCCGCGCCCATCCCGAGCTGAGCGGCGGTGAGCTCGTGCTGACCTACAACGTCAACACGCTCGATGCCGCTGCGTTGATGGACGACCTGTCCATCTACTTTCCCCGCTTCGTGCGCGTGCGCTTCTGAGCTCGGACCGACGAAGGCCTAGCCCTGGGGAGGCGCGCTGGCGCCGCTCGGCGCCGACTTCTGCTGCAGCTCGCCCTCGAGCAGGTCGCGTACGACCTCGAAGGACGCCCTCAGGGCCTCCATCCGTTGCGGGGCGTCGCCGACGTCTCCGCTGTTGCCGAGGTGCTGGAGCTCTTCGGCGATGGTACTCATGCGGCGCGCCCCGATGCTGGCGGCGCTGCCCTTGAGCTTGTGCGCGTGGGCACGGGTCGCTGCGGCGTCGCCGGCTTCGATGGCGTTGCCTAGCAGCTCGACCTGAGTCGGGACGTGGCGCAAGACGAGCTCGATGACCTTCGGCGAGCGGCGCGTCTCGGTCTCGAGGTCGGGTAGGCTCGGGTCCTGGGCCTCGGCTCGCTCGCAGGTCTCCCCCCGTGCCGAGTCCACATTGGCGTCGACCAAGTGCGCGAGCACCTTGCGCAGCGCGTCGCTGCGGATCGGCTTGGTCAGGTAGTCGTCCATGCCGGCCTCGAGTACCTTGTCGCGCTCGCCGAGCAGGGCGTGTGCCGTCAGGGCGATGATCGGCAGGCGCTGTCCCTCGGCTTCCCGCTCACGGATCACCCGTGTCGCTTCGTAGCCGTCCATCACGGGCATCTGGCAGTCCATCAACACCGCCGCGTACTTGCCGGTGAGCGCGGCGGCGACCGCCTCTTGCCCGTTACTCGCGATGCCGACCTCATAGCCGAATTCGAGCACCTGCTCCGCCGCGACGAACTGGTTTACCTCATTGTCGTCGACGACGAGGATGTGGATGCCCTTGCGCGGCGCCTGACGGGGCGTCACTGCCTGGGCCTGTCCCTGCTCGTGCCGGCGCCCGGCGCCGGCGAAGGTGCCCACCAGGGAGTCGTAGAGGTCGGAGACGCGGATCGGTTTGCTGATCTGCGCGACGACGCTTTCCGACAGCTCGCTGGCGGTCGTCTGGGAGCTGGACTGGCTGAGGAAGACCGTCGGCAGCTCCGGGCGCTCCTTGCCGAGGCGCTCCAGCAGCTGCGCTCCTTCCATGCCTCCAGCGCGTTGGGCGACGACCGCGATGTGGAAGGGCTCGCCTTCCCCTTCCGCCTCCGCAATGCGCGCAAGGGCTTCGTCGGCGTCGGCCAACTCGGAGCACAGCATGCCCCAGGCGCGCAGGTGCTCGGCCACGATCTGGCGCGCGCGGTCGCTGCTGTCCACGACGATTGCGCGGCGCCCCGCCGGCTCGATCACGCGGGTCTCCTGCTCGACCGTCGCGGCTTCGACGAGCGGCAGGGAGAAGTGGAACACGCTTCCCTTGCCCGGCTCGCTCTTCACGCCGATCTTGCCCTTCATGATTTCGATCAAGTGCTTTGAGATGGCCAGACCGAGCCCGGTGCCGCCGTAGACTCGGACCGACGAGCCGTCCTGCTGTGAGAACGACTCGAAGATGGTCTCGTGGCTTGCTTCCGGAATGCCGATCCCGGTGTCGTGGACCTCCACCAGCAGTGCGGGCTCGCCCTTGTCGCTCGCGCCCCGAGTCACCTGGACGTAGATCTCGCCTTCTTCCGTGAACTTGATCGCGTTGCCGATCAGGTTACCGAGCACCTGACGCACGCGGTCCGGATCGGCGTGCACGCGGGTGGGTACGTCGGGCGCGACGCGGCACAGGAGCTCCAGTCCCTTCACGTGGGCGCGCTCCGCGAACAGCTCCACGACCTCCTGGGTCAGTACGGAGATGTCGAATTCCACCTCATGAATCTCGTACTTGCCGGACTCGATCTTCGAGAAGTCGAGGATGTCGTTGATGATCGTCATCAGCGCCCGCCCGGAGGCGTCGACCGTCTCGATGTAGCGCCGGAGCTTGGGCTCGAGGCCCGTGTTCAGGATCAGCCGCGTCATGCCGAGCACGCCATTCATCGGAGTGCGGATCTCGTGACTCATGTTGGCCAGGAACTGGCTCTTGAGGCGGGCGCTCTCGAGCGCCATCTCGGTCGTGCGCTCGAGCTGACCGAAGGCACGCTCGGTCACGCGCGTGAGCGGGACGATGTAGAGGTTCACGAAAGCGAGCGCCGCCAGCAGGGCAAAGAGCGCCACGATCACGCCGACGGTGAGGATGGTGCGGCGTAGCTCCATGCCGGCCGCGAGGCGTTGGGTGGATATGGCGAGCGCCACCCGCCCCACTTCGAGGCCCTCGATCTCGATCGGCTCCCAGGCTGCGTAGAAGAGACCGTCCTCCACCAGGTTGCCGGCCGGATTGGCGAAGAGCGTGTCGATCGCGATCGGCATGTTGCCGTGCTCGTAGAGCTCCTTGTTGTTGTCGCCGACGACCACCATGCCGAGTACGTCAGCGTCGCCGCGGTGGTGTCGACCGGCTGCCGCGATGGTGTCGCGGTCTTCCGCCGCGACGCCCATCTCCATGGCGCCTGAGAGCTCGGCGGCGCCGCGCTGCGCCTTCCACGCCAGATCGTGCCGCAGGGCGGGCGTGAGCGAATCGAAGATGTTGCTGACCAGCAGGAAGATGGTGCCGGCCAGCAGGGCGATGATCAGAACGACCATCGAGATGAGCGCCACCTTGAGGCGCATGCTCGACATGATGCGCCTGCGATCCTCTTCCGACAGGATCGGGCCGTCGAGGTCGAGCTTCTCCAGATCGGGCACACCCGAGCTGGTCAGGTTGCGCTTGGGACTCGTGCTGGCACTCATTCGTTCTTCGGGCGGCGAGGGGGTGGCCGCCACAAAAATCCTAGCTGCCGTGCAGTCCCGCGAACAGTTGAGGAAAGTGACGACAGTGTGGGCACCCTATGCGTTTGCTCACATGGTGGCCTGCTTGGGTCGGGGCCACCCGATTTGGCAGTCTGGGGTTCGTTCATGCGGCGCTTCGGCGAGTTGGCGCGCCGCCACGTCGAGAGCAAGGGCTAGCGCGGATGCTTCACCAACGCGTGCGAGGATCGTGTTGGTCCAAGCGGGCCCGCTACAGTGCAAAGTCCCAGCGCAGCGTCGTGAAGACCCGATCGTGCGTGTCGAAGCCGGTCAGTGGGCCGAACTCATCGCCGTGGGGCTGGAACGTGGCGTAGCCGAGGCCGACCTTGAGCGCGTCCTGCAGCTCGTAGCTGATCTCCGCGCGGGCGAAGAAGCCGCGGAAGTCGCCCAGGCCGAAAGCCGAGCCAGCCACGATCAGCTGCAGCGTCTCACGTAGGAAGTTGTGCGAGTAGCGCAGGCCGAAGGCCGGGTCTTCCACCGGTGACAGGAGCTCCCGCTCCCCACCGTCCGGCGCATCGAGTACCAGCGCCTGCTGGTACTCCAGGCCCAGGCTGCCGTCGGTGATGCCGGCATAGGTCACGCCCGCCAGCCAGTTGAGCTGGGTGCGGCGGGTCATCGAGATGTTGAAGGCCGGTGCGCTCGGGTCGGTGGTCATGAGTGGCCGGTCCAGGTCCGACGACAGCTCCCAGCGCAGCACGAAGTCCCCCTCCGGCAACGCCCCCGCGTGCCCGATCATCGTGTAGCGCGGATGGTAGATGCGCAGGGGAATCGGGTTGGCATCGGCGTCTGCGGGCGCCGGCAGCGTCGCCATGCCCCGCTGGTCGAGCACGTTGGCGGCGTAGAGCGCCAGGTCGATACCGTGACCGGCGTAGCTCCAGCGGCCCAGCAGCTGGCTCGCGTCGGTGTCGAAGCGCCCGGGGACGTCCCGGTACTCCAGCGCGCCATCATCGAAGAGGGATGCGACGAGTGGATCGCCTGTGATCTGGGAGCTCAGCGGACTGAAGTCCGACAGCGGCGCCGGGCGCAATCCGAAGAAGGACTCGTGCACCACCATCGCCTCGATGCGGTGCGCACCGAAGAAGAGACCGAGCCGACTCGCGAGCACGGCCATGCGGACGTCATCGAGCTCGGCAAGGCCTGGTTCCCGCATGTCGCGTGGGTTGACCACATCCACGGGGCTGAACATCTCGCCCTGGCCCCACGCGACGATCTGGCGACCTACCGTCAGCTCGACGGGCCCATGGGAGAGTGCCGCGAATGTCTCGCCCCCGATGATCTGCCACTCGTAGGCGTCGAGCGTCGCGTCGTCGTAGCTGTCGCGCTTGTGGAGGTAGGCGAGGTCGTACTCGAAGTGGATCTGCCCCATCAACCTCAGCTCGGTCGCTCCGAACGAGGTCTTGTAGCGCCCCTCCAGGTCCAGGCTCTGCCGCGCCTGGGCGAACGGGTTGTCGTCGAAGCGCTCCACCCACAGCGCCTCGCGCGTGCGCAGGAACCCGGTCAGCTCCCAGGCCCGCTCCTCGTCCACGCGCTCGTCGAGCGGCGGCGGCGGCGCGTCCGGGCTCTCGGCGAACCCGACATCGTCGTCGCCGCCCCAGTCGTCTCCCTCGCCCCAGTCGTCGTCGGCATCCGCCGCGGTGTCCGTGCCCGCTTCCGTGTCTGCTTCCGTGTCCGTGTCCGTGCCAGCTTCCGTGCCCGTGTCCGTGCCCGCTTCCGTGTCCGTGCCCGTGTCCGCTTCCGTGCCCGTGTCTGCTTCCGTATCGGTGCTCGGGGCCGCGTCGGTGCTCGCCTCGGGCACCGCTGCCGGTCCTGCCTCCGTCGAGGCATCCGGCTGCGCGACCTCGGCCTCTGGCGCCGGTTGTGGCACCTCCCCACCCGGGGGCGCCGGCTGGGCCATCGCCCCGCCGGCCATGAGCAGCCACGCCGCCACCCACAGCACAGACCGCCCGCCGGGGCGTGCGCGCTCGCGATGGAACATCTCGGGTCTCTGGTGTCGACGTGTGGAGCGGCGCAAGACTCGCCGCGGGGAGCTCAGTCCTTGAGGATCATGTTGTCGAACATTTCGTCGAACTCGTCGACCTCTTCTTGCTCCGACTTGATCACACCCAGACGCTCGATGCGCTCGGCCACGTCCCTGAAATCAGGCTGGCGCTCCTCGACCTTCTCGTACCAGATCAGCGCCTCGTTTGCCTTGCCGAGTAGCTCGTAGGCGTTGCCGACCTCGAACCACAGATCGAGCTCCTCCTGCGGCGCCCGCCCGGGCGCCTCCAGTGCAGCCATGAAAGCCGCGATCGCGGGCTCCATTTCGCCCTTTGCTACGTGGGACAGACCGATCATGTGGTGGGCCGTGGACTCTTTCTCGCCGTTCTCCAAGCAGAGCTTGAACTCGTCGATAGCCTCGCTGTGCAGCCCCATCTCCATGTAGGCGATACCCAGGTCGTAGTGCGTCTCGGTGTCACCCTTGTCGATCTGGTTCCTTACGCCCTCCTTGAACTGGTGCAGCACATCGTCGACCTCGACCGGGCCGGCCTGCGGAGTGGGCTGGGCTTCCTCGGCCAGCTTCTGGGCCAGCTCGAAGCTGCGATCTTCCGACTCCTCCCGTGGCGGCTCGGAGTCGCCGCGGTCGATCTCCGTCAGCTTTGCGCTGAGCGCGGGATGCTCGCCGTGTTCCTCGATCGCGTCGGCGATGGCCTCCCGCGCCTCGTCGGCCAGGTCCTGTGAGAGGTAGAACTCCACCTCCTCGAGCACGTCCGCGATCTCTTCCGGGACCTCTTGCGGCGCTGGCCCGGCAGGCGCGACCGCCGCTGGCTCCGGAGCGGTGGCGGGTTCGGGCAGCGGGGCCGAAACGGCCGGTGGCACCGGCGCGGCGGCGGGCGTGGGCACCGGGTCCGAGACGGCACCCGGTGCCGGCGTCAGG
>JAPPOT010000461.1:8446-8671 GCA_028817855.1 Myxococcales bacterium
GCCGGTGCGGACACCGCCGGTTGCGGCTGCGCGACGGGCGCGGTGACGGCCGGTTGCGGCTGCGCGACGGGCGCGGCGACGGCCGGTTGCGGCTGCACGACGGGCGCGGCGACGGCCGGTTGCGGCTGCGCGACGGGCGCGGTGACGGCCGGTTGCGGCTCGGGAACCGGGGCTGGTGCGGTGGGTTGGGGTGGCGGCGCCGACACCATCGGGGACGGCGCAGGA
>JAPPOT010000044.1 GCA_028817855.1 Myxococcales bacterium
TGGGGGCGCGCGGGGGCGCGATCGATGCACGCGAGGCAGCGTCGTCAGCGCCGGGGACGATCGACACGCTCGGCTCCTCGTCCTTGGCCTTCTTCTTGCCCTTCTTGGCCTTCTTGGGCGGGGCCGAGGTGACGCGCTGCTCCGGGATGCGCCGGCGGATCGCGCCGGGGCTGGTGCGGAAGAGCTCGTACTCCTCGATCTCACCGAGGTCGAGCCCGCTCAGGGTCTGCTGCAGCTTGTCGCGCAGCTGGGCGCCCTCGCGCTTGGCGGCGCTGACGATCTCCTGGATGCCCTCCGGTACCGCCTGGGACGAGGCGACCAGGCGGATCGTGGCCTGCTCGGCGCCGTCGTTGCGGTAGACGCCGAGGTAGGTGGCGCCGCCGCCGGTCTCGTCCTTGAGCTGCTCGCTGATCTGCTCGAAGAAGGAGAACGGCGTCTTCTTCAGCATGCTCTCGGGCGCCTCGATCACCAGTCCCAGGTAGGAGACCGTCTCGAGCGAGAAGCCCTCGGGCATCACCGTGCTGAACTGGGCGGAATCGCGCACCGCTTCGATCACAGACTCGGTCGTCAGCTGGCTCAGCTGCTTGTAGCCGAAGTTCAGGATGCCGCCCGACAGCAGCAGTGTGCGCAGGTCCTCGCCATCCAGCGTGCGGATCGGCGTGATGCCTTCGCGCTCGTTGAGCAGGTTGAGCGAGTGCAGCGGCTCCGCGATGACCTTGTTGATCTCGGTGTAGTACTGGTCCAGGGAGACGTCGCTGTGGGCCTGCGCCAGGCGCGAGTTGTCGACGAAGATCCAGCCCAGCAGGTTCTCCTTCACCAGCTCGTTGACGCCGCGCACGGCGTTGACCTTGGCGATGCCGCTCTCGTGGTCGTTGGGCAGGGTGGCCAGCACCATGATCGGCAGCGAGAGATCCTCGAGGGTCGCCACCAGCTCACTCATGGCCGAGCCGGTGCCGCCGCCTAGCCCGCAGCACAGCAGCACGATGTCCGCGCCCGCGGCGTGGTCGGAGATGCGCTCGCGGATCTGACCGGCGTGCACGGTGATGCACTCGCGCCCGTAGCTCACGTCGGAGCCCGCGCCGTCGTGGCCGTCGACGCCGATGTACATGCGCTGCTCCTCGGGCAGCGCCAGCCCGCTGGACGAGAGGGAGCCCAGATCGGTCGCGGCGGTGTTGAGCGCGAGCGCGCGGTAGCCGCGCCGGGCGAATTCGGCGGCGAGGTTTCCGCCGGCCTGTCCGAGGCCGACGGCGACGATTTCAAGAGCTTTTCCTGCTGGCTTCACGCTTTCCCTCCCAAGGTGAGCGAGGCCGGCCAATATAGATCGCTCCCGCCTGGCCGGTCCATGGGCATGTCGCGGCAGAAGCGACATTGGGACCCCTTCGCCATTCCCGGAATTGGGGCGGGATCGGACGGCTTGATCTCAGCCCGCGAAAATTCCGGGGAAAGCGGCTCGGCTCGGCCCCGGGGGTCGCCATTCGCCGGCGGCCGTTTGCGTCACTGTCCGCCGATGCCACAAGGTGCCCCAGGCCAGGAGCCGAGCCGATGATCAAGTTCTACGGATACGACAATTGCGACACCTGTCGGAAGGCGAAGAAGCAGCTGAAGGCCTGGGGGGTGGACTTCCAGGACATCGACATCACCAAGAAGCCGCCGAGCAAGAAGGCGCTGGCGGCGCTGCTCGCCGACGCCGCCCACGCCCTCACGGACCTCTTCAACCGCAGCGGGCAGGAGTACCGCAAGCTCGACATGAAGACGAAGCTGCCGACCCTTTCCCAGGCGCAGGCGCTCGCGCTCCTGGCCGAAAACGGACGGCTGGTGAAGCGTCCGATCGTGACCGACGGCGCGCGCCACACGGTCGGCTTCAAGCCGGAGCGGTTCGCCGAGGTGTGGAAGCCGTGAGCGCCGCGCAGTGATCGGCAGTAGTAGGATGTGCGCGCCGGCCGCGTAGCCTCAACGGGCCGCACCGGGCACGCTCGAAGTGTTATGATCGCACCATGACGCGCCCGACGGCCATCCCGGAGCCGATTGCGATCGTCGTGGTCGTCGGGGGGCCGAACGCGTTGGTTGCGGCCGTACGTCAGGCGGCGGGGATCGCCGCAGGTGCGCGCGTCGAAACCGCCGAGCTGAACACGGCGGCCACGGTGGTGGCGACCCATCGTCCGTTTGCGATCGTGATGAGCGAGGACATGTACGCGTTCGACTCCGCCGAGTTCGACGCGCTCGCGCGCGACGTCTCCGCGGCGCTCCTGAAAATCGATACACAGGACGCGAGTCAGACGAAGCTCGAGCGTACGCTCATGCCCAAGCTGGGGCGCGCGCATCGACAGCGCGGGGGGTAGGGCAGCCGGCGCTGCTGCGGAAGCCCGTTGGGGAAAGGGACAGGGGAAGCGCAACGGCAGGAGGCCCGCTTGGCGTCGTGCTTGGGGCTAGAGCTCGAGGGCGGGGCCGTCGCCCAGCCAACCGCCCCACACACGGCCCTCGGAGTGGTAGGCCCAGCGCGTGCTCGGGGCGTCTGCGTCCTCGACCACCAGCAGCTCGACGCCGGCCTGGGGCAGCTCGCCGTGGCCGACGATCTGGCCGACGCCGTCCAGCTCGCCGCCGGGCAGGGTGAAGCGGTGCTCGCCGCGTGCGTCGCGCACCACGTAGTCCGTGACGATCGCGCCCTGCTCGGCGCGTGCAGCCACGCGCTCGAGGGTGCCGATGCGCGCCTCGCCGTGCCCCAGCAGGTCCTCGAACCGCTCGGCGTCCGAGAGATCGCTGACGAGCGTGGTGTGATGGTGGTGCGCGTCGACGTGGGAGAGCGGGCCGTGGGCGTCGTGCGCCTCGTCGGCTTCGCCGGTCGGCACGCCGCCCGCCACCAGCAGCACGCCCAGCCCGAAGGCCGCCGTCGCGTTGCGCCGCGGGAGCGATGCGCGCGACAGGCGCAGCGCGGTGAAGGCCATCAGGACGCCGAGCAGAACGAGCCAGGCGGGCGGCGCCACACGCTTGCCCCGCATGACGGAGGCCTGGCCGCAGCCCATGACCGGGGGCGGCGCGGGGCCTCGATAGGCCTCGATCACGCCGGCCTCGTCGTCGTCCGACAGTGTGCGCTGGTGGGTCTCGCCCATGCGCGCGTACGGCCACATGGTCGCCTCGCGATCATCCTCGCTCTCGCCCAGCCCCAGCACGTGGCCCGCCTCGTGGCTCAGCACCGCGGCCAGGTCGTAGGCGTTCGCGTCGGACGCCGCCCACTCGTCGATCAGCTCGAAGTGTGCGTCCGGGTTCACGAGCACGTCCGCGTCGAGCAGGCGACCGGTGTCGAGCTCGTAGGTGACGACGGTGATCGCAAGCTTGTCGGGTGCGTAGGGCCAGTGCTGCAGCAGGTAGACGCCGTTGGTCGCGTGATCGCCGTGGTGGCCCGGCTCGGCGGGTTGGCCCGGCTTGACCTGGAAGTCCGGCACGCCGGGCAGGCCGCGCCAGGCGTCGAGGGCGATCTCGAGCGCGTCGGGCGCCGCACCATTCGCGAGCATGGTCTCGAAGCCTGCGTCCAAGCGGAGCACCAGCAGGTCGTCCGCCCAACGAATGCGCTTGCCCTTCTCGGTCGTGTTGATCTGATAGGCGAAGGCCTGCTGCGGCAGAATCAGCAGGGCGAGGAGCGCGGCGACGTGCTGCATGGGTTTCACTATGAGTATATTTTTTCATCAATAGTAAAATCCTGTCCAGGTGTTTCTCCCCGAATGGGGACATATAAATTCCAGGGTTGGGTTGTCCATATTTGGGACAGCTGATTTTGGTCACATTCCGGACTCCAGGCGGTCGGGGTACGACGGCCCCCACAGCATTGCGGGGGGGGGCGAACATGGCGCGCGTGACTCGTCTCGGAGTGGGATGTGCGGTTGTCGTTGCGTGGTCGGCCTGCGGGCCGGAGATCCCGAGCCGGCAGCCGCAGGGACGGGCGCAGAAGGCCCGGGCGCGGCGCTGCAGGCGGTGGATGTGGAAGAGCCGACAGCACCCGAGCCGGTGCCTGCGGGGCCGGCCCGCATCACCGTGCGGGCGCGCGTCAAGGGCGAGCCCGTCGCGGCCCAGGTGGCGCTGCTCGCTGCCAGCGGCGCCGAGGTGGCCAGCGGCGGCTCCGGTGAGCCGCTCTCGGCCCCGGCAGGTGAGTACACGCTCGTGGTCGCGATCGAGGACCCGAGCGTGCTCGTCGACCGCCCGACCCAGCGCGGCCCGATCACCTTGGTGCCGGGCGCGTCGGCCGATCATCCGGTCGAGTTCCCATGGGCCTCAGTCCAGCTACGTGTGCGCGTCAATGGCCGCGTCGACGAGGGCGCCAAGGTCGACATCCTGCGCAACGGCGAGGTCGTCGCCACGATGAAGAGCGACGCCGCCCACGTGCTCGTCTCACCGGGTCGCTATGGTGCGAAGGTGCGCACACGTGGCGCGGAGGTCGAGGTGCAGCAGCTGATGTTTCCCCAGGGCGCGACACGCGCGGTGCCCGTCGATGTGCCGATGTAGCCGCGCTCCGATCACAACGCGCCAAACAAGACAGAGTGCTGTCGCCGCCGGCTACCTTGCCCACTCGGCTGCGCGCTTGACCTGCGCTCTATCAGGTCGTTAGCTGTGCGGTGGAGGAAGCGTGTCCCAACAGCCCTCGATTCGAACCCTCGGCCAGCTCAAGGAGTCTGGCTACCGACCCCGCACGACTCGTGAGGAGATCCGCCTCAACCTATTGGCCAAGCTGCGCAACAAGGATGCGCTCTTTCCAGGCATCCACGGCTACGACGACACGGTCATCCCCGCAGTCGAGAACGCCCTGCTGTGCGGGCAGGACCTGCTCTTCCTGGGCGAGCGCGGCCAGGGCAAGAGCCGCCTGATTCGCTGCCTGACCGAGCTGCTCGACGAGTGGGCGCCGGAGATCGCTGGCAGCGAGATCCACGACGATCCATTTGCGCCCGTCTCCGCCTACGGCAAGGACATGATCGCCAAGCACGGCGACGATACCGAGATTCACTGGATCCATCGCAGCGACCGCTACGGCGAGAAGCTCGCGACGCCCGACACGTCCACGGCCGACCTGATCGGCGACGTCGATCCGATGAAGGTGGTGGAGGGGCGCTCGCTGTCCGACGAGCTGACGATGCACTTCGGGCTGATGCCGCGCACCAACCGTGGCATCTTCTGCATCAACGAGCTGCCCGACCTGACCGAGAAGATCCAGGTCGCCCTCTTCAACGTGATGGAAGAGCGCGACATCCAGATCAAGGGCTACCGCGTGCGGCTGCCGCTCGACATCCTGATCGTGGCCAGCGCCAACCCCGAGGACTACACCAGCCGCGGCCGCATCGTGACGCCGCTCAAGGATCGCTACGCCGCCCAGATCCGCACGCACTACCCGAAGACGCGGGAGCTGGAGCTCGAGGTCGTCGAGCAGGAGGCCCACGTCGCCGGTATCGAGGGCGTCGAGGTCTACGTGCCCGAGTTCATGCGGCGCATCATCGCCGAGATCACCTTCCAGGCGCGCACCAGCCCGGATGTGAGCCAGGCCAGCGGCGTGTCCGTCCGTCTGTCGATCGCGAACTACGAGACGCTGATCGCCAACGCCCTGCGCCGCGCCATGCGCCACGGCGACGGGCAGGCGGTGCCGCGCATCTCGGATCTGCGGGCGCTGGCGACGTCGATCCTGGGGAAGGTCGAGTTCGAGTACGCGGCCAGCAACCGCGGCGAGGACGAGATCGTCGACGAGCTGGTCAAGCGCGCCGTCAAGATCGTCTTCGACCAGATGGCCGAGGACCTGGCGGTCTACGATCCGATCGTGGACGCGTTCAACCAGGGCTGGATGGTTGAGATCACCGACATGTCGTCGCCGCGCGAGTTCGTCGAGGGCATGGACAAGATCGAGGGCCTGAGCGACGCGGCCGGGAAGCTGGCCGGCGGCGACAGCCCGCCCAAGATGGCCTCCGCCATCGAGTTCATCCTCGAGGGGCTCCACCTGTCCAACAAGCTCAACAAGAACGTCACCGAGCGTGGCGCCGCCTACGGAGAAGGGTGAAGGTTCATCGCTACAGCCGCTGGGACGGCACGCAGGGAGAGTTCTCGCTCGACGCGGACGCCGCCCTGGATGCGCTCAGTGACCTGATGATGCACGGCCTGAACGTGCGCGAGGCGATGGAGTACATGCAGAACTACGGCTTCGACATGGCCGGCCAGGACTTCCGGGTCATGGGCATGCAGGAGCTGATGAACGAGCTGCGCAAGAAGGCCCGGGAGCTGGCCGAGCAGTTCAACATGGATCAGGCCACCGATCAGGTGCAGCAGCGCTTCGACGAGATGGCCAACCTGGAGGAAGGCACGCTGCGCGACGAGCACGGCTTCGAGTCGCGCGCGATGAACGACTTCCTCGATCGCCGCCACAGTGAGGCGCAGAAGCTCTCCGAGAAGATCGAGAAGTTCGAGGACTACGAGTTCCAGAACGAGGAAGCCGACGAGATCTACCAGGAGCTCAAGGAGGAGCTCGAGCGCCTCAAGGCGCTCGAGGACTTCCTCGATCGCGCCCAGCAGCACTTCCAGGGGCCGCAGAACGCCGACTACGAGCAGGCCCAGGAGATCCGCGAGCAGTTCGAGGGGCTGCAGCAGACCATGCAGGCCCTGCAGTCGGGCAACCTGGAGCAGGCCGACCCGCGGACCATGCGCGACCTGCTCGGCGAGGACGCCCAGCGCTCGCTGATCATGCTGCGCGACCTGGAAGACACGATGCGCGACCGCGGCTACCTGCGCACGCGCGACGGCGAGGACGAGCTCACGCCCAAGGCGATCCGGCGCATCGGCGCGCAGGCGCTGGCGTCGGTCTACAGCAGCCTGCGCAAGGCGCGCCAGGGCAACCACGACACCAACGCCCGCGGCGTGTCGCTGCCACGGCCGGACGAGAGCCGCCCCTACCAGTTCGGCGACGCGCTCAACGTGGACGTGGTGAAGTCCGTGATGAACGGGCTGCGCCGCCAGGCCAAGGAGCGGAGCGGCGCCGGGCCCGGCATCGCGCTCAGCGTGGACGACCTCGAGGTGCGGGAGATGGACTTTCGCACCCAGACGACGACGGTGCTGCTGCTCGACCTGTCCTGGTCCATGTCCTTCGAGGGGCGCTTCCCGGCGGCCAAGCGCGTGGCGCTGGCGATGGACCAGCTGATCCGCACGCAGTTCCCGCGTGACCACTTCTTCGTGGTCGGCTTCTCGACGCGCGCGCGCGAGCTGCGCGTGCAGGAGCTGCCGGAGATCACGTGGGACCCGGGCGACCCCTTCACCAACCTGCAGGAAGGCCTGCAGGTGGCCGAGCGCCTGATCGTGGAGCACCCGAGCCCGTCGCCGCAGATCCTGGTGATCACCGACGGCCAGCCCACCGCCTACTTCACGGACGACGGCGAGCTGCACGTGGAGTGGCCGAGCGGCTACGGCGGCATCTCTCCGCGCGCGGTCGCCCAGACCCTGAAACAGGTTCAGCGTGTCACCCAGCGCGGCATCACCATCAACACCTTCATGCTGCACGACTCGCCCGAGCTGGTCGGCTTCGTCGAGCGCATGACCCAGATCAACCGCGGTCGCGCCTTCTTCACGACGCCGGGTCGCCTCGGGAGCTTCGTGATGGTGGACTTCGTCTCGCGGCGTCGGGCCCAGAGGGGCTGATGGCTCGGGGAGCGCTCGGCCGCGGGGCCTGGAACGCGAGCGTCTGGGCGCGCGGCGTCGCCGCCCGTTTCGCGCTGCCTCCGGGTGCGGGGGTGTGGCTCCGGCTCCGTCTCGCGCCGCCGTTGGAGGAGCTGCCCCTGCCGACCTTCGGCGCCCCCAGCCTGCCGCTGCTGGAGCTGCTCGGCGTGCTGGAGCGGGCGCGGGAGGACGAGCGCGTGGACGGCGTGCTGCTCGAGCTGGCCGGCGGAGTCCGGGGCTTCGCGGCGGCCGAGGCCCTGCGCCGCGGGGTGGATGCCCTGGGCGCGAGCGGCGTGGCCGTGATCGCCTTCGGCGAGCGGCTCTCCGCCGAGGAGCTCCTCGTGGCCTGCGGCGCTCGTCGGCTCTATGTCCCGGAGGCGGGCCGCATCGGCCTGGTCGGATTGCGCATGGAGGGCTTCTTCCTGAAGGACGCCCTCGCCCGTCTCGGCGTCGCACCCGACGTGGTCCGGGTGGGATCCTTCAAGACCGCCGGAGAGATGTTCACCCGCGGCGCCATGTCGGCGGAGCAGCGCGAGCAGCTGGAGGCCCTGGTCGAGGACCGCTTCGACGCACTGGTGGACGGCATCGCGCGCGGCCGCGGGCTCACGCCCGAGCGCGTGCGGGAGCTGGGCGACCGGGGGCCCTTCACGGCCCGGGAGGCGGCGGAGGCCGGGCTGGTCGACGGCTGTCGCCACCGCGACGAGCTGGAGGCGGAGCTCGAGAAGCAGGTGCCGCCCCGGGTCGCTCCGCCCGCGGGTCGCATCCGGTTGGTGGATGCCGCGTCCTACCACGCGCTTCGGGTGGCTCGGCGGGTGCGTCGTCCTCTGCGCCGGGACCTCGCGCGTCTGTCCTACGTAGTGGCCGAGGGCGCCATCCACGCCGGGAGCGGACTGCGCGGAGTGGCCGCGGATCGCTACCTCGCGCTGCTGGGGCGGTTGGCGCCCGATCCGGGCGTGCGCGGCGGGGTGCTGCGGGTCGCCAGCCCGGGCGGGGATGGG
>JAPPOT010000637.1 GCA_028817855.1 Myxococcales bacterium
GGTATAAGAGCCAGCAGCACGAACGACCCGGCGAGCGGCGCCCAGAACCAGCTCGGCATGGGGGTGCGGTCCGCATCGCTGCGGCCACCCGGCTGCCAGCCGATCAGCGTGGTGATCCCCCAGCCCAGGGCGTTCCACCACATCCAGTGGAGCTGCGGCAGCAGCAGCCAGCATGCGAGGTTGGTGCCCACGCCGCTGGCCAGTGCGACGATCGCGCGAGGCTCGGTGCAGCGCGCCCCGCGCAGGGCGAGCAGGAAGATGGCGAGCACGGGACCGTAGAAGGCCGAGCCCACCTTGTTGATCGCCTCGATCGCTGTTGGCGAGATGTGCTCGACCAGCAGTGCGAAGGCGCCGACGAAGACGCCCCAGGCCAGCGTCGTCAGGCGGCTGATCAACAGCGGGCGCGCCATCGGCCGCCGTAGCCAGTCGCCGAGGATGTCGCGATGGGTCACCGCCGACAGCGCGTTGAGCGCGGAGTCCAGGCTCGACATGCCCGCCGCGAGCAGGGCCGCGAAGACCAGCCCGCGCAAGCCGGTGGGCAGCACCTGGCGGATCAGCTCGGGCACCAGCGTGTCCGCGCTGCCGGTGCCGATCAAACCGGGCGCGAGCCCAATCGCGCACACGCCCAGCGCCAGGTAGCCGAGCGTGAGCGGGAAGCGCAACAGCCCGTTGAGCAGCAGGGCGCGCCGGCTGTCGCGCTCGTCGCGGGCGGCGAGCAGGCGCTGAGACTGGCTCTGGTCGACGCCGTAGTACGAGAGGTAGAGGAAGAGGCCGCCGAGAAAGAAGGCGGGCAGCGGCAGCGGCTCGCCGCCGGTGCCGAGCGCGGCGTCGAAGCCGCCCTTGCGCGCCTCCGGGAAGGCCTCCCACGCCGCGAGGAGCCCGCCCGCTTCAGCCGAGGCGAAGACGATGCAGGCGCCCAGGCCCCCGGTCAGCACGAGCATCTGCAGGACGTCGCTGTAGACCACCGCGGTCATGCCGCCGAGCACGTCGTAGACCACGGTCAGCGCGACCACGAGCACGATCGCGAGCACCGGCGAGACCCCGAGGCAGGTCTCGAGCACCAGCGCGGTGGCGTAGACCGCCACGCCGGTGGCCAGGCCGCGGCTGAGCAGGAAGACCAGGCTCAGCGCGCGCCGCGTGGTGACGCCGTAGCGCTGCTCGGCGAACTCGTAGATGCTGATCAGCTCGCGGCGCCGCAGGGTCGGCACGAGCGCCCAGCCGGCCACCAGCATCGCCAGCGGCACCGCGAGCTCGTAGACCAGCCAGCCCACACCGCCGCCGGGCCGTAGCGCGACGAATGCGGGGATCGACACGAAGCTGATCGTGCTCGACTGGGTCGCCAGCATGCTGATGCCGAGCGCCGTCGCGCCCAGTCGGCGCCCCCCGACGTAGTAGTCGACCACGCTGCGATGCCCGCGCCCCCAGCGCGCGCTGAGCAGAAGCAGCGCCAGGAGGTAGACGGCGATGATCCCCGTATCGACCGCGGTCCCCTCGGCGACCCTAGTCGCCGCCGCCCTCCCGTGCCCGGCCGCCTGCGGCCGAGCCCGCGCCCGAGCCCGCGCCCGACACACCGCCGAAACAAAACCACCGCGGCCGCCGGCGTCGCCGCTACTTCTCCAGCTGACTCACATCGCGGACCGCGCCGCGCGCTGCGCTCGTCGTCATCGCCGCGTAGGCGCGCAGGGCCTGCGACACCTTACGGTCGCGGTTGGGGCGGTAGGCGTCCTTGCCCTTCGCCTCCATCGCCTTGCGCCGCGCCGCCAGTGCGTCGTCGTCGATCGCGAGGCGGATGCTGCGCTGTGGGATGTCGATCTCGATCGGGTCGCCTTCCTGGATCAGCCCGATTGCCCCGCCCTCCGCAGCTTCCGGCGACGCGTGTCCGATCGACAGCCCGCTGGTGCCGCCGCTGAAGCGGCCGGCGGTGATCAGCGCGCAGGCCTTTCCGAGCCCTTTGCTCTTCAGGTAGCTGGTCGGGTAGAGCATCTCCTGCATGCCCGGCCCGCCCTTGGGCCCCTCGTAGACGATCACGATCACGTCGCCGGCCTCGATGCGGTCACCCAGGATCGCCTCGCAGGCCGTGTCCTGGGAGTGGAAGACCCGCGCGCGCCCGGTGAACTTCAGGATCGACGCGTCCACGCCGGCGGTCTTCACGATGCAGCCCTCCTCGGCGATGTTGCCGTAGAGCACCGCGAGGCCGCCGTCCTTGCTGTAGGCGTGCTCGCCATCGCGGATGCAGCCGCCGCTCGCGTCCATGTCGGCCTCGCCGAAGTACTTGTCTTGCGAGAACGCCACCGTGGTGCGCACGCCGCCCGGCGCCGCCAGCGCTCGCTGCTTGGCCTCCGAGCTCACGGCCTCCGCGCGCAGGTCGTTTTCGTCGATCGCCTCGCCCATGCTGGCCGCGTGGATCGTGCCCGCCTCCGCGTGGACCAGGCCCAGGCGCCGGAGCTCGCCGAGGATGGTCATGATGCCGCCGGCCCGGTGCACGTCCTCCACGTGGTAGTCCGACGAAGGCGCCACCTTGCAGAGGTTCGGCACCTTGCGCGAGAGGCGGTCGATGTCCTTCATGGTGAAGTCCACGCCCGCCTCCTCGGCCGTCGCCAGCAGGTGCAGCACGGTGTTGGTCGAGCCGCCCATGGCGATGTCCAGGGCCATGGCGTTCTCGAAGGCCTCGAAGGTCGCGATCTCGCGCGGCAACAGGCCTTTCTTGCCCTCCACATAGTGCTGCTTCGCGGCCTCGACGATGCGCTTGCCCGCGCGCTCGAAGAGCTCCCAGCGCATGGCGTGGGTGGCCAGCAGGGTGCCGTTGCCGGGTAGCCCCAGGCCGAGCGCCTCGTTCAGGCAGTTCATGCTGTTGGCCGTGAACATGCCCGAGCAGGAGCCGCAGGTGGGGCAGGCCGAGCGCTCGTACTCGAGTAGCTCGGCGTCGCTGACCGAGTCGTCGCCCGCCGCGATCATCGGATCGATCAGGTCCAGCTTGCGCACCAGCTGCTTGCCGTCGCGGTCGTGGGTGCCCTTGATCTTGCCGGCCTCCATCGGGCCGCCCGACACGAAGATGGTCGGGATGTTGAGGCGCATCGTCGCCAGCAGCATGCCCGGCGTGATCTTGTCGCAGTTGGAGATGCAGATCAGCGCGTCGGCGCAGTGGGCGTTGACCATGTACTCGACGCTGTCGGCGATCAGCTCGCGGCTCGGCAGCGAGTAGAGCATGCCGTCGTGGCCCATCGCGATGCCGTCATCCACCGCGATCGTGTTGAACTCCGCGCCGTAGCCGCCGGCCGCGTCGATCACCTGCTTCACGCGCTGCCCCACGTCGTGCAGGTGCACGTGGCCGGGTACGAACTGGGTGAAGCTGTTGGCGATCGCGATGATCGGCTTCTCGAAGTCGGCGTCGGTCATGCCCGTCGCCCGCCACAGGGCGCGGGCACCGGCCATGTTGCGACCGTGGGTCGAGGTTCGGCTGCGGTAGGACATCAGGCCGCGCAGCCTAGCGCGAAGCGGCGTCCGCGCGTACCCAAAGGGGGGCTCGGCACTATCCGAACAGGCCACCGGCAGGTTCTCGGGGAACCCCCGCTGACCCCAATGATTTCGGGGCATTTCGGCTGGGCGCGGGACTGGCGCGGATGGCCATTGTGGCCGGTCCGTTTTTATGGATACGAAAGGGGGTGGGTGCGAAGGGAGCTGCAGGGTGGCGGCTCGGTGCGCCCGTGCGATTGGGACGGGAGTGAGCCATTGAAAATTCTGCTGGTGCAGCCGAAGAAGCCTGAAAAGACCTTCGGTGGGGACGATTTCGCGATGTTCGAGCCGCTTGCGCTCGGGTATCTGGCGGCGGCGGTCAAGGACGAGCACGAGGTGCGCATCGTCGATCTGCGCATCGAGGACGTCCTCGACGAGACGCTCGAGGAGTTCAGGCCCGACGTGGTCGGCGTCACCGCCTACACGGTGCACGTCAACGTGGTCAATCGCATGTGCGAGAAGATCAAGGGCCTGGGGCGCGGCATCACGACCGTCGTCGGTGGCCACCACGCGACGGTGCACCACGAGGACTTCGTGACGCCGCATATCGACCTGATCGTGACGGGGGAGGGCAGCATCCCCTTCCGCGCCGCGATGGAGCGCGTGGCCCAGGGACGCAGCTTCGAGGACATCCCCGGCTGCATCTACAAGCAGGATGGCGAGCTCGTGATCCAGGAGGCGGTCAGCTACGACCTGGACACGGTCCCGATGCCCGACCGCAGCTTCACCAAGCGCTACCGCAACCACTACGCGAGCGAGTGGATGCGCCCGATGGCCTCGGTGCGCACCTCCAAGGGCTGTCCCTTCAGCTGCAGCTACTGCGCGCTGTGGACGCTGACCGGGCGCAAGTACCTGGTGCGCGACCCCGAGAAGATCGTGGAGGAGCTGAAGTCCGTCGAGGAGCCCTGCGTCTTCTTCGCCGACGACGAGTCCTTCATCCAGGTCGACCGCATGATGGAGCTGGCCGACGCGATCGAGGCCTCCGGCGTGAAGAAGCGCTACTACCTCTACGTGCGCGCCGACACGACGGTGCGCCATCCGGAGCTGCTGCAGCGCTGGAAGGACGTTGGCCTCGAGCGGGTCTTCGTCGGCCTCGAGTTCTTCAAGGACGAGGACCTGGACGCCGTCAACAAGGCGGGCTCGGCCGACAAGAACAACGGTGCGATCAAGATCATCCAGGATCTCGGCATCGATCTCTTCCCGGCCTTCATCATCCGGCCGGACTTCGACAAGGAAGACTTCGAGGACCTGGCCAAGTACTGCCGCGACCACAACTTCGACTTCGTCGGCTTCTCGGTGCTCACCCCGCTGCCAGGCACGGAGCTGCACCGTGAGCTTGCCGACCAGATGATCCTGAAGAACTACGACTACTACGACTTCGTGCACACGCTGCTGCCCACGAAGCTCCCGTACAAGGAGTTCTACAAGCAGTACCGCCGCCTCTTCGACACCTCGCGCACCTTCCGTGCGAAATTCGCCTTCCTGTGGAAGTACCGCTGGCGTGAGATCCCACGGCTCTTCGCCCTGGCCTGGCGCTTCAACCTGCACTTCGCCCGCCTGTACCGCGACTACGACGACCTGGACGCGGTCAACGCCGAGCAGGTGCGCTACGGCGGCATGCCCACGCGCCGCCCGCTGATGCAGCTGCGCCTGGCCAAGGAGGGCGAGGAGAAGCGCCGCCTGCCGACCGCGGTCGCCAGCTCGGAGTCGAGCAGCGTGGAGGGCTGGGGCCGCTAGAACGGCGATGCCACGGTGAAGGTCACCGCGGGGGCGTCGAGCCAGCGCACGATGCGCATCACCCGCGGGAAGCCCACGCGCCCACCCTTGGCCATGCGTGTGAGCATCGGGGCGGTGAAGCCGCCGATCTCGTCGGCGACCTCGCGCCAGCTCAGCCCGCGTTCCTGCCGTCGGGCGTCGAGCGCGGCGTGCAGCGCCCGTGCGTCCCAGCGCAGGACCCGCTCCTGCGGCACCTGCCCGAGCTGGTAGCGCCCGGCATCCGCGTCGGGGAAGTCCGGGATGAAGCTCTCGGGTGAGCGCCGCAGCCACAGCAGCATCTGCAGGATCCCGTCGCCTTCGCCGCTATCCTTGGTCTCGAGCCCGGTCAGGGTCGACACCGCGATCGGATGCCCACCGGTCTTGAAGCGGTTGATCTCGCGCGCCGCCGCCGTCCACGACAGCTTTCTCGCGCGCCGCGCCCCATCGAGGGCGTGGTAGAGCGCCTTGAGATCGAAGTCGGCCTCCCCCATGGAGCCTGCGAGCGTACCGTGGACGCTCGGGCGCGAGTACCCGCCCCTCCGTGCGCACGGCGCGGCGCCTTGACAAGGCCACGCGTTGGCCGCACCTTGCGCCCCACTGAGATTCCCATGCGTCTCGAACCGACAGCACCGAGCACGTCCCTCGTCGCGGCAGCAGCCGAGACGACAGCGGATACGTGCACGCCGCTGCCGGAGGAAGAGCGCACTCTGCCCACGCCCTAGTGGGCCACCGAGTCTCCCGCGAAGCCCCCTCCGGCCTGCCGGTGGGGGCTTTTTCGTGTCTTCACCGGTCTTTCGGAGCCTTCGCGGGCGCATCAGGAGGAACGACAGGAGAGGACCATGACCATCAAGACGCACATCAATGTCGGCACCATCGGGCACGTGGACCACGGCAAGACGACGCTCACGGCGGCGCTCACCAAGGTCTCGTCGGCGCTCTACGGTGGCAAGGCCCGGAACTTCGAGGACATCGACAACGCACCCGAGGAGCGCGAGCGTGGCATCACGATCAACGCCTCGCACGTGCGGTACGAGTCGCATTCGCGCAGCTACGCGCACATCGATTGCCCGGGGCACGCCGACTACGTCAAGAACATGATCACGGGTGCGTCCCAGATGGACGGCGCGATCCTGCTCGTCGACGGCTCCCAGGGGCCGCAGAAGCAGACCCGGGAGCACGTGCTGCTCGCGCGTCAGGTGGGCGTCGAGCACATCGTGGTGTTCGTGAACAAGGTCGACGTCGCCGATGCCGAGCTGCTGGAGCTCGTCGATCTGGAGGTGGCGGAGATCCTCGCGGAGCAGGGCTACGGTGACCCCGCCTGCCTGCACGGCTCGGCGCTGCTCGCCCTCGAGGCCATCACCGCCGGACGCACGGACGACCCTGCGGTGAAGCCGATCGTCGAGCTGCTCGCCGCGATGGATGCGGGCATCCCGGAGCCGAGCCGCGACCTCCAGGGGCCGTTCATGATGCCGATCGAAGGCGTCTGTACGATCCCGGGGCGCGGCACGGTCGTGACCGGTCGCGTGGAGCGCGGTCGGCTCGCGGTCGGGGCTGGCATCGCCATTGCGGGTGGTGCCCACGAGCGTGCGCGCGAGGTGGTCGTCACCGGCATCCAGGAGTTCCACCGGGACGTCCCGGAGGCTCTCGCTGGCCACAACGTGGGCCTGCTCCTGCGCGGTGTCGGCCGCGACGAGGTGGTGCGGGGTCAGGTCGTGATCGAGCCCGGCTCGCTCGGCTCCCACCGTGCGGGTCGCGCCGAGATCTTCCTCCTCACCAAGGCGGAGGGCGGCCGCCACACCCCCTTCGTCTCCGGCTACACGCCCCAGCTCTTCTTCGGAGCGACGGACGTGACGGCCACCCTGCGTTGCGGCGACGCTGTCATCAGCCCGGGTGAGCACGCCAAGATCGAGCTCGACTTCCACAAGCCCATCGCGGTGGAGCCCGGCATGCGCTTCGCCATGCGCGAGAGCGGCCGCACCATCGGCGCGGGCGTGGTCGTCGAGGTCGACTGACAAACGGCAAGCGGGCCGGGCGGCACACAGCGTGTCGCCCGGCCTGCGCGCCGCGCGCAGCCCGCGTGTCCATCCTGCGTGAGGAGGGCTACTTCCCGGGGGCGTCGCCCACGTGCCGCAGGTAGAACGCCTCGTACTCGTCGCGCTCGAACGCCGGCACCCCGACGTGGGAACCGGGGTTGATGTGCATCGTCTTGACCTTGCTTCCGAAGGTCTCGAAGAGCTTGAGCCCCGCGGGTGGGGTCATCAGCTCGTCGTTGAGCTGGAACAGGAAGAGCAGCGGAACCTGGATCGAGCCGGCGAGCTCGCTGAACTCGTCCGGGTCCGGGCCGATGCCGAACAGGCCGAGCACGGCGCACTTGATGCGCGGTTCGCTGGCGATCAGCGGTACGCCATAGCGGGTGCCCATCGAGACGCCCCAGTAGGCGACGGGATGCTCCGAGCCGATCTCGTCCATGCCCTGCAGCGCATCGAGGGTCGCCTTCCACTCGGCCACCGCCATGCCCGCCGCCTTCGCCATGTCACGCCGCTGGTCCCGTCCTCCTCGGGCGCCGCCTCGGGCGCCGCGCGCGCCGCCCTCACGGACGGCTTTCATCACGCGCTCGCGTGCACGCTCGGCTTCCTCCTTGCTGACCCGGTCGCCATGACCGGGCGCGTCGATCGCCGCGACGGCCCAGCCGTGGCGCCGCACCATGCGCCGCGCCAGCGAGAGGATGTTCTCCACGCGCTTGTGCTGGATCCCGCCGTGGCCCTGCAAGAGCAGGGGACGCGGCCCCGAGGCACCCGTCGGGGTCCAGACGATGCCAGGGACGCGCTGGCCGTCGACCTCGAGATCGAAGCGGCGCTCGGTGACCCCCTCCTCGGAGACTTCTTCGAGGATCTTCATGGCGCCTCCGGGCTCTCCATCCCCATCATCTGCTCGTAGTTCGCGCGGTAGAAGAGGTCCTTGGCGGCCTCGTCGATGCCTTCCATCGTGCGCTCGAAGCGGCCGAGCGGGTCGCGCGTGCCCTCGGGGTGGGGGTAGTCGCTCGAGAACAGGAAGAGCTCGGGGCCCGCATCGCGGATCATGTGACCGACATCTTCGCCAGGGAAGGGCGTGAACTTCACCGCGCGCCGGATGTACTCGGACGGCGTCATGTCGAGCTGCTTCAGGTACGGATCCGTCCGTCCGAAGGACTTGTTCGCGAGGTCCAGCTGGCGCAGGAAGTCAGGCACCCAGCCCGCCCCCGACTCGATCACGCCGCCGCGCAGCTCCGGGAACTTCATGAAGACCCCGTCGTAGACCATGGCCGTGAGGAAGGTCTGGGGCGCGTACCAGAGCATCATGTAGTCGCAGAAGCGCAGGTTCTCGCCGCCGCCGTGCAGGTCCGGGG
>JAPPOT010000890.1 GCA_028817855.1 Myxococcales bacterium
AGGCGGCGGCGGCGGAAGCGGCGGCCACGCCGGACGCGGGGGTGAAGCTCGAGCGACCGGGAGAGCTGGACCTCTCCCGCGGCTCCAAGCTGCTCGGAGGCGAAGGCGACGGCGTCGGCGGTGGCTTGCTGGGGGACCGCCCCTTGAAACTCGGCGACGAGGCGCCGAAACTTCGGCTCGGCGGCGGTTTGAAGCTCGATCCGTGAAGCCGCCCGGAGGAGGGCATGGGCGACGACGGGCTGGATGATGGACCCCTGGTCGGCGCGATGGCCGACGAGGAGGCGGCCATGCGCAAGGGCAAGTGGGGCCAGCTGATCATGCTCGGCGGCTTCGCCCTGGCGCTGCTCGGCGGCCTCTTCTTTCTCATGGGCGGCGATGACGAGAAGCGCGTCTACGGGGAACTCGGCAAGAAGATCAACGGGCTCAAGCTGAGCCAGTTCGATCAGTTCTGGGCGTGCGCGCTCGATGGCGAGGACCTGCGCGACGTGAAGTCAAACAGCGACCTCAGCTTCCAGCTCGACGCACGCGGACGCGACAAGGGCCGGGCCTACGGGGAGCACCTGCGGGATACCTGCATGCCGAAGATCGTCGAGCTCGGTCCCGAGCTCGACACGCTCATCCTGCCCGAGGGGCTCGACGTGCACGTCAAGGCCATGAGCGAGGCGAACGGCGACATGCGCAGCGGGCTCAGCGCCTACATCGCCTATCTGGACGATCCCAAGCTCGAGTACGAGTCCTCGCAGTCGCGTCCCTTCATCAAGGACGCGACCAAGGGCTGGTACGACTTCAAGAAGGCCCACTCGGCGGCCAACGACGAGATCCGCTCTCGCCTCGGCCGCTGAGCGCTATTCGCAGAGCGGACGAGCGAGCGTCTCGGTCGTGGGCTCGAAGCGCAACGGGTAGACCACGTCGACCGGTCCGCCGGAGGCTCGGAAGCGCAGCGCGCGGGTGCTCTCCAGCACGCAGGCAGTCAGGCCGATGTCGCCGACGCCGTCCTCGATCACGCATGCGCGCTCGACCCGGCCACTGCCCGCCACGCGCATACCCACGCGCAGCGTGCCGCCGGCGGCGCCCGGGCCGAGCACGCGGCTGAAGCATTCGCGTGCGCGCTCCAGCAGCGGTGGCAGGCCCGCTCGCAGCTCGGCGGCGTCCAGGTCGCCGCTCTCGAAGGCGCCTTCGATGCCCGGCAGCCCGTCCGGGCAGTGGGTCCGCGGGTCGCTCACCGGCGCGCGCACCGCGGGCAGCTCGGTGCCGGGCGGGAGCACCACCGACAGCGCGACTACGCGGCCCCCGGGTAGCGCGCGAAGCAGCGCTGCCAGTCTCTCGATCGTAGTGGTGGCCTCCGCGGCGACGTAGAGCGCGCGCGGGCCGGACTCCTGCTCGAGGGCGTGCAGGCGTGTGGCCACGGCCGCGGGCGGCAGCGGGCCGTCCGCCGCGGGGCTGGCCGCGCGCTCCCCGTGCCGCAGGTAGACGCCGTCCTCGGTCAGTACCACGGCCGTGGCCGCGAGTCGGGCGCTGGCGGGCGGCGTGTAGGTCAGGGCCGCGAGCGAGACCCCGATGCCCTGTCCGGCCTGCCCCCAGAGGGTCAGGATGCGAATCGGTTGCAGGTGGTCGCGCATGAGCGGGCCCAGGCGCGGTGCGGCATCGGGCGCGTCCTGAAGGGCTGAACGCAGCTCGCCCGTGAACGCCAGCCCGCCGCCACGGGCGGTGAAGAGACAGGCGGCCTCGTGCGCGACGCTCGGGTTGCGCTCCAGGACACGCAGCAGCCGGAGCAACTCGCCATGGCTGGCGCCCGGACTCAGCTCGCGGGCGCTCGAGCGCGCGGCGAGGGCTTCGGTCGGTGCGCCGTCGGCTGGCGGTCTCGCCTCGCGCGCGGTTCCGCCGGCGGCGCTCGCGCACCCGGCGTACAGCAGCAGCGAGCAAAGCAGCCAGCGCATGGCCGCCATGATAGCGGCCGTACCGAAAAGTTGCCGGTTGGGGATGGCTTCGGCATAGCTGGAAGCATGAGCTGGGGTCCCGCCACGGCCGGGCGTCGCCCCCGGGCCGTGCGCGCCTGGGTGAGCCGGCTCGCGTTCGGTGTGGCGCGGTCCGCGCTCGCCCTGCCGCTGCTGCCACCCGACGCGAGCGCGGCGCCCCGCGCGCGCCTGGGTTTGGAGGTGAGCTTGAAGCCACCGCCCGGGATGCGCAGCCGCTCCCTCCAGCACCCCTGGGAGGGCCGGCTGGCGCGCGGCATGCTGGTCAAGGAGTCGGAGTACATCCGCTACGTGGACGAGTACCGGCGCAAGGGGCACTTCTACGGCACCTGGGAGCTGGTGCAGTTGCTCGAGCGGGCCGCGCGGCGCGTGGCCTTCCGCCTGCCCGGCTCCAAGCTCTCGATCGGTGAGCTGTCGCGCCGCGAGGGGGGGCCGATCGGCGGTCACCGCTCCCACGAGAGCGGGCGCGACGTCGACATCGGCTTCTACATGACGCTGCCCGACGGGCGCCCGTACTACACCTATTCCTTCGCCGACTTCGATCACCGCGGCCGTGGCCTCAGACCCAACGGCTACCTGCGCTTCGACGATGCCCGGAACTGGGAGCTGGTCGCCAAGCTGGTCGCCGATGGCGACGCGCGCGTGCAGTACATCTTCGTCGGCAGCGATCTGAAGGCGCGGCTGCTGCGTGAGGGCGCGCGGCGAGGAGCCCCGCGCGCAGTGCTCGAGCGCGCGAAGGCGGTGCTGATGCAGCCCGCCCACGGTCATCCGCACCGCAACCACTTCCACGTGCGGATCTACTGCGCGCCCGCCGACCAGGGCCAGTGCCGCGACCGGGCGCCCTTCTGGCCCTGGTACCCCGGCACCCCACCCGGCGGTCAATACTCGAGAATCACAAGTCCTTTCGCGGGCTTGGCGGATCCGTAGCGCGACGCCCGCACATCTGCGACAGTTAGCGGCCGTGGGTGCCAGGGTTGTCAGCTGGCTGTCGTGTGTGGTCGTCGTGGGCCTGCTCTGGGCCAGCGGTGCCTCCGCTGGCAGCGGATCGCGATTCAGCGCAAAGGAGCTGAAGCTCCTGGCCAAGGGTGAGCTCGTCCAGCGGCCGGTGGTCGAGTCGCGCGGCGAGCTGCGGCTGATCGGCGGCACGAGCTGGCAGGTGATCGATGCCCCGCCTTCGGTGGTCTGGCAGGCCCTGCTCGACACGCGGCGCTACCACCGCATGTTGCCGCAGCTGGCCGAAGCCAAGCTGGTGCGCCGGGGTCGGGACGCGCGCAAGGTCTGGTTCCGCCACGCGGCCGGGCCCCTAGACATGACCTACACGTTGGACATGAAGATCAACGCGGGCGAGCGCGACATCAACTTCCGCATCGACGACTCGCGGGACAACAGCATCCGCGCGGCATGGGGCTTCTACACCGTGCGTCCCTACGAGGGCGGCCGCTCGCTGCTGGTCTACGCCATCCGCGCCGACATCGGCGATGGCCTGGGCAAGTCCCTGGTGCGCTCGACCGTGCACGAGTGGATGCTGAAGGTGCCGTGGATGATCAAGCGCTTCGTCGAGGGCAGCGGCCGCTGGATCTACAAGCCGGCCTCCCAGGTCGCCGCTCGATAGCGAGCTGTCAGGATCCGATAGCCGTCGCCTTCAGCAGCGCGCGCCACAGCGGCTCCCGTCCCAGGCCCTCGGCAGCGCTGAAGCCGTAGACGCGCATGCCCGCCTCGCGCTCGAGCTTGGCGAGCGCCGGCTTGCGCTTGTTGCGCGGGAGCTTGTCGAGCTTGGTGGCCACGAGCAGGGCGTCGCGTCCGATGTGCTCGAGGAACTCGAGCAGCTGGCGGTCCTCGTCGGTGATGCCGCGCCGCACGTCCACGATCACGATCACGCAGCGCAGCCCCACGCGGTGTTGCAGGAAGCCCTCGATCATCGGGCCCCAGGCCATCCGCTCGCTCTTGCTGCGCTTTGCGTAGCCGTAGCCGGGCAGGTCGACGAAGTCGAAGCTGGCGTCGCCGAGCTCGACCCGGAAGAGGTTGAGGGCGCGGGTGCAGCCGGGCGTGCTGCTGGTGCGCACCAGCTTGCGGCGCGAGAGCAGGGCGTTGATCAGGCTGGACTTGCCGACGTTCGACTTGCCGGCGAAGGCCACCTCCGCGTACCCCGGGGGGGGCAGCCCCTCCACGGCGTTGGCCGAGGCCAGGAAGCGCGCGTCGTGGATGCGGATTGCGTCTTTGGCCTGACTGCTGCTCATGGCGACTGGGGGGCGCGCCAGCGGCGCGTGAGGGCACCGGCGATCTGGGTCAGCTCGGGAGAGCGTAGGAGATAGCTCGCGGCGGCGTAGACGGCCAGCCCGAAGAGGGCGGTGAACGCGTAGATCCCCAGGTTCCAGGCGTCGTTGCCGCCCCGCGACCAGTCGCCGAGGGTAGCCAGGTCGTGCACCACCAGGGCCATCACCGCCCCGGCCACGCCACAGCGCAGGCCCGCCTTCAGGATCGGACCCCAGCCCAGTGGCCCAGTGCGGCGGCGCAGCAGCAGGGCGAGCAGCAGCAGCTGCACCATGGCGGCCCCGGTCGTGGCGATCGCCAGCCCGACGTGGCCAAGGCTGAAGCCGAGCTTGGCGCTCAGCGCCACGAAGGTCACCAGGTTGGCCGCGGCGCACCACACCGGCGTGCGCGTGTCGTTGTAGGCGTAGTACATGCGCGTCAGCGCGTGGGAGATGGCCACGGCCCACACGCCCGCGGCCAGCCAGACCAGTGAGCGCGCGGTTTGCACGACCGCGCCGTGGGCGAAGGCGCCGCGACCGAAGATCACGGTCACCGTCGGCTCGGCGAGCACGGCGAGGGCAACCGCGGCCGGGATCGCCACGAAGAGGCTCAGCTGAACGCTGTAGCGCAGGGCGTCGCGGGCCTCCTCGTGCTTCTCCTGGCTGCGCAGGCGCGCGAGGCTCGGCAGGGCGGCCGAGGCCACCGCCATGGCGAACATGCCCTGGGGGATCTCGACCAGGCGCTGGCCGTAGTAGAGGTAGCTCTGGGCGCCGGTCGGCAGGTAGGACGCGAACAGGCGTGAGAGCAGAATGTTGATCTGGTGCACACCCGTGCCGAGCAGCAGCGGCGCCATCAACAGCAGGCTCTGGCGCACTCGCGCGTCGCGCAATGCGAAGCTCGGCAGCGCCGGCATGCCCTCGCGGCGCAGGCTCGGTAGCTGCACCAGCACCTGCATGGCGCCACCCACGAGCGCACCGATCGCCAGCCCCGCCACCGGCGAGAGCCCGAGCTGGATGGCGATCGGCACGAATGCGATCGGCGCGGCGATCAGCGAGAGGTTCAGCAGGGCCGGGCTGAAGGACGGCAGCAGGAAGCGCCCGAGGGCGTTGAGCGCGCCGCTCAGCAGGGCGGCGACGCCCGCGAACAGGATGTAGGGGAAGACCAGGGCGGTGAGCTCGACCGTGGTGGCGAACTTGGTCGGGTCGTGGCGATACCCCGCCGCATAGACGGTGGCCCAGAAGGGGGCCGTCGCCGCGCCGACCGCACTCACGACCAGCAGCAGCAGCAGCAGCGCCCCGAAGAAGCGGGCGAAGTAGCGCCGGGCCGCCTCCCGGCCATCCTGCTCGTCGGCCTCGGAGAACAGCGGGATGAAGGCCGCGGAGACCGCGCCCTCGCCCAGCACCCGGCGCAGGGTGTTGGGGATGGTCCAGGCCACGAAGAAGGCGTCTGTGGCCCCCAGGGCGAAGCTTGCCGCGATGACCGCGTCCCGCACCGCCCCCAGCAGACGCGAGCCGAGCGTGCCCAGTGCGACCAGGCCCGCCCGCTCGGTGAGCGTGCCGGCTTGCCGTGCGCCCTGCTCGGGGGCCTCGCTGCCCATCCTCTCGCAGTACCGGCCCGGGGGCGGGACGGGCAAGGAATCGGCTGCGAAAACCGCGGGTTGTCCACGGGGCCCGGGGCCGCAGGCATGCCGTCAGGTTGACAACTCGGGGCGGCGGGGGTACCCCTCCCGCCCCTGTAGATTTCCTGGAGCTACCACGTGGCAAACCACGCCTCGGCGCGAAAGCGCGCGCGACAGACCCTGAAGATCACGGAGCGGAACAAGCACTTCCGCACCACCACGCGCACCCACGTCAAGCGCGTGCGGGCCGCCGTCGCCGCTGGCGATAAGGCCGCCGCGGAGACCGCCCTCAAGACCGCCGTCAAGCTGATCGACCGCGCGGTCGCCAAGGGCCTGTGGCACCGCAAGGCGGGCAGCCGCTACATCTCCAGGCTCACCAGCCAAGTCTCCGCGCTCTAGGAATCGGGCGAGGTTCGCCCAGGAGCGGCTTACGTCCTCGGGCCAATCCTCGACGTAGCTCCGCTACGCCTCCGGTGTGGCCCTGCGGGCGCGCTCGCTCCTGAACGAACCTCGCCCGATCCCGGGCCGTGCTCTCCGTCACCGAGTGAGGGCCAGGATCGCGCCCTCTAGGACGAGCTCTGGGGGGCGGCGGCTGCCCTTGAGGGCGAGGTCGGTCTCGGCCAGGACGGTGAAGGCCCGGCGCAGGTCGTTGGGCCGGAAGCGCTTGGCGGCCGCGGCCAGCTCACGGGCCTTGAAGGGGGGCGCACCAGCCTGCTTGGCGGCCTCCTGGGGCGGCATACCAGCACCCAGCGCGCCCTTCATCCTGCCGACCATGCGCAGCTGGCGAGCCACCATCGCGAGGATCCGCAGGGGAGGCTCCCGGTCCGCCAGCAGCGAGGCGGTCGCCCGCATCGCCGTCGGGCGATCCCGGTTGCTCACCGCGTCGACGAGCGCCCAGATCGATTCGACTCGCACCTTTACGATGCAAGCCTCGACCGCGTCGAGGTCGATGGGATTGCCCTCGCCGACGTAGAGGGCCAGCCGCTCCAGCGCGTCGTCGACCGCGGGCAGGTCCGTGCCGATCGCCTCGACCAGCGCCTCGCCCGCGTCACGCCGCAGCGAGAGCCCACGCTGTTTCGCTTCATTGGAGATGAAAGCTCGAAGCTCTGGGAGCTTGAGCGGACCCGCGTCCGCGATCAGCTTGAGCTTTTTGGCGCGTTTGGCGAAGCGCGTGCGCCCGTCGAGCTTCTCGGTGGTGAGCACGAGGCAGGCGCTCGGGGCCGGATCGTCGAAGTACTCCGCCAGCACGTCGAGCTCTTTGGGGGCCATCGCCTCGACGCCGCGCACCAGGACGAAGCGCCGGTCCGCCAGCATGGGCAGGGTCCGGGCCGCCTCGATCGCGCGCCCGGCGGTCATCCCCTTGCCCTGGAAGATCTCCTCGTTGAAGCCCTCCACGCCCCCCTCCGCCACCTTCTCGCGCAGGGCCGCGACCGCGCGATCGACGAAGAAGCGCTCGCTGCCAGCCAGCACCACCACCGCCGGAACCTCGCCCTCGTGCGCCCGGGCCGTTACCTCGTCCGCGTGCATCGGCGTCGTTCTACCACCGCGCGCCGGCGCCGAAAACTTGGCCTGACAGCGGGCGGCGACGTATCCGGATAGAAGGAGATCCATCGCCATGGCAGTCGGCCTGAAGGGCCTGATTTCACGAGCCGAGCTGGTCGCTCGCAAGCGCGGCCACGAACCCTCCACCGCGCACCTGCTGCTGGTGCTCCACACCATGCCGGAGGTGCGTCCGCTGCTCGACGCCCAAGGCGTCGAGGATCTGGATCTGCTCGAGGTACTGCAGAGCGACCCGGGTGAGCCCGACAATGCGCTGACGATCGTCGCCGAGCGTGCCCGGCAGCTGGCCCGTGGGCCGCGCCTGACCCGCCCTGGCGCACTGCACCTGATGCTGGCCCTGATCCGGGAGCAGCGCTCGGCGGGGTACCGCTGCCTCGAGCGGCTGGGCGTCGAGCCGGCCGGGCTGCAGAGCGCGATCGCCGAGCGGCTCGCGCGGCCCCAGGCGCGCAGTAGCGGCGTGGCGACGGCGCCGACCCGGCGCTTCGCCCGCCGCACGCTCGTGGACCAGTCGGCCCTGCTGGCGCTGGAGACCGAGCAGAAGCGCGCTCAGCGCCGGGCCGAGCGACCCTCCGAGCCCCCGGCAGCGCCGGCGCAGCCAGCTCCGACTCCGATGCCGGCGCCGGCAGCTCCGGCGGCCGCCTACGAGGACGCGCACGAGCCCGAGCGCGCGCAGGAGGAAGCGCACGAGCACGCCGGGCCCTTCGATCCCCACGAGTGCGAGCTCGACCCGACCGCCTTCCCCCTGCTCACCTCCCTGGGGCGCAATCTCTCGGCCGCGGCGGTGCGGGGGGAGCTCGATCGTGTCTTCGGTCGGGATGACGAGATCGAGCGGCTGCTCGACGTGCTCGGCCGGCGCCGCGCCAACAACCCGGTGCTGGTCGGCCCGCCCGGCGTGGGCAAGACGGCGATCGTCGAGGGCCTGGCGCTTCAGCTCGTCAGCGGTCAGGAGCGGGGGGTGCTGGCGGACTCGATCGTGATCGAGCTCTCGGCCGGTGCGCTGCTCTCCGGCACCGGAGTGCGCGGTGCGCTCGCCCAACGGCTCGACGCCCTGTGCGCGGAGGTGGAGGCCGCCGGCCGCGTGCTGCTCTTCATCGACGAGATCCACGGCGTGGTCGGGCAGGACGACGGAGCCGACAGCCTCGCCAGCGGGCTCAAGGCCGCGCTGGCGCGCGGGCAGCTGCCGTGCATCGGCGCGACGACCGACGAGGAG
>JAPPOT010000513.1 GCA_028817855.1 Myxococcales bacterium
TGATCGGATCCCAGCAGGGCGCACACAGCTCGCCCACGCCGCAGGCCGCCTGGTCGAGCACGGCGGCCTGGGCGGCGATGTCGGGCAGGCACGCGGGCAGGCAGCGCCCCTCGCCGCTGCCGAGGGAGACGCACGTGTCGGGCGTGTAGCTGCCGGCCGCCACGTCCGCGGGCGCGCACAGGTAGCCGCTGTCCACGCAGGTGTCGGGGCCGAGCAGCCCGACCTGATCGCTGGGCACGATGGCGGAGGGTACGCACACGCCCACGTCCGCGTTGCCGTTGTTGCAGCAGGTGTCGAAGAGCACTGGATCGCCGGTCGGGCCCGGGTCATCGCCGATCCCGCAGGCACCCGTGTCGGCCCCGCTGATCGGGTCGTAGCAGGGTGCGCACAGGTAGCCGTCGTCGCAGCTGTCCTTGGGCAGCTGGTCGGCCTGCCGCGCCACGTCGGGGATGCATGCGGCCAGGCAGCGCCCCTCGGCGCCCTCGAGGCTGGTGCAGCTGGGCGGCGAGGCGCTACGGTCGGAGGCGAGCTCGCGCGGGGCGCACAGTACTCCGTCGCCCTGGCAGCTGTCCTTGCCGAGCAGATCGACCTGGCCGGCGGGCACGAACTCCGAGGGCACGCACACGCCGATGTCGCCGCAGCACTCGGGGAAGAAGTAGGGCTCGTCGACCGGGCCCTGGGTCTCGTCGCAGACCAGGCCGCAGGCGCCGGTCGCCTCCTGGGTGATCGGATCGAAGCAGGGTGCGCACAGCTCGTCGTCGGCGCAGATGTCGCGCGGCAGCACGTCGGCCTGGACGCGCACGAGCGGAACGCAAGTCGAGACGCAGCGCCCCTCGGCGCCGTCGATGGACTCGCAGATCGGCAGCGGCGCCATGCCGAGGGTGGCGATCAACGTGTCCGGCACGCACTTCTCCGTGTCGGTGCAGTCCGCCAGGAAGTCGCGCTGATCCTCCGGGATCACGTTCGCGGCAAGGCAGTGGGCCTGCGTGCAGACGTCGTCCTCGCAGGAGGGCAAGCTGACCTCGAGCCCTTCGAGCATGGCCAGCGCTTCCTCGCGGTCGACGCACTCGCTCTGGGGATCGACGTCGCTGCCCCCACCGCCGACGCCACCGCTCGATCCGTCCTGTTGCATGGCGTCGGGATCGTCCGAGCTGAAGTCCTGGTCGCCGATGTCCGTGTTGGTGCCATCGTCGCCGTCGCCCGCCGCGGCATCGCCATCCCCATTGTCGGAGGTGAACCCACCGTTGCCATCGGTGTCGCCGTCGCCCTCGCCGGGTTCTGCCGTGTCGTCACCGCCGCCGCTCGCGCAGCCGGCCATCAAGAGGATGAGTGCGAGGAGCAGGACGCCGGCGCCCCCTCGCGTCAGTCGTGCTTCGAATCCGTACACCATGTCTGCAACCCCAGTTCCCTGAGAGTAGCCGACACAGCCTACAACCGCAGTCCGCGGACCACTTTTGGGCCCCACATGTGCGTGCGCCTGCGCGGTGTAACCGCGTCCCCACACGATCTCTCGAAACCAGCAGCACCCCCCGCTGCTCGCCACTCGAATCGGCGATTCCCTTTCCGACAGCAACCAGGCTGGACTGCGGCCGCGGTCCCTGCTGGGTATCTTGGGACCGCGGCCGCATCCAAATGGCGGGTGGCTGTCGTGGGTACGGAGGAGGCAAATCGGCTCACGACCGCCACCGCTCCCCGTGCCTCCGGTCTTCCCCCCTGTCAGACCGGAAGCGCAGGAGCTCAGTCGTCGACGGGCCAGGGGTCGTCGAGCAGTGGCACCTCGCGGTCGGGCAGGGTGAGTCCCTGGCTCGCGATCAGCGCGCGCACGTCGCGCAGCAGCTGCAGGTCGAACTCGATGTCGATGTCTTCGATCTCTTCGTTGTAGTCCTCGACCGCCGCGATCAGGTTGTCGAGCATCGTGAGCGCCGCGGCGCCCTCGTCGCTGTAGAACATCTCCGACGCCTGCTCGAGGCCGACGTAGATGTTCAGCATGACGAAGGACTTGTGGATGATGCTCAGGTCGGGTGAGGCGAAGTAGCCGCGCTCGGGCGTGATCCACGGCGCCATCGGGAAGTCGACCAGGACCGTGTCTTCGACGGTCGTGTCGCTGCCCGGCTCGCGGAAGCTGACGTCGATGGTGGCGACCGTCGCGGATGTCTTGTTGCTGCCGTCGTCCGCCTCGAGCTTCGGCATCAGCTCGACCAGGAGCGCCGAGCCGCCGCCGCGCCGGCCGCCCTCCTCGGTCACGTCCTCGTGGGAAAGGCGGTGGGCGAGGAAGACACTCGGGAGCTCGAGGGCGCCGCCGGCGGTGGTCTCGCGCCACAGCGGGCTGCCGTAGGCGCGTCCGAGGTCGTAGTCGTCGCCCGGCGTGAGCTGCAGGTTGAGGTCGAAGGCGACTGGCACCGTGAAGTAGGCCAGCTCCTCGGTGAAGACCTCGTCGACCGCCCCCGCGTTCTCCAGGAAGTAGGCGTTGCCGTCGCCCAGCTCGGCCAGCGTGCGCATCAGCGTGACGTTGAAGCTCGTGCCGAGACCGACCGTGGTCAGACCGACGCCGTCGCTGTTGTAGGCGCTGCTCATGTCCTGGATCGTGGCGTCGGCGGTGATGCCCACGGTGGGTTGGCCGTCGGAGAGTAGGATCACGCGGTTCTGGCGGCCGCTGTCGTAGTGATCGAGCACCTCCACGTAACCGCGCTCGAGACCGTCGAAGAGGTTGGTGCTGCCCTCGGGCTCGAGCCCGCGCACCAGCTCGCGCAGGGTGGCGCGGTTGAGCGAGACCGAGTCCATCGGGAAGATCACCTCGGCCTGGTCGCTGTAGGTGATCAGCGCGAGCTGGTCCTCGTCGCGCATGCCGTCGATCAACAGCTCCAGGCCCTGGCGCACGAATTCGATTTTGCCGTCCTGGCGCATCGAGCCGGACACGTCGACCACCACAGCGAGCGACAGGGGCGGGCGCTCCTCGGGGTTGGCCGCGATCGGCGAGTTGAGGCCGAGCTGCAGCATCGTGCAGTTGTTGCCGTTCATCAGGTTGCCGAGCACGCCGAGCATCGCCTGCAGGCACACGCGCTCTCCGCAGTCGGGCTCGGGCAGGGGCGTGTGGTGCTCGCCGAAGAAGCCGGCGGCGTCGAAGTCGCCGACCCGCGGCATCACGCCGTCGGCTACCAGGCGCCTGAAGTAGGCGAAGTCCTGCGCGCCGCCGAAGGCGATGGTGGTATTGGCGCCGTCGTCCGCGCCGGCGTCGGCCGCCGCACCCTCGCCGGCGGTGTTGTCGCGGTCCGTGCTGGCGCTGTCGCCGTCGCCATCCCCGTAGCCGCCGGAGTCGCCGTCACCGCTATCGCCATCGCCGCTGTCGAAATCGCCATCCCCGTCGCCATCCCCAGCGATGCTGCCGGCATCCAGCTCCGTGGGAGAGTCATCTCCTCCGCCCCCTTCGCCGTCGTGGGTGCTCGGGCCGCAGGCGGCCAGCAGCAGGGTCGCCAGGATCAGCGGCAGCGCGCCGCGGGCTCTGGCCTCGAGTGTCGGGTCGTCGTGCATGTCTCCTCCTGGGCAGGCACGACAACAGTGGGCCCGGATCGGGCCTGTCGCCAGCGATCCAACGGGGTTTCCGTATGCGGATCCAGAATACAAGCTGCGGTTTCGCAACGGTTCGCTCGTCTACTCATCGAGATCGCAGAATACGGCTACGCCCGGCGACGCGGTTCGCTAGTTCGCCCGGCTGGGCACGCCGGGTGGGCTATCCGGGCGCCTGGTGGGCTACGCCCGTCCCCTTCGCCTACCTTCGCACGGGGCCGCTCTCCGCCTCGGTCCGGTAGCGCCGGAAGGCGTGGCGGATCCAGGGACGCAGGGCGGCTTCGAGGAAGCCGGGCGCCATCTTCTCCACGCGCATCAGCACCAGCTCGGCCTGGACGTCGCGGGCCATGGCGTCGAACTCGTCGGCGTCGAAGCCGTAGACGTCGTGGCTGAGCACGATGGCGAAGGGTCGCAGGCTCGCGGCGATGTTGAGCGCGTCGGACGCCCCGCAGCTCTTGACCGCGATCGTTGGGCTCTCGGTCTGGGCGACGGTCAACGCCGCCACGTCCAGCTCCTCGGGCCCTCCCACGACGAGCACCACCGGGTGGCGCTCGGGGCGCACCGTGGGCAGGCGAGAGGGTCGGTCTTCGGGCTTGGGGTCGGCCATCGCTCCAGCTGAGTTAATGATGAGCGCCCGGCGGGCGGTCAACAAAAGCAGAGTGAAGCTGCCGGGCAGGAAACAAAAAGGCCCTCTCCGCTAGCGGAAGAGGGCCATGACCGATCGTGCGCTCGAGCGTCAGCTGTACATCAGGCGCGTGATCCACTCGGCCACGCACGCGGGCTTGTCCTCGCCCTCGATCTCCACCGTGCACTTCTGGATCAGGTGAATGGTGTTCGGGTTCTTCAGTTCCACGGCCGCGAGCTCGCGCTGCATGCGGATCTTCGAGTCGACCTTCACCGGGTTGGGGAAGCGCACCTTCTCGAAGCCGTAGTTCACACCCATCATGATGCCAGCGTAGGGCTCGGCGCCGAAGCCCGCCTCGACCGTCTTGGCCAGGTGCGTGAGCATCGACAGGGTCAGGAAGCCGTGTGCGATGGTGACCTTGTAGGGCGAGAGCTTGGCGCTCTGTTCCGGATCGACGTGGATGAACTGATGGTCCTCGGTGCAGTCGGCGAACTGGTTGATGCGCGCTTGGTCGATGGTCATCCACTCGCCGGGCTTGTCGGCCTTGCCCACCCACTGGTTGAAGATCTCGGCTGCCTTTTCTGCGTTCGTTGCCATCGTGCTCGCTTCCTGTTGCGCGGGTCGGCCGGGCCACCCGGGGTTGCGGCAGCGTTCTAGTGAAAATGGCGGCGGAACGCAAATCGTGCCCGGACCCTAAAGACAGCAACAAGATGGGTCAGTCCAGGCGCTCCAGCTCGGCTCTTGCCGCGCTGGCCCAGTGGTCCGAGGCCTGGCCGAGGCGCGTGAGCTCGAGCGCTCGCTCCAGGGCTTTGCGCGCGGCCGTCGGGCGACCGCTCTCCCGGTGCGCGCGGCCCAGGGCCACCATCAGCTCGGCGCTGCGCTCCGGGTCGGCGCGCTCGGCGTAGCGCAGGGCCTCGTGGGCGCGTGCGTACCAGCGCGCCTCCTCGCCGTGGTCGGCCACCTCGGCGGCGCGTCGCGCGGCGCGCATGCCGTACTCCAGCACCTTGTCGCCGTCGCCGTGGGGCAGGGCCTGGTGCAGGTGGTCGGCGATCTCGAGCGTGCCCTGGGCGCGCAGGTGCTTCTCCTGCTCGAGGGCCTCGCCGATCGTCAGGTGCAGTTGGCAGCGCTGCGCGGTCGGCAGGTCCTGGTAGATCACCTCGCGCAGCAGTGCGCTGTGGAAGCGCAGCTCGCCGCTCTCGTCCTCGACCAGCAGGCGCGAGCGGCGCGCGCGGTCCAGCGCGGAGAGCATCTGCTCGGTCGGCATCTCGAGCACCCGCCGCAGGGTGGGAAGCTCGATGCGCATTCCCGCCACCGCGGCCGCGCCCAGCAGCGTGCGCACGGTCTCGCCCAGCGCGTCGACGCGCGCCTGGACCAGCTCGTGTGCGCGCGCGGGCAGGCGCGGCATCTCCGGGGTCGGGGTCTCGCCGTTGCGCATGCGCGTGGCCAGATCGCGGCCCGCGTCGTGGAGCAGCAGCGGGATGCCGCCCGTGCAGGCGTGTAGGGCCTCGCAGACCTCGATCGGAGGCTCCAGGCCGCACAGCTCCTGCACGTAGCGTCCCACGTCCTGCGCCGTCAGCGGCTCGAGCGCCACCTGCTTGACCTGCTCCAGGCGCTTGAGCTGTTGCAGACGCGTGACCGCGCCGTGCTCCGGGGGCAGCTCCGTGTCGCGCATGGTCGCGACGATCAGCACGCGCGCGCTGTCGAGCTCGCGCGCGAGGTAGTCGAGCAGCGACAGCGATGCGCTATCGGCCCAGTGCAGGTCGTCGAGCACGATCACGCGGGGGGCGCGGTGGGCGGCCTGCGACAGCAGCCGTGCGACGGCGTCGAAGAGCTCGCGCGAGCCCTCGCGCGGCGCCGGTGCCTCGCCGCCGGGTGTCAGCTCGGGCAGCAGGGCCGAGAGGCAGGCACGCTGGTTGCGCGGCAGGCTGCGGGCCACGTCGCCGGGTAGGCTGTCGAGGACCTGGCGCAGGACCAGCGTCCACAGCCACAGCGCGTCGGCAGCGTCGCCCTCGTGGCAGCGCGCGGTGGTGCACAGCACGCCCGCGTTGCGCGCGCGTCGCGTCAGCTCGTGGGCGGTGCGCGTGCGACCCACGCCCGGCTCTCCCGTCAACCAGCGCAGCTGGGCCTGACCGCCGCGGGCGCGGTCGAGGGCACCGGAGAGTCTGCGCACGACCGGCTCGCGACCGACGAAGGCTTCGACGAGGGCGGGTTGCAGGTCGGTGTCGAGCTCGCGTGGCGCGGCGGCGGGGGCGGCGGTGAGCTCGGCGACGAAGCGATACCCGCGCCCGTGTGCGGTTTCGATCGGACCGCCGCGGCTGCCCTGCTGGCCGAGGGCGCGGCGCAGGCGCGCGACCGCGGTGGGAACCACGGCCTCGACCACGGCCTCGCCATTCCAGACCTCGCGCAGGAGCTCCTGCTTGGTCACGACGCGGTCGCGGTGCTCCACGAGGTAGCGCAACAGATCGAAGACCTTGCGGTCGATCCGCACACGCTCGCCGGCACGGCGGAGCTCGTAGAGCGAGAAGTCGAGCTCCTGATCGCCGAATCGATACAGCACGGGTCCATTGTGCCTGAAACGGAACTTTCTTCCACGAGGGGGTCCTCTCGTCATGTTCTCGTAAGAACTCCGTCAGTCACCCGTTCGGGACACGTCAAGACTGCATTTCCGTGTCATGGGAATCTTGAATCATGATGCAAATCCGGACGGTTACGGGACACACCATTCACAGCAAGGAGCCCATTCTGGTGGTCCTGGCCCTCGGCATTGCATCCGGCTGCACGGGCGGCGCGGGGATCGACGCCACCCTGGAATCCGAGCTCAGGGCGACGGATGGATCATCCGGACTTCGGTCCACCCGGCTTGAGGACGACGCCGCAGCGGGCATGGGAGCTCCCATGCCCGCCGAGGCGGAGCCCGAGCACGCAGAGCCGGAGGAGCAACCCCAAGGCGGCGCCGACGACGACCCTCCGTCCGCCGGGGACCCGCACTCTGGTGACGACGAGCAGGACAACCAGGACGGCGACGATGCCGCAGAGCCCGCTACGCCGCCCGTGCAGCCACCCCCGTTTGCCGACGACTCGCCCCGCTGCGGCAACGGCTACCTGGACGACGACGAGCTCTGCGACGTCGCCGTGCCCGAAGGGGAGTTCGGTGCCTGTCGCACCGAGTGCCCGCCCACGCCGGAGTGCCCCTTCCGCATGCTGATCCCGAGAACCTGCTGGTCGCAGTGTTCGTGTTAGTCGTCGGGTCTGAGGACCCGACCCAGGGAAGGGTCACGCGACCCTTCCCTATCGTGCGCGTGCGCGACCAGCCTCTGCGATCCCGGAGCCGCCCGCCTTCGGTCTCGCTCTCGATCTCGCCTTCTACAACGCGCGCTCCAACGCCTCTGCCGCCCCCGCCTCCACCAACGCTTCGCGCTCTGCGACCATCGCGCGCGCCGCTTCGGCATCCACGCCGAGTCCCCCGAGTGAGACCGGCGCTTCGACGGTCTTCATCGCATCCAGCAATCGCGCGCGCTGCTCGTCGCGCAGCTCCCCTTGCAGCGTGTGCGGCAGCAGCGCGCTGTGCAGGGCGGCGTGCTCGAGTCCGAAGCGTCCTCCGAGCGCGTGGGCCAGCTTGTGGTGCAGGCCCAGCCTGGCGCCGTCGAGGATGGTCGCCGCCTCCCCGGCGTGTCTCAGCGCGCGCTCGAGCGCGGTGGGCTCGCCGGGGGTCGCGGCGAGCGCTTCGACCGCTGCGACGAGCGCGTCGGCCACGCCGCGTGCGCGCTCCGCGCTCGCCGCGTCCAGCGTTGCGGTCGACAGGGCGCTGAGCGGGTGGGCCAGGGCGTTCATCGCGCTCTGCACGGCGGTGCGTGGCGGCAGCCCGGCGAACAGCTCCGCGTCGTAAACGATCACGTCAGGTCGCGCGCGCGGGTCGCGCCCCGTCCGCTTGTCGCCGCCCTCGGTCATCCCCCAGATCGACGTCCGCTCCGAGCCCGAGAAGGTGGTCGGCAGCGCGACGAACGACAGCTGCCGCCGCAACCGCAACGCCTTGCCCAGCCCGGTCGCCGACCCACCGCCCAGGGTCAGCACGACGTCCGCATCGTGTGCCTCCGCGACCCGCGCAGCGCTCTCCACCGTCTCGACCGGCACGTGCACCCGAGCCCCGTCGAAGATCGCCACCTCGAACGAGCCCAGCGAAGCCAGCACCCGCTCCACATGCCGCCTGCGCGAGCTACACACGAGCAGCACCCGCGCCCCACCGAGCGCGCTGACATGCGCACCCACCCGATCGATCCCCCCCAGCTCGAACACGATCTCCATGAAGCCACTGTAGCGGTGGTCATGGCATCGAGCGAGCGCCACTGGAGCGGTCGGGAGAGCCCGCTACAAACGGGAGCTGTCGACAAGCGCAAAGTTATATCAAGTAATACGATAT
>JAPPOT010000352.1 GCA_028817855.1 Myxococcales bacterium
GGCCTGGACCCGACCCCGCAGGTCTTTCGTCGGGTCGCCGTGGCCGTCGTCCCGCTCGGCCTGCTCGCGACGCACCTGCTGTTCTGGGGGACGGTGGTGCTCAGCGTTCCCCTGCTGCTGACCATCCTGCTCCCGGGGGCGCTGCTCGGCTGGATCGCGCGCACCCCGCGGCGCTCACGGGCGCGCCGCACCTCCGGCGCGCCTGCGAGCGCCTCGACCTGAAGCGGCCCCGCGCGAGAACGTGAGCGCCCAGGCTGGATCCTCGGACGACGCGGTCGTCGCCCTTGCACACGAGCGCATGCCGCTGCACCAGGGAGAGGATCAGGCAAGCCCGGCGGAAAGCTCTGGATGAAGGTGAACTTGGTCCCTAGAGCTGCTGAGCCGGCGGTGACGAGCAGCGCCCGAGAGGAGCCTAGCGGGAGCGCCCGAGCTTGAAGCGTGGCAGCCAGCTCGCGTCCAGACGCGCATTGCTGATCAGCGCGTCGAGCATCGTGCGCCCCAGCTTTGCGAGCTCGATCAGCTTGTGGATGCGCTCGCGCTGGACGCGTGCCCGCGCCGCACCCGCCTCGCGCCCGCGCGCGGCGACCTGGCGCTCGAGCGCCAGCAGCGCGTCCTCGAAGGCCTCGATGGCCTGCACGATCTCCGCGCGCTCGCGCTCGCGCATGACGCGCGAGACCATCTTCCAGACGTTGGCCTCGGCCTCGTAGAAGTCGCGACGGTCACCCTGAACCCAGAGCTTGCGGACCACGCCCCAGCGGCCGAGCTCGCCCAGCGTCATCGAGACCGCACCGCTCGAGAGCTGCAGCCGCTCGCGCAGCTGCTTGGCGGTCAGGGGCTCGCCCGCGAGGTAGAGCACGGTCCAGACGCGGCCCATGTTGCGCTTGAACCCCCACAGGACCATCAGGCGGCCGATTGTATCGCTGACGATTCGCTCGCTCTCCCAGAGCGACTCGCCCGAGGGCTGCTCACCGGCCTGCTCCCGTGCCTGGATGCCCTCGCCCATGATCAGCCTCAGGCCGTGCGCTCGATCAGGCCGCGCGTGAGCTCCGCCAGCAGCTCGCGCTCCCGGCCGGCGGGCAGCACCTCGAGCTCCGCGAGCCCCTTCTCGGTCTCGCCCAGCGCGTAGCTGCGCGCCTCTTGGCAGGCCGTCTGCACCGGCGCGGCCTGGGAGACCTTGGCCGCGGCCACGGTGTCCCCGGCGCGGGCATCGATCAGCAGCGGGCGCAGCTCCAGCGCTGAGGTCTTCAGCGCGAGCGCCAGCGGCAGCGTGGTCTTGCCCTCGGCGAGGTCGTGGCCGAGGCGCTTGCCCACCTCGTGGGGCACGCCCTCCAGGTCGAGCACGTCGTCGACGATCTGGAAGGCGATGCCGACCCGCTCGCCGAAACGCCCGACGCGCTCGATCACCTCGGGAGCGGCTCCGGCGGCGCGCGCGCCCAGCCGGCAGGCACAGGAGAAGAGCGAGGCAGTCTTGCCCTCGGCGATCTCGAGGTAGCCGTCGATGCCGATGTCCTCGCGGCCGCGCGCCTTGAGCTGCGCCACCTCGCCGCCGATCAGGGCCCGCATCGTCCCGAGGGTATCCTCCATGGCACCCTCGATCCGCGCTTCTTGAACGAGGTTCAGTGCGGAGGTCAGCACCAGGTCGCCCGCCAGAACACTGACGAGGTTGCCCCAGAGCACCCGGCTGGCGGGGCGGCCACGGCGTTCCTCGCCCTCATCCATGACGTCGTCGTGGAGCAGCGTGGCCGAGTGGATCAGCTCCACGGCGGCCGCGAGGGGCACCGCGGAGCCCTGCTCCCCGCCGCACGCGCGGTTCACCAGCAGCGTCGTGACAGGCCGCACGCGCTTGCCGCCGGACATGACGAGATGGGCCGAGGCCTCGTCCAGCGGCGCCGGCCCCTCCGTCGCGCCCTTCACCGCAATTTCTACAGCAGGCAGAGATTCACCCAGCAAATACTGGATCTCCTTCATGTATTCACCTGCATGCCGCGCAGACGAATGGCTGTCGGCAGCGTGCTTCAGGGCGTGGAAGGGGGCCTCGGGGATCATTCGCGGGTGTCTTCCTGGCGCGTTGGGGCGACCACGCGCGGGCGTCGAATCGTTCAAAAGCGCGTGAAACTATCTCCACTGCCAGGGGTGGGGTCAATCCCGATCCCCCCGCCAGCCCTGGCGCTAGCGAGCCCGCTCGATCAGCACGCCGTCGTAGGCGGGCGCCCCCGCGTCGGTCCCGGCGGTGAAGACCACGATACGCAGCCCACCGGCCCGGTAAGCGCGCACCATCGGCGGCACCACCAGCGCCTGGGCCTCGGCCAACGCAATGGCCTGGTCGGGGTCCGCGGCCTCGGTGGGCGCCTGGCCGTCGGCGGGGATCTCCAGGGGCGCCATCTCCATCTCCGGTGCGGCCCCCTCGGGCGGTACCACCATGGGCGCCAGCGTCATCTCGCCACCGCGCACGGCGCGCCCCTCCTCGTCGACGCCCATCGGCGCCATCACCATGTCGGGCGCCTCCTCCGGCGCCTCGGGCTGCACCAGCTCCTCGACCGAGGGCAGGGCCGGGGCCGCGCCCAACCCTGCCCCCGCGGTCGCCGGAGCGCTGCCCTGGATGCGGTTGACCGGTGCGCTGGGGTCGAGCGCCGTGGTGTCCGTCAGCTCTCCGCTGGCGGCGATCGACGGCGGGGTGATCGCGGCCAGCTCGTAGCCCTCGATCAGCTGGAGCCCCCCGGGCAGCTTCTCCAGCTCCGGCATGATGCGCTCCAGCGCCCAGTCCACCGCACCGCGCCGATCCTCGGGATCGCCGTCGATCACCGCACGGCGCTGCTCCAGCTCTGCCCAGCGCGAGAAGCCCCAGCCGGGCAGCAGCAGCGCGGCGCGCTCCACACGGCCCTCCTCCATCTGCACCCGCAGGACAAGGCGCATGTGGCGCTCCATGCGCGTCCCGCCCGGGACCGGCACGGCGTAGGGGCTGTCGTAGTACTTCACGCACTCGTCAGCGGTGCAGCGGGGACGCGGCGGGCGCGCGAAGCCCTGGGAGAAGCTCGTGTTCGCGCGCGCCACCTGGGCGATCGGCTCACCCCAGTTGGACACCCCGGCAAGACTGCGGGTCCAGTAGCCGAGGAAGCGGGTCACCCAGGTGCGGCGCAGCTCGGCGTCGCGCTTCTTGCGCTCCTCCGCGAGCGCGAGGGCGCGCGCCTCCTCCTGCCGCTTGCGCTCCTCGATCACCTCGATGGCGGAGAGCCGCGAGCGGGCCTGCTCCACGAAGACGCCGTCGGGAAACGCCGCCAGGTAGAGCTCCAGCCCGGAGCGCGTGCCCTTGCCCGCGTTGAAGACATCCACGTCGCGGGTGCGGCGCTCCTCCTGCACTTCCTGGTAGAAGTGCCCGCTCGGAAAGCCCTCGACGTAGCGCTGCATCGCGAGCAACCGCGCCCCGTGGCTGTCGGCCATGCGCACCGCGCGATAGGCGGCGTACTCCTGCTTGGAGATGAACGCCGTGCAGCCGGCGAGCGACAGCAGCAGCAGGCACGCGACCCACCTCATGGCGACATCCCCGCGTCCTCGCCCATGTCGATCGGCGTGCCCGTGGTGCGCGCCGTGCACAGCGCCTCCGTGTTGCACTCCTTGAGCTCGTCCTCCGGCGTCTGCACCGTCTCCGTCGAGCGCAGAGCGTTCAGGCAGGCCTGCGCCTGACGATTGGTGGGGCGACAGTCGGGCGCCCAGAAGCGGCGGTCGCAGGCGTCCATCGCCTCGCGCCGGCAGTCGTCGCGCTGCTCGGTGGAGAGCTCCTTGCGCAGCGCACGCCGCACGCAGATCAGCTCCTCGCGCTCCTTGCAGTACTCCGTCAGGTCGGCGAAGCCGTCCACGTCATCATCGCAGGAGCCGACCGCGCCCGGCGTGGGTCCGCCGAGCAGCAACAGCAGGGCCGCAGCCGCGAGCGCTCGCCGCACCATCCTCATGGCAGCACCTCGTAGTCGAGCACCACACCCAGCTCGAGGCTCATCGCCGGGTGCATGGTCGACTCGGCCCCTGGATAGACGGACAGCCCCAGCTCCCCGAACAGCCCGAAACCGGCACGCAGCCGGTAGGCGAGACCGCCCGCCAGCTCGACGCCCACGGTTGTGCCCCCCGCGATGTTGAAAGGGATGCCTGCGTGGGCGAGCCCGATCCAGTCCGCACTCATGTCGTAGTAGAGCAGGTATGCTGGCATCAGTACGAGCTGCTCGCCGACGCCGACCGGCGTCGTGAAGCCCCCCTCCTCCGAGAGGTTGATGGAGGCGCCGAGGGCGAAGCCGTGGCGCAGGCGGATCTGACCGGGCAGCGTGTAGCCGACCATCACGTCGGTGAAGACGGGCGCCACCGTGCCCTGGTCGAGGTCCAGGTTGCGGGACAGCCGCAGGGGCACGCCGACGCTCGTGGTCACGAGGTAGCGCTCGGGCTGCAGCGGCTGGGCCGCCGCCGGCGATACCCACAGGCACAGCCAGGTCACGAGCAGGGCGGCCGCCGCCGACAGCTTCGTGAGCCGGCGCTCGGGCGGGGACTTCGCGGCGAGGAGCGGGCGTTCCATCGGCCCTTCAAGCCTGACAAATCGTGATATTAAGCGCACGCCATGCGTTTTGTAGCAGGATTTCTGGTCGCTTCCCTGCTCTGGGGCGGGTTTATCTACGCCTACTCGCAAGGGCTCCTCAATATCAACCTTGAACCCGAGCGCGCCGAGGAGATCGTCGACGCGGGTCCGGAGGAAGAGGTCGAGCCCGACCCGAAGCAGAAGCGCAAGAAGAAATGGCGCAAGAAGAAGCGCAAGAAGCGCTACTCGGGCGAGTCGATGACCGGCGACGATCTGGGTGACCCGGACGCGCGCCACATGGACCCGACGACGGGCGGTGGGGAGGAGCAGCTGCTCGGTCACGAGATCGAGCAGGGCTTCGACAGCGTGATGCCGAAGCTGCGGCGCTGCCTGATCCTGGCCGCGGACGACGAGCCGGTCACCGGGCGCCTGGTCTTCGGGCTGCGCGTCGCGGGCAGCGGCCGCGTGAGCAAGGTCAACCTCAAGGGCCCGAGCGCCATCACCAAGACCGAGGCCGGCAGCTGCCTGCGCGGCGCCGCCAAGGGAATCCGCTTCCGCTCCTTCAACGGACCGGACATGCTGGTGCAGTTCCCGATGACGCTGGAGTAGATGGCACGCCGGTCGCTGCGGCTGGTTCTGGCGCGCGCGGTGGTGCTCACCACACTGGCGTGCGCGTGCGGCTCGTCCGAGCGCCGCTCGCTCGACCGGCCGAAGCCCACGCTCGTGCCGATGCCGGAGTCACGCGCCCTGGAGCTGATCGACGGCTGGCTGACGGAGTCAGCCTGGATCGGACGACCCGGTTGGGTCGTCGCGATCTCCGACCGCGCGCACCTGGAGGTGGACCTGCGGCTCGGCAACAGCAACTTCGGCATCGAGTGGGTCAGCGATGAGGATCGCGATCGCTACGGCAGCGCCCTGCCGCCGCCCGCACCCGAGGGGCAGCTGCGCCTCTTCCATTCCAAGGACGGCGCCCAGGTGCTGATCCTCGACCAGGAGGTCTACCGCTCGCCGCGGGAGCGCACCCTCGATCGCTCGATGGTGCTGAGCGACGCCGAGATGAGGTTGCGGCGGGACCTGATGGACTTCATCGCCTACGTCGAGAGCCAATGACGAGGTCCGAAGCCGACACGCCCACAGGCAGCCGCCTGGCGCCGGCGCTGGTGGCCGCCGCGGTGGTAGCGACCTTCGCGCGGGCCGTGCCCTACCCTCTGCAGCGCTCCTGGGACGACGGGCGCTTCATCATCGACAACCCGGACGTGCATCAGGTCTCACTCGCGAGCCTGCGATCGATCCTCGGCGGGCCGCACTTCCAGGCCTACCACCCGCTGCACCTGCTGAGCTACTGGCTCGACGTGCCCTGGGTGGGCAACCACGCCTTCGTGATCCACGGCGTCAGCCTCGCACTCTGGGTCATTGCAGCGGTATTGCTCTACCGCGTGTTCTGCGCGCTCTCCCTGAGCGCCCCCGCCGCCGCCCTGGGCGCGCTTGCGTGCGTGCTGCACCCCGCCCAGGTCGAGGCGGTCAGCTGGGCGACGGGCCGCAAGGACGTGCTGGCGCTGCTGCTCGTGACGGCGGCGACCCTGGCGCACCTGCGCTCCACACGCTTCGGCGACGCCGCGGCGTGGTTCTCGCGCGGCCTCTACGTGCTGGCCGCGCTCGCCAAGACGACCGTGTTGCCGTTGCCGCTCGTCTGGCTCGCGGCCGACGTGCTGATCCGCCGGCGCCCGGCGCAGGCGGCCGTGGTGATGCAGGCGCCGGTGCTGCTGCTCGGCGCGGGGCTCGCGGCGGCCGTTCTCGGCATCTGGCAGCAGAGCGAGATGGTGCGCGTGACGGCCGGCGGGCTGGGCGAGGCACCCGCGCGCGTGGCCGCGACCGTGGCGCACCAGCTGGGCGGCGCCCTGTGGCCCGCGCACAACGCGCCGATGTACTCGACCCACGCCCTGCTCGCGCCGGGCGCCGGGGGCTGGCTGCTGAGCGGGTCGCTACTGGTCGCGATCGCGGTGGCCGCGCTGCGCGGGACGCGGCGACTGCTGTTCGCGCTGCTCGTCTTCCTCATCTTCCTGCTGCCGGTCAGCAACCTGATCCCGATGTACTACCCGTTCCAGGATCGCTACCTGTCGCTGCCCCTGGTCGGGCTCGGCTTCGCCGTCGGGCTCGCGGTGGAATCGCTGGCGCGTGCGGTCACCATGCGGAGCGCTGCGATCGCCGGCGTGATCGTGGTCGCGGCGCTTGCTGGACGCACGGTGCAGTACCAGGGTGCCTGGTCGAGCGAGCTGCGGCTGTGGGGGCACGCTGCCAGCGTCTCGCCGGATGCGTACTACGCGTGGATGAAGCTGGGCGAGGTGCGGCGCGATGCCGGCGACCTGCACGGCGCCATCCTCGCCTACAAGCGCACGCTCTCGGTGGACCCGCGCATCAAGCTCGGGCACGCCGCGCTGCTGCAGGCCGTCGCCCTGCGCGACGAGCAGCACCGCAAGCTCTCGCCATCCATGGCGGAGCGCTACGCGCGCGTCTACTTCGCCGCGCTCGAGGACGCCAGCAGCCTGCGCGACCTGGCCGCGCGCATGCTCGCCTCGGGCCACCTGCGCACCTTCGAGCTGCCGATGGCGCGCGCCCTCGCGCTCTCGCCCATGCCCGACGGCGTGCTCGAGCGCGTGGCTGTCGCCCAGTTCGAGGCGGGGCGCCCGACGCTGGGGCTCTTCTACGTGCAGCAAATGAAGCAGCCGACCCAGAATCCACAGCTCGAGGCCCTGGCTCGGCGCGTGGCGGAGCTCCAGGCGGCCTCACCGCTCTAGGCCCATCTGATCGGTTCTAGCTTCTCGGCATGTTCTGTGCACAGGCTGGGGCATGGGAGTCGGCCGCGCGCGCTCGCTGTGCCTGCTCACCCTGGCGGTGCTCGCCTGCGGGTGCCGCGAGGGGGAAGCTGCGCAGGTTCCGCCATGCGTGGTGACCGCAACCGAGGCGGAGCTGGCAGGGTCCAGCCTGAACGCGCTCGAGATCCTCTTCGTGGTGGCCGATGGCCCGACCATGGCGGCCGAGCACGCGTGGTTGCAGCACGAGCTGCCGCGCCTGCTGGAGGCGCTCACGAGTGGTGACGCCGACGGCGACGGCCTGCGTGACTTCACACCGCACGATCGGGTGCGCCTGTCGCTGATCCCCGCCGATCCCCGGCGCGTGCGCGCTGCGCCCGACGACGACTGCGCCGCACGCTACCCCGCATTTCTGACCCACCGTGGCATCTACTTCGGCCCCGAGCAGAGCGCACCCGGGGCGATCGCCAACGACGTTGGCTGTGCGATCCCGCAGACCGTCCACGCAGGTGCCAGCGTGCGTCCGGTAGACGCAGCGCGCAGCGCGCTGGAAGCGGACGCCCCCCTTGGCGGCGCCGAGCAGGAGCGGCGCTCCACGCTCACCGTGGTCGTGATTGTGACCGATCGGGACGACTGTTCTCGGGAGGACGACGCGACCCCGGAGACGAGCGTCGAGTGTGCGCTGGGGGAGACGCCGCTCACGCCGATTCGGAGCCTGGTCGAGTCGCTAACGGGCCACGGTCCGATTCCGGAGCTTCCACCCGAGGTTGTGATCCTCACCGGCGTGCCAGAGGCTCTGGTCGACGAGGAGGCGCGGGCCGGCGTGGACTTCCACGACGAGCGCAGCCGCGTCGACTACTACAGCGGCATCCTGACAGATCCGCGCATGCGTCCGATCGCGAGCCCGAACGATCCGGACGTGCTGCGGCCAGTCTGCACGCGCGACGGCGCCGACGCGCAGCCCGCACCACGGCTCACCCGCTTTGCGCGCGACGTCAGCCCCTTCGCCCGCCTGGCATCGATCTGCGACCAGAGCCTGCTGCCGGTGCTCGAGCACATCACCGCGTTCGGCTCCCATCGGCATGGCTCACCCTGCCTGCCGCTGAAGGTCCCGAGAGAGGATGACGGTCGGGTCGCCTGCCGCCTGCTGTGGGAGCTGCCGCGGCCCGCCGACGCCCTAGACGGCACACCGGCGAGGTGCGACGCGCGCCCCTTCCGGCAACG
>JAPPOT010000061.1 GCA_028817855.1 Myxococcales bacterium
CGTCTACAACCGCCCCCCCCCCAACGAGTACTGGGTGATGCTAGGCGAGGTCGACGGTACGTTTCATCGGGATACCAAGGCCGGGGCGCGACTGAACGCGGTCGACTCGGGGGGGCGCTCTCAGTGGTTCGTGGATGTCACGGCCGATGGTCGAGCAGACCTCGTCTACGGCAGAGCGGGTTCCAGAGAGTATTGGGTGATGGTTGCCAAAGCCGACGGGACCTTCGAGGAGGACGTCAAATGGGGCGCGCGGGCCTATGATGTGGCTAATGGCCATGCGGGGGCGGGCCTTGCTCAGATGGACCGAGACGGCCGGGCTGACTTGATCTATCAGCGCAACGGCACGAAACAGTTCTGGGTCAAGCGCAGCCGTGGCAACGGCTTCCACGACGACGTCCTCTGGGGTGCGATTAGCCATGATCAGGGCTGGGGCGCTAGAACGAGCTTCCTCTCAGACGTCACGGGAGATGGTCTTCCGGATTTGGTCTACAACCGCGCCGGAACCAAAGAGCGCTGGGTTGCGGTATCGTGCAATCCATTGCAGGAGAGTGATCCACTAGAAGGTCAGATTGGCGGCCCGATTAGGCATCTCGATGTATGGGGACAAGGCTATGTTGTCGATGGCAGCATGGTCACCGGCTTTGAGGACGCAACTAATCTCGACATGAAGGATAAGGTCGTCTGGACCGGCCCGAACAAGGACAAGCCAATTCCTAATCTGATCCCGGTCGATTGCACCGGGCTAGCATGCGCCCCGCCCGACAAGCCTGTGTTTCCGATCGCGAAGGATGCGGTGGAGATCATGACCTCGATGGGCGGGCCAATCTATGAAACGACCGCGCGTCAGATGTATCGCACGATCAAGGATACCGGCGTTGTCATCCTTTACGGTCATGACGAAGACGAGCTCGATGAGTTCATAGAGGTCTTTGTTGAGGGTGGCGGCTGGCACGAGGTCGCGGTCACGCTCAACTATCCCTTTGACCGACCGACTCTAAGGCCGGTTCGGGCTTACAGTCGCAAAGCTAGTCCCATCTCTGTGGGCTACGGCAAGGGAGCCCGGGTGGGTGGTGTCGGTCGCTCAGAGACCCAACAGAACTCGCCATCGGGGGGGCGCTTGAATCACGACGAACTATAGGCCAAAGAGAGCATGAAGAAGTGGGGGCACTCGGCCACTCGGTGGTGGCGTCGCTCCTGCGCTGGGCTGCGGGAAAGTGCCAATACTGAATCGAGACCCGAGGGCCATGTGAAACCGAGGACAGTCGCTTGCCCCCGTCCTGGGCCAGAATCAGGGTTCGTCTCATGAGCCGCCATCTGTGACCGGCTCAGCGAGGTGGCGGCACTGCACTACACCCTGCTCGGAGTCCTACTCCGTCACCCACCGCACGCTCGCATGGGCGACGTCTTGCAACCCAAGGCCAAGCCTCTCGAGCCCAGCGAAGCACGGTTGGGCCGGGCTTTGTTGTGTCTCGTGAGGGGAGTGGCGCTAGCTCTCGCCATCCACCCGAGCCACCAGCGCATCGAGCTCGGCGACGAGCTCCGGCTCCTCGATGGCCTCGGCAAACTCGGCGACGCGCGCCCGGATGTAGTCAAGGTCGACGTCGCTGCGGTGCAGCCGCAGCAGCGCCTCGACGTCGTGGCGGTCCCGGTCGCGCCAGGCGATGGTCTTGTAGATGATGAGGTCCTGGGCCGTGGCCACCGGGATGTCGACACCTGCGACCGAGATCGTCTCGGCTCGCCCAAGCGCGTCGCGCTCGAAGGGAAGCCAGGCCAGGCTGACCTCCATGGGGACACCCGTCTGCTCGTGCACGAGCAGCAGCACCTGACTCTGCGTGGCAAACGCCTCCACGTCGTCGATCCGTCCCACAATGCCATGATTCCGTAGAGCGCATCGAGCAAGCCAGCGAGCTCGATATCCGGCGCCCAGATGGTCGCATCTGCATCGTCGGTGTGGCGGACGACGCCTCGCGCGATGGCCGCCAGACCGCCGATGATCATGTGATCCGCACCGGCCCCCGAGAGTCCTGCCAGCAGGTCCTCGATCGCGCGCAGCAGCGGCTGATTGCGCGGATCGGTCACGCGGCTCGCAGCGTCGCGCGCACCCGCGCCCAGCGCTCGTACGCAAGCAGGTCTTCTTGAGAGACGCCGCCGTCTGCGCCCTTCGCGGCATCAGACGTGGCCTCGACGAACGCCACGAGTCCGAGACCGCGGGACAGCGCCTGCGCGGGATCCGGTGCGTGGTCACGCAGCTCCGCCTTCTCTCGCGCCTCCGCGAGGCGCCGCTGCCGCACCCACTTGCGCAGGTCTGCTGCCGACGTGCTCATGACGAAAACGCTAGCACAATCAGGCGGTTGTTGCCCTGCCCGGGGGACCTCACAGGCTACGCTGCCAAGACGTCCACCCACGGGCAAACCGCTGGATTTGCTGTGATTGCGGTTCCTCGCCCCGCCTTCAGTTCTGGCCAGTCCCCCCTGGGGACGCAGGGACCGCCCACAGGACCGTCGGGCAGCTGATCCGAGAAGAGATCGCCGCGCCACTCGGTGTCGACTTCGAGTTGGGAATGGGTCCCGAGCACGACGAACGGACCGCCGACGTGAGCGACATGCCGCCCCCCGCCGAGGACGCGGTATGCCTGGTCACGAGGATCATGGAAGACGTCGAGTCCGTACTGGGACGCGCGTTCCTGCCCGCAATCCCGGCGCCCGAGTACGACAACACCAGCAGGGCGATGCGAGCAGCAGAGATTCCCGCGACGATTGGGCATACGAACGCGCGAGCGCTCGCCAAGGTCTACTCGGCGCTACTGTGTGAGCCCGAGGGCACTGCGCCGCTGTTGGGTGCGGAGGCCCTGGCCCGTTGCGACCGAGCTCCAAGCCGCCTGGATCGATGAGGTACTGCAGGCCGAGTTCCGCGTCGGCCTCGGTTCTCTCGTCCCGACGCCAGGGGCCCAGGCCGATCACCGTCGCACGATCCCGGGCACCCGCGGGAAGAAGCGGCCTGTCGCTCCACTTGCGTTCGGCAAAGAGCAGGATGTCATTTCAGCGATCAATGGGGGATCGCCCGCCATGGAGAACTACCGGAGCGCCGCGCGAGCCCGCCCATTCCATGAACTCGGGATCGTCGTAGTTCGTATGCACGGCAACGAACGGCACCTGCTTGGCGTGGAAGATGCCCTTGACTGCCTCCACCCGCGGATTTGGAACTCCCGGCGCGGACGCGACCAGCACCAGATCTGTGCTCTTGCGCGCCTCCTCGAGCGTGACGAACTGAAATGACATGCGTCCCCTCCTGTCACGGTCGGTCCGACGCTCGATCCTCGGCGGCGGCCGGCTCGGTTGCTTGGCCCATGAAGGTGATGAGGCCCGTCCTGTGGTCCACGAGCATGAAGTAGAACGGCCGGTCGAGGCGGAGGACGCCTCTGTCGATCTCGTGGACCTTGATCGCGCCAAACGCCGTTGCGGCGGCAGCTTCAGTCGAGGTCTCGTCGACCTGAATGAAGGCCTCGTGGATCGCATGGCTGATGGTAAGCGGCTCACCGGACGCGAGCAGGCCCGCCAGAAGTTGGGGGTCGTGCAGGCCCACTCCGAGCTCGCCGACGACGCCGGCCAATGGCGTCCGCGAGCGCAGGCTGAACCTGGGCAGCTCGAACTCGACCTCGCTGGGCGAGCGCAGCGCCTTTCGTACACGCCGGAACGTCTCCACATCCCATCGAAACGTCTGCCAGTGCGTTGGCATGACCACGACGAACTCCAGCGAAGTGTCAGAATAGCCGACGAACCCGGCCTGGTACTCTTTCTCGAACACCGCGTAGCACAGTGCGCCGGCCATCATCTTCGTGTTGATCGTGGAACCATCGGCGGTGCGAAACGGCTTGGGGGCGGTCAAGCGCGGTTTGAATTGGGAGGCCCACTTTCCGAAGAAGTACACGGCGTTGACGAGGGCCGCTCGCGTCTCCTCCGTGATGACCTCCCCGTGGAGGATCTCCGGTATTGTCCCTCGGGTGCGCTCGGACACCCACTCGTTGATCCTCTGTTGAGCCCTGGCCGGGTTCGCGGCGAAGTCGATCGGGTGAACCCCGGCGACAAGGGTGCGCGACACGGCGTCCAGGTACGTCGGGCTCAAGGCGTCGCGACTGGTGACCCACACCGCGTTGCTAGACTCGAAGCGCGCGTCCGAGCTCCGCTCCACCGACCGGTCCAGCAGTCGGGTGTCCATGTCCTCGTTGCGCTCCGGATACCGCATGGCCTCGCGCAGGCCCCTCCGGCCTTCCCCGGGCACCGAGGCGAGGTACACCAGCCCCAGCGCCGACCGGATGCTGTACGGCGAGGCCACGAAGTTCGCCCGCTGCTCGTGCCCCTGCGACTCCCTGAGCGCGTGCCACAGGGCGAAGGAAGCCTCGTTGCTGCGCGCGACGGCCGCCTTCAGCACCTCAGCTGGCACCCCGTCGCCGGCTCCGCCAGGGCCCGGCGCGGCGGGCCGCACATCATCGTCGCGCGCAAACTGCTCCTGTGGCGCAGGCGGCTGCACCTGGACGGCCGCCAGCCGCTGCACCCCTTGGCAAGCCAGCAGCGCCACGCTTGCACAGAAGAACCCGACGCAGCCACGGGCTCGACGCAAACGGGATCCGCTTGCGCGATCGCCCGACGGCTTCGTGCTGCTCGCGTAGGTCCTCGCCAGGTGGGCGTCGTGCATCCGCCCCGCGAGTGTATCCTGTGCCGCACGATAGCCCCAGCCACGCGTTGTCGCTCCCGTTCCATTTGGGCCAATCGAAGCACGCGCCGGCCGCGCTCAGAACTTGAGGATCGCGGTTAGCTGGAGGTCCAGCGGGTTGCCGGCCATGAAGTGCAAGTCCTCGCATCCGACGAAGCCGCCGCCCTCACTCACTGCACGGGTTCCGGCCGGGCACGCGCTGCCGTCGTCCTCGCCCTCGAGACGCGAGGTGGTCGCGAACTGGGCCTGGCGCCAGGCGGTGGAGAGCAGGTTGGAGGCGCTCAGGGCCAGGGCGAAGCGCTCGTGATCGTAGCGGACGGTGACGTCGAGACGCGTGAAGCCTTCGGCAGTGAGGAACTCGTCCTCCGTGGCGGGGCGGTCCCCCACGTGGGTCGCGCCCAGGCGACCCGACAGGCCACTGCGCCGATGGTGGATCCATGCCGCCGCCTGTAGCAGCAACCTCGGGGCGAGTGGGATCGCATCCTCACCGCCGGGAGCGTCGCGCAGGCGCGCTTCGACCAGCGTCGCGTCGACGACCAAGTCGAGCCATCGCAGAGCCTCCAGCTCCAGCTCCGCCTCCAGGCCCATGCGCCGGGTGCGCGCACCTGCCTCAGTGTTGCCCTCGTCGCCGACCCAGATCAACTCGCTGTCCAGGTCGAGCAAGAAGGCCACCCCGGTCAGGGAGAGGCGGTCCAACAGGCGTGCGCGCGCGCCCACCTCGTAGCCCAGCGCCGGAGTCATGGCTGTGACCGGCGGGCCGCTGCCCGGAACCACGCCACGCGCGTCGTTGCTGTGGAAGCCGTAGCCGAGGTTGAAGAACAGGGCGAGCCACTCGGGATCGCTCAGCGGCGTGACGACGAGGCCTGCCTTGGGGCTGGCGCGCGATGAGGACTCCTCGCCGGTGGACGTGGCGTCATCGCCAGCGCCCAGACGGTCGTCGACGGCAAAGCTCATGACGTCGCCGCGCAAGCCCAGGGTCACGCGCAGGTAGTGGTGATAGCTGGCACGCTGCTCGGCGAAGAGCCCCAAGGTGCTCTGGTCGATGGCGGCATCCACGCGCTGGCCATCGATCTGGCGCGCGGGAGCATCTGCCAGAGTGTTGTCGATGCGGTCGCGGCGCAATTGCAGGCCGAGCAGGCTGCGAAGGGCGAAGGGTCCAACGCGACGCTTCAATACGTAGCGGCCGTCCAGGCCCAGCACGGAACGGCTGTCGCTCTGACGGATCATGTCACCGTCCACCGTGTCGCGAGAGAGGAACGTGAAATTGGAGTAGAGCGAGAGCCGCGAGGCGACCGCATAGGCGCGCAGGTCGTAGCCCTCCCCGTCTTCGTCTGCCGGCTCCGCACGCAGCCGCGCGGTCAGCGCGTGGCGCGCGCTCTGCCCGCCCTCGTTCTCGTCCAGAGACCCGAAGCGCGAGAGCCGCCCGGCGCGCACCTCGCGCAGCGGAATCTGGCCCGGGGCGCGCCAGTCGCTGACATGGGTGTGGAGCGTCGTGGTCAACACGGCCCGATGGCCGAGGCGGCGCCCCACCCGCGCCAGGCCGTTGACCCGCAGTAGCTCCTCGTCGATGTCGAAGAAGCCCGCGGCGCGCACGACTTCGGCCGCGAGCAGCGGTTCCAGATCGTCGAGCTGCGGGCTGAGCAGCGCCACCCCGCGCAAGGTCCCGAAGGTACCAGCGCCGCCGCTCACGAAGCTCGGCGCTTTCCCGTCCCGCAGCTCCATGTCGACGACACCGGCGGTCGCGAAATCACCCGCGTCGGCGAAGTAGGGGCCCTTGCGCACGCGCACCTGGTCGATGGTCTCCGGGATCACCCAGTTCAGGTTGGTGAAGCCCTGACCGTGCCCATGGCTGACGTGGTTTTCGGGCACTCCGTCGATCCGAAAGGCCACGTCGGTGCCGTGATCGGCGTCGAAGCCACGCAGGAAGTACTGGGCCGCCTTGCCTCCCCCGCCATGCTTCACCGCGTAGAAGCCGGGAGCGGCGTTGAGCAAGTCGTCGGTACCACGGAAAGGCGACAGGCGCAGGCGCGGCCCGCGGAGCTGCACGCTCGATGCCGCCGAGAGGGGTCTGCTGACGCTGGCTGTCGCGGTCCACTCCTGCGGCCCATCCGCTTCCGGCGCTGGCGGAGCCGGGTGGGCGTGGGAGACGTCTCCCCCGTGGTGGTGATGTGCGGGGACCTGCACGGGCGTGTTGGACGCGTCAACCGCTGGCTCGGGCTCGAAGCGGACCTCGAGGCGCACCCGCGCCGCGATCGGCGCACCGTCGCGTGTCGCGGGCTCGAAGCGCAACGACAGGGCGTGGGCCACAGCGGCGTCACGAAATGGGCGAGCCACCTCGGACTGCGCGCGATCCACCTGTAGCGGCTCCGCCTGTACCGGAACGCCATCCGCTCCGACCAGGACCTCGAGCAGTACTCGCGCGGCGTGCCCGTCCACACCCGGCGGATAGTCGGGCGACTCGTAGTGCATCAGGGCGGGCGCGACCAGCACCCCGGGCTCCGGCTGTTCGCCACTCGCCACTTCACCCGTTTCCAGGTCATCGGGGCCCTGGTCCGCGTCGCCGCCGGCGTCCTCGACGGCGGTCGCCGGCGGCCGGTCCACCGGTGGGTCGTGCGCCCGCGCGCGCCCGCAAAGGCACGCGACCAGGGGGATCACAGCCGCCGTCGTATGGAAGCCCCAGCGGGCGCAACGGCGGTCGCGGTGGCTGGCACGGCGTCTGGACACGCCGCGAGGCTGTATTGCCCTCCGCGTCCGCGGTCAAGCTCGCGGGACCTTGCTCGGTTCCCCCACCCGAGCAAATACCTTCAGTTCTGGCCAAATCCCCCAGGGGCGCAGGGCCGCAACACGTTGTTCTCGCGGCCCCAACTTCTTTTGTCACAGACTCGTGCGGAGTCGTCTGTCTGGATGGGTGGGCGTGCGCAATGCATGCGCGCCCGGAGTCATTCGATGCGAGCACTGTGGCGTGCGAGGGGCGACTGCCGTGAGGGGCATACCGGAAGCTCGGCCGCGCTGTGGTGGTTGTCATCACTGGCGGTGCTGGCCGGGGGCGCGGCCTGTGGGGAGAGCACGGGCTTGCCGGCGCCGGCAGAGGTTGCGTCTCCTCACCAGGGCGGACCCGGCGGTTCGACGGCCCGCGTCGCGTCCACGGGAGCGATGGCCGAGCCCGGGGGCGACGACATCGTAGAGGGAAGCCACACGGCGCCTGGCGCGCCGGGGTCTCCCGCGGACGGCAACGGCGGGGACTCGAGCTCACCCGAGCGCGTGGGAGCGGATGCCATCCACGGCGGCGCGGGTCAGGGCGCGGGCGAGGACGCGTGCGGGGGCTCCGTTCCGACCGCTGCATCGGCGCGCATCGCCCCTCCCGAACCCTCGTTTGAGCCCCCCTGGGGCGAGCGCATCGCCGTGAGCGAGCGTGGCGATCGCATTGCGGTGGCGGTGCTGCGCACATGCTACCAGACCGAGTACACCGACCTTCGAGAGGGCTGCGCCCAACCCGCTGCCTACGTGCTGCAAGAGCGCGACGGGGAGTGGGTGGTAGATGGGATGCTCACGCCCTCGACGGCGGTCCCGCTGGCGGGGGTGTCGGTTTCCATCAGCGGAGATGGTGAGCGGGTCGCAGTCGGCACCTCGAGCCGCAACTGCCCCAACGGCACCGTCTTCGACCCTCCACCGCCGTGTGTCGGAGCCGGCGGTGCGTTCGTCTTCCGGCGCGGGCCCGACGGCTGGCAAGAGGAAGCCCACCTGGAACCCAACCCCCTCCCCAACCGCAGCTCCGCCGCCGCGGTCGTCGCGCTCGATGGGGACGGCGCCACGCTGGCCGGCGGCATGCCCTGGGCATCGGCCATCCTCCTCTTCGAACGCTCGGGTCAGACGTG
>JAPPOT010000121.1 GCA_028817855.1 Myxococcales bacterium
GCGTGGGGGAGATCGCTGTAGGAGAGGAAGACGAACTCGACCCCGTGCCGGGCGATCAGCCCGGGTAGCTCGCGCTCCGGATGGATCGGGATGTCGGCCTCGTAGCCCTCGCCGGCCAGCTCACGCGGAAAGCTGCGTGCGTCGATGAACGGGATCTGGGCGGCCGTGAAGCAACAGACGTGAAACTCCGGATGCTCGCGAAAGAAGGTCTGGAAGTCGTGGAAGTCCCGCCCCGCCGCGCCCATGATGATGCACTTGAAGCGACTCACGCTGCCTCGCAGCTGACGAGGGTTCCGGCCTGCATATCGAGCGCGGCCGGGAGCGAAGGGGGATCACAGATGATCGCCCGTCGGCCGGGCACACTGGCGAAGCGCGCCGCCGCCTCCATCTTCGGGCCCATGCTGCCCGCGGGGAAGTGTCCATCCCGGGCGTGGGCGCGCACCTGCTCCGGCGTGAGCCGTCGCAGCGGCGCCTGTGCGGGAGTAGCGAAGTGGAGGTACGCGCAGGGCACGCCGGTCAGGACCACCAGCAGCTCGGCGCCGATCACGTCAGCCAGCAGCGCTGCGGTCAGGTCCTTGTCGACCACGGCGTCGACGCCCCGGAGCGCGTCACCCTGGCGTAGCACAGGAATCCCACCTCCACCGGCGGCGATCACGATCACGCCCATGGACAGCAGCCTCTCGATCACGTCGGCCTCGATGATCTCGAGCGGCTCTGGCGAGGGAACGACCCGTCGGAGACCGCGTCCGGGGTCATCGGCCACGGGAAAGCCGCGGGCCTTCAGCTCGCGCGCTCGGGCCGCATCGTAGACCGGGCCGATCGGCTTCTGGGGCCGTTGAAACCCCGGGTCGCCGGGATCGACCCGAACCTGCGTGAGCAGGCTCACCACCGACCGGGTAACGCCCAACGATGCCAGCACGTTGTGGAGGCTCTGCAGCAGCACGTAACCCAGCTCGCCCTCGGACTCGGCGACACACACCTCGAGGGGCAGCGCGTAGGCCTCCCCCAGCGATTGCTCCACACGTGCCAGCATGTGCCCCACCTGGGGCCCATTGCCATGCCCCAGCACGAGCTCGACCCCCGGTTGCAGCAGGGGGCGCAGGTGGCCGAGCGCCTCGCGCGCGAAGTGGAACTGCCCGGCCATCGTCAGGGCCCCGTCCGGCGGCACGAAGGCGTTGCCTCCGAGCACCGCGACGACGCGACTTCGAGGGGGGCCTTCCGTCCTCCCGGCCCCCATGCAACCAGCCGCCGTCCCCGCGCAGCGGCACGAAGACGCAGCCATCGTGGGCCTGTCGCTCGATGCCGTCGGGCGTACGGCGCAGGACCGTGAGCACCTGTAGGAGGTCGCTTCCCACGGGAATGACCAGCCTGCCGCCGTCGGCGAGCTGCGCAAGGAGGGCGGGCGGTACACTGGGGGCGCCAGCGGCGACCACGATGACGTCATAGGGCGCCCGCTCGATGTGCCCGAGCGTGCCGTCACCGGTGAGGATTTCGACGTTGTCGTACCCGAGCGACTTGACCAGCGCACGGGCGCGCTGCGCAAGCTCGGGGACGATCTCGATTCCGATGACGAGCTCGGCGAGCTGGCCCAGAATGGCCGCCTGATAACCCGAGCCCGCGCCCACCTCGAGCACGCGGTCTCCCGGCTTCACCTGCGCGAGCTCACAGGTTCGGGCCACCATGTACGGCTGGCTGATGGTCTGGCCCTCGCCGATGGGCAACGCGCCGTCCGCGTAGGCCGAGTCACGCATGCGCTCGGGTATGAAACGTTCCCGCGGCACGGACTGCATGGCGCGCAGCACACGCTCGTCGGTCAAGCCGCGACGGCGGAGCTGTTGCTCGACCATGTCCCGGCGCTGGCCGCTGCGATCCGGCTGGCTCTCAGGGGAGCTCACCCTTCGACTTCCAGATGCGCGATCGCTCGGCGTCGGACACACCCAACCCCTCGAGGTTCGGGGCCCTGTCCCAGTGATCATGGAGCTCGTCGTAGCTCCCGCCTCGACGCGCGCTGCACTCGAGGCACAGAACACCGCTCTCACCGACGACGAAAGCGCGGTCGCGCGAGCTGGACACCTCACCCCCGCAATCGAGACAGCTGGTTCGGTCCCGCACCTCGGATCGATGCATGGTCGGTACATAGACACGGCGGCCGGGCGGTCAACTACTCGGAGCATCCCACTGTCCCCAACGCCGCAGACTGAGGATGCGGCTACGGGCTGTCCGAAGTGGTGAGCTGCGACGATGCGCAGCGGTTGATCGATTCCGGCCTACGGGCGGGCCTCGCCGGTCTCAGGGATCGGCCAGGTCCTGCTCCAGGCGCTCGCGCAGCTCCTCGCCGCGGGCCAGAAAGGCCTCGGGGGACTCGGTGCTGAGCAGGGAGGGGGGAACTGGGCGGATGACGGGATCGATCTCGAGGTGGCCCGAGAACTCGGTGCGGTCGGCGGTCTGACCGGCGACGACCAGGCCGGCGAGGAAGACCGAGGTGACCACGCCCGTGAGCGCGGCGCGGCGGCCGCTGGGCACGCCGACCACCAGGGAGTGCGTCGCCACCAACAGGCCCAGCGAGCAGGTGGCGATGGTGAGCTGGCCCACCGAGAGCAGCCCGGGCATCGGGTGGATCGAGTGGGCGTATTGCATCGCGCTGCCCAGCAGGGTGAGGGGCAGGATCAGCGCCGCCGGCAAGGCCATGTGGATCAGCATGGCGTTGCGGTGGGAGCGAATGCGGCCGACCAGGGCCCAGATGCTCGCCCAGACCAGCATGATCATGAAGACGCCGAGCACACGGCTCCACTCGGAGCTGAGGTCGGTGTCGTAGTCGTCCAGGTGGGCCTCGGCGGCGATCGTGCCCATGCCGACCGCGAGGGCGGCGAACATCGCGCGGCGGCTGCGCGCGAATCGGCCCAGGGCGCTGCCGTGGAAGGGATCCACGCGGGCCTCGGGCACGTGGAAGTGGGGCGTGCGCAGGCGCACGTGGGTGCGGCCGAGCATGCAGTCGAGGCCGAGCTTGTCGTCGACCGGTGTCGGCTTGTCACTGCCGAGGTCGCACAGCACGATGCCACCGTCCGCGCCCTGCTCCACACGCGCGTGGTGCGGCTCGACGAAGGGGTCGTCGAGAATCACGCGGTTGTCGTAGGCGCGACCGATCGTGCAAGGCAAGGTATCGACCGCCTGGCGGTCGAGTACGTGGCCCTGGCGGCCGATCACCTCGACGAAGACTAGGGTGCCCACTTGATCGACTCCAGGAAGCGCTTGCCCAGGGACATGCTGGTCTCGTAGCTGACGCCCTCGGCCACCATCGTGGAGACCATGCCCTGGTCGGTGCGGTCGACGGTCGCGAGCTTGACCACCAGATCGTAGAGGCCCGCGTAGTGGCGGTAGGCGCGCAGGCACAGCAGCGAGCGCATCGGCGGCCCCCAGTCGGTGGCCACGTTGGCCTCCTCGCAGCGGAACTCGGTGTGGGAGGCGCGCGCGCCGGCATCGATCGACCAGGTCGAGCCGAACTGATTCTCGATCAGCCGCGCGAAGCGCAGCGCGCCGAGGTCCTTGGACCGGAAGTAGACGTGGCGAAAGGTGATGCTGCCGGCGTAGAGCTCGTCGTCGATGTAGATGCGAGCCTGGGTGCCGCACTGCTGGCTCTGGCGCGTGTAGAGCTTGTGCTCGTCGTCGTCGTGGCTGGCCCAGCAGCGCAGAAAGGGGGCGATGCGCCCCGGCACGGAGAAGGGGCCGAGGGTGCTCTGGGTGCCTTCGGCCGGGTCGAGCGAGCCGAAGGCCTCTCGCTGGTGATCGAGCACCTGTTGGGTGATGCGGGCGTTGAGCTCCTCGGGCGGGGTGGGACCGTCCCGGCGCAGGCGCGCCTGGAGCGCCACGGCGAAGCGTATCGGCACGAGGAAGCCCACCTCGTTGCCCATCGTCGCGACGTTGACGCCGACCACGCGGCCGTCGTCGAGCAGGGCCGGACCACCGCTCATGCCGGCGTTGATCGCACCGCTGAAGTGGAGCTGCTCGTAGAGCCGGTGCTCGAGCAGTCCGTTGTAGGTGCCTTCGACGATGGTCAGCCCCAGATCATGGGGATGGCCCAGGGAGTAGACCTTGCTGCCCTGGGCCGGGCGCGCGTCGGTCAAGGCGAAGCCCTCGGTCTCGCGGTCCTCCACCCCGACGATGGCCAGGTCGTGCACCACGTCGACCGCCAGCACCTTGGCCGGGCGCGACTCGCCGTCGACCACGTACTCGAGGTGATAGAGGTGGGGCTTGCGGATCGCCTCGGAGACCACGTGGTAGTTGGTGACCAGCTGGCCGCGGTCATCGATGAAGAAGCCCGTGCCGAGTGAGTTCTTGGTGCGGGAACCGCGCTCGATCACCTCGATCTTCACCACGCGCGGACCGAACTCCTCGAAGGCCCGCACGGCCCCGACCTGGGCGTCGGACTCGGCTTCGGACACGGGCTTGGCCTCACCCTGGCTCGCGCCGGCCTGGGGGGCGAACGCGAGAACGCAGGCGATCAAGGGCAGCGCGCGGCTCGCCCGGCTGTGGCCGAAGTGCTCCAATCCTCCGGGGCGGAGGATAGCATCAAGCTCTACTCGCCGGGCGTTGGCGAGCCCGGCACTTCCGGCGCGGCCTCACCCCGCTCCGCGCTGCCGTGTACCTGATACTTGTGCCCGACGAGCGACTTGAGGGCGACCTTGCCCTTCCACTTGAGGATGTTCTTGCCGAGCCGGCGCGATTCTGGCGTGGGTGACAGGGGGCTCTTGAGCCCGCCCACGATCGAGAGCGCCAGCACCTGCTCGGCGACGCTCACGGGACAGCCTTGCAGCCGCAGGTACGGCTCCTTGTCGGCTTCCTTGATCACCTTCTGGACCTTGCTCATCTTGGAGCCGATGAACTCGTCGGTGGCCTCGTAGGGGTCCTTGGTCTTGCGGTCCCGGTAGAGACTCTTGACGCTGACGGTGTCGCCGCCGAGTTGGCCATCCCAGTTGGCGCAGTCGCCGATGAAGACCACGCGCTCGCCCTCCTTGGCGTCGATCGGGCCGCGGTAGGCGCCGAAGACGACGTGCATGCGCTTCATGTTCTCGTCGCACTGCTCGTCGGTCTGGCGCAGGATCTCGATCGCCTCCTCGATCGCGCCGGGGCAGCCGCCCCAGCAGTAGTCGCTGTGCTCGGCGTCGGGGGGCGGACCTGCGTAGGCGCTGATGGCCGTGCCCTCGAAGTACTTCTCGACGCGGATCAGGCCCGTGCGGAAGCCCTTGGCGCGGGCCTGGGCCTGCTCGAGGGTGACGTCACCGCTGATCTGGATCTGGCTCAGGTCCGTGGTGCCGAAGCCGCGGTCGGCGGTGAGCTTGATGTGCTCGATCTGGCTGGCGTCGAGCCCGATGATGGCCGAGCAGACCGCGTCGAATGCGACCGAGTTGTTGCCCATGATGACCAGGTTCAGGTCGAAGGGAATGGGTGTGAGCATGCGACCTTCGCCGGCGGTGATCGCGTCGATGGCGATGAACTGGGGCTGCACGATGTACTGCAGGTCGGCGATCTTCTCGTTGAGCTTGTGGTCGTGATCGATCAGCCGATGGCGGTCGTCCTGGATCCCGATGTACGCCTTGGTGGAGAAGGTGACCGTGGTCCAGGGGTGGGCCTTGAACTTCGGGCAGTTGACGAAGAAGTCGGCCTTGGCCACGGGCTCGGGCGTGAAGAGATAGTCGCGCAGCCGCCCCTCGTGGGTGAGCGGAATCTCGACCTGGGGCTCCTCCTCGAAGAAGTAGTGCTTCACGTCGCCGACGCGCTTCACCATCGGGCCGTAGCCTGCCCCCTCGAAGGAGTGGCGCGTGGGGATGGTGATGCCGCAGCGCTCGCCGACGGCGAGCTCCGTGACCCCGCCGTCGTCGCGGTCCTTGAGGGCCATGAGCACGCCCTCGGTGAACTCCGGGCGCGTGTAGGCGTGGGGGAAGTCGGGACCCGAGGCGACCAGATTGGGCTTGACCAGGGTGCGTCCGGAGGGACGCAGGTCCAGCTCCTCGAGGCCCTCCTTGACGATCTGGCGGATGCGCGCGGCGTCGTAGGCGTCGCAGTGGCGGATGATGACCTTCGGCTCGGTGCTCGGCTTCATGTTGGCTCTCTCGGGGGCTGGGGAGTGGGCGCCCTAGGGTAGCCCACGGACGCGATTCATGCGCCGACGCTCTCCTGGACGCGGGCGGCGAGCGTGGAGGACTCGGTCGTGGTGTCGGCGGGCAGCGCCCTACCACCATGGGCCTTGCGCTCGCCGAGCACCAGGTCCCCGGTGCGAAGCTTGGCGGTGGCGCGGCGGTAGGAGGCGGCTGAGCCGGGCCAGATGGCGATGATCTTGCCGGTGGGGTGCTTGTAGTAGCTCTCGCAGCCGGTCGCCCAGACGGTCGTGGCGAGCTTGGCCTGGACCTCCTCGTTGTAGCGGCGCTGGGCCTCGGGCTTGACCTCGAGGCTGTCGGCGCCCGACTTCTCCATGTGCTCGAGCGCCATCATGGTCTGGCGCACGGCGCCCTCGAGCATGAAGATGATCGAGTTGTGGCCCAGGCCGCTGTTGGGTCCGCCGAGCAAGAAGAAGTTGGGGAAGCCCGCGACCATCGTGCCGAGGTAGGCCTCGGCGCCCTGCTCCCACAGGTCGCCGAGCACCACGCCGTCGCGACCGACGATGCGCTGGCGGCTGCCCATGTTCGCCACGTCGAAGCCGGTGCCGAAGACGATGGTGTCGACGGCGTGCTCGCAGCCGTCGGCGGTGACGATGCTGTGCTCGCGAATCTCCTCGATCGCCGAGCTGGTGACGCTCACGTTCTCTCGCGCGATGGCGGGGTAGAAGTCGTTGCTGAGCAGGATGCGCTTGCAGCCCGGCGTGTAGTGCGGGGTCATCAGCTTCTGCAGCTCGGGATCGCGGATGTGCTGCTTGATGTGGCGGATGCCGGCGCGGCGCGCCATGTTCATCCAGCCGGGGCGGCGGAACGCCATGCCGGCGGCTTCCAGGCCGAGGAAGATCTGCCCGCGATAGAACTGCCGCAGGAAGGGCATGAAGCGGAAGAGCCAGCGCTGCAGCCTGGTGAAGGGCTTGTTGCGCTTCGGCATCACCCAGGACGGAGTGCGCTGAAAGAGGGTGAGGTGATGGGAGCTCGGTGCGATCTGGGGCAGGAACTGGATCGTGCTGGCGCCACTGCCGATGACCGCGACGCGCTCGCCGCTGAAGTCGTGGTTGTGATCCCACTGGGCGGAGTGGAAGCGCGCGCCCTGGAAGCGGTCGAGACCTGGGAAGTCGGGGATGAGTGGATTGCTGAGACCGCCGAAGCCGGCGACGACGACGTCGGCGGTGATGGCGCCGGCGTTGGTGCGGACGTGCCAGCGGCACTGGTCCTCGTCGTAGACGCACTCCTCCACGTTGTGGCCGAAGCGCACGTAGGGCAGCAGATCGTACTTGTCGGCGACGCGATCGATGTACGCGCGGATGTCGCGCTGGGCAGCGAAAGGGCGCGGCCAGCTGGGCTCCGGCTCGAAGGAGTAGGAGTAGAGGTGCGAGGGCACGTCGCACTCGCAACCCGGATAGGTGTTGTCGCGCCACGTGCCGCCCACGGCGTCGGCCCGCTCGAGGATCAGGAAGTCGGTGAGTCCGGCCTGCTTGAGCTTGATCGCCATGCACAGGCCCGCGAAGCCCGAGCCGAGGATGGCGATGCGGACGTACTGCGAATCGCCGGAGACTGCGTATTGACTCATGGACAATAGTGCTAGAGGGTTATTGACCGCAGGTCAATACTGCTGGAGGGTATTATTGACCCTGAGCCAATAAGGCCACTTGTGGTCAGGCCTCGCAGCCCATGCCCGCCCTAATATAAGGAAGAAGTCCCAGGTGCCGGAGACTGAAGAGGAGCCCCAGGGGGCCAAGACGCCGCGAAAGAGGCCGACCCGCAGCCGACTGGACGTGGCCGAGCGCCGAGCCCAGATCCAGGCGGCGGCCCAGGCGGTCTTCGACGAGCAGCCCTACGACGCCGTCAACATGGCCGCGATCGCCGAGCGGGCCGGCGTCTCCCGCGCCCTGCTCTTCCACTACTTCGAGAGCAAGCGCGGCCTCTACCTGGCGGTCCTGAAGGAGACCCTCGAGGAGATCTTCGAGCTGCTCGACCAGGACCCGGCGCTGCCGCCCGAGGAGGACTTCGTGGCGGGGGTGCGGCGCTACTTCGCCTACGTCGACAGCCACGCCGTGCGCTTCAGCGCGCTGATCGGCGGCGGGCTTTCGGGCGACCCGGAGGTGCAAGCCTTCCGCCTCGAGCACCACGACCGGCACGTGGCCCGCATCGCCGCAGCCGCCGGCATCGATCTGGTCGGCGACCCGCGCAGCCGCGCAGCCCTGCACGGCTTCCTCGGCTTCTGCGAGACCCTCGGCCACGACTACCTCCGACACCGCGACCTGTCGATCGACGAGCTGACCGTGCTCGCGGTCCGCGCTGCCAGCTCCGGATTTCCGGAGATGGCAGCGATGCACGAACGCGCGCTGCGGAAGGCGGGACTCGTCCGGTAGGCGGCGCGGTCTCGGTCTCGGTCTCGGTCTCGGTCTCGGTCTCGGTCTCGGTCTCGGTCTC
>JAPPOT010000731.1:0-8306 GCA_028817855.1 Myxococcales bacterium
CCGCTCCCCCTGCCCGCTGGCGGCGCCCCTCCACCACCGAAGCCGGCGGGCGAGGTCATGCTCTGCCTGCAGCTCACGACGCTCGTGCCATGAGCCCGACGGGCGCGCCACCCACCCCCCACTACCGCGAGACGCGCGCGGTCTTCGAGCGCACCGCGCGACTGCTCGACGGCTTCTACGACGCCGACGCGACAGGCCCGCGCGCCCACACGAAGGCCCAGCGGCGCGTGCGGGCACTCGTCCACGAGCTCGCCGGATTCGGCAGCGCCCGCCGCCCCGCCCACGTGGCGGAGCTCGGATGCGGGCGCGCGGATCTTGGGCGGGCCATGCTCGCCCGGCTGCCCGCGGGCTCTACCCTCACCGGCGTCGACTTCTCGCCGACCACCCTCGGAATCGCTCGCCGCGTCTGCGAGAGCCTCGACGCGCGCTTTGCCCAGGCCGATCTGCGCGCCCTCCCCTTCGCGGACCGCCACTTCGATCTGACCCTCCTGATCAACGTCCTGCACCACATCGAGCCGGACGACCAGCCCCTCGTGCTTCGTGAGGCCGCGCGGGTGACGCGCGGAGCCCTGATCGTGGAGATCAAGAACCAGCTCCACCCCTACTTCGCGCTCTACCACCCGGGCTACGTCCTCAACGGCCCCCGCATCCACCCCACCCGTGCGGGCGCGGTGGAACGGACCACGGTGCGCTGCGGCCTGGAGCGGACGGCGACGCGCGGCACCTGGGGAGCCGCCGCCCTGTCGCCGCTGGTCGTCATGCGCCTCGACCGTGCGCCCGGTGGGCTCAGGGCTCGCTAGCCGACGAGGCCGCACACGAGGCATCGAGCGTTGCCATGGGATCGTCGAGGAACTCGGCGACCAGCCGTTGCGGGCAGGAGGGCTCCTCCGCGCTGCCGGGCAGGGAGCGCAGCACGCCATGGCCGTACCCATCGAACAGGATGTGCTGGCTGTTGGCGAAGCTCTCGTGGGCCCGCGAGCTCGAGCCCGGGTGCACGGATGCATCGTAGCTTCCATGGAGGATGAGCACCGGCACGTCGCTGGTGATGGCCTCGTTCTCGATCGCGGGGCGCGCGTCCACATCCCACCGCCGGCACAGCTCCAGGTTGAACTCCCCGCCGCCCGGCGCCATCGCCTGGACCAGCTCCGGGCGAATGCCCTCGACACCGCGTGCCAGACTCTCGTCGGTCTCGAACGGCACCTCCTCGGCACACAGCACGGTGGCGTAGAAGCCGTGCGTCGCGCGCCCGGGCTGCGGCACCAGCCTCGGAGCGGCCAGGTCCAGCAACCCGTAGCCGCCCTCGACCCACTGGTCGATGACCGAGGGCACGGATCCGCTCCGCTCGGGCGAGAGCAGCCCCCGAAGCAGCAACAGCGCACGGTGCCCGTTCACCACGACCGTCGTGATCCTGGCGTCGCCGATCACGTCGACAGCATGCGGGGTCTCGTCGAGCTGCGCCTGGGCCTGGTACAGGCGCTCCGGAAGCTCGGCGTCGCAGCTGCCCGCCGCCAGGCAATCGGAGAAGAGGGCCTCGAGCGCATCGCTCACGTTTCGCGCGGAGTCCGTCGCGATGTTTCCGGCGGGCAGCACGCTGGCATCCAGAATTGCGCTGCGCACGCGCTGCGGCCGGTCCCGCAACATGACCTGGGCGATTCGTCCGCCGTAGGAGATGCCGTAGAGGTTGAAGCGCTCGTAGCCGAGCGCCGCCATCAGCGCGTCGATGTCACGCGCCACGGCGGCTCCGTGGTAGCCGCGGAGGGCGACACCCTCCCTTTCCAGACGCTCGCGGCAGTCCTCGTACGCGTCCAGCACCGCGGTGCCCTCCTCCTCGGGGGAGTCGTCCCGGGAGAGGCTCGCGACCGTCGCATCGACGACCTCCGGGCACTCGAGCGACGGGGTCGCGCGACCGCTGCCACGCTGATCGAAGAAGACGATGTCGCGCGCCTCTCGGATCGGCGACAGCACGGCCGCGGAGTGGGTCTGCAGATAGCCATCGAGGGATGCGGATCCCGGACCACCGCCGACGAACACCAACGGATCGGGCGCGGGCGTGTCGGCGCTGGCCTCGAGGACCGCGACCTCGATGGACAGCAGCTCATCGCCCCCCTCACCGTCGACCATGAGCGTGCCGCAGCGATAGTCGTCGGCGTTCAAGCCGTCGGGGATTTGCATCCGACAGTCGTGCTCCATCCACCCCGCGGACGCGCCCGACGTACCCCCATCACCGCGCTGGGCCTCGTCCGCGTCGCCCGCATCCGACGTGCTCCCCGTGCCCCCGCAGCCTCCGACAAGCAAATCGGCGAAGACCAGCGCGCCAGCGATCGTCCGTGCTCCTCGCATACCTTCCCCCGCGTCGCACCGCGCGACGACATCCTGCGACACCTATCGCGACTCGCGTCCTGCTGCCATTCCACCTGGAGACACCGGGGTCGCCTCCAGGGGAGCGGCCAAAGCGGGTGGCGCCTGTGGACTAGGGGGTGTCCGCAGTTTCTGCGCCGTCGCGAGCCCGGAAGGCTCGAGTGAAGTCGGGCCGAACGGAGTGCGAGCAGCACAGGCGTATTCGATGTACGTCGCGCAGCGCCGCGCGCGTACGGGTCGAATTCGCCGAGAGTTGCGGGCGCAGTAGGCGCAGAGTCTAGGGACACCCCCTAGAGCCCATCTCGACGCAGGTCGGCGGTCTACCGCGCCAACAGCACGAGCGACTCCACGTGGGCGGTGTAGGAAAAGAAGTCGAACGCATCCACCGCCCGCACGCCCATCCCCGCTTGGTGCAGGGCCTTCACGTCGCGCCGCAGGGTACCGACGTCGCAACTCAGGTAGACGAGCCGCCGCGGTGGCGCCTCGCACAGGGCCGCCAGCAGCGAGGGCTCCAGACCCTTGCGTGGCGGATCCACGATCACGCACTCGGCGTTGCGCGCCAGCGCTGCGTGGTCCCCCGCCGCACCGGCGTGCACCTCCACCCGCGCTGCATCCTCCTCGGGCAGGCGCGCGACGCCGGCCCGCAACCCGGCCAGCGACCCCTCCGCGACCTCGTTGAAACGCACGCGGCCGACCCGCCGCAACAGCGAAAGGCCGATCGCCCCCACTCCGGCGTAGAGCTCGACCACGTCGCTGCCGTCGGGCACGTGGTCGCCGATGCGCCGCACCGCCTGCTCGTAGGCATCCAGATTGCTCTGCCCGAAGGCATCCGGTGGGTAGAACACCTGCGCACCCGCAATCGACTCCTCCAGCATCGGTGCGCCGGCCACCCGCTCGCAGGTGGCGCCCAGGATCGCATTGCCTCGCTCCGTCTGTGCGCTGAAGAAGAGCCCCTGCATGCGCGCGCCGAGCCGCTCGATGAGTGCCTGCAGCAGCCCATCGACCCTGTCCGCGCGCCCGCAGTTTCCGACGATCACGATCTGCGCAGCACCTCGGTCGCGCGCCACGGCCACCTGCACGTACCTCACCAGACCGCGCCCGGTCTTCTCGTTGTAGGGCGCGGTTCGGGTGTCCGTGATCGCCCGCCTGAGCGCCCCGGCGACCTCGTTGATCGCCGGGTGATGAATCCGGCACTCGGGCATGTCGACGACCCAGTGCGTCCCGCGCTCGAAGATGCCCACCCGCGGCGTATCGATCCGCCCCCGCACGGCGAGCCGCCCCCGGTGGCGATGCCCGTGCCCGCACGGCGCCTCGTGCAGGCGCAGGGGAAGGCCCGCATCGGCGGCGAGCTCCGCAAGCGACGCCAGCCCGGGATTGTCCGCGAGCCCCTCACCAAAGCGCGGACACCCGGGACAAGGGGGCCGATGGGGACACGGGAGGAGCTCGGACACGCGCTGGTTAGAGCGCGCATCGCCGTGGACCGCAAGCGGTAGGCGCCAGCGCGAGCCGTCACGGGGCGCAGGGCGCGGTGCGACGACAGATGACCCCGACAGTGGTAGCCTGCGCGACCCATGATCGCCGACGAGCGCAGCGTGTTGGCCCAGGCCGCGGCCTGGCAGGACGAGGGCCTCGGGGTGGCTCTGGCCACGGTGATCCAGACCTGGGGCTCGTCACCGCGACCCGTGGGCAGCCAGCTGGCCATCAACGAGCGCGGGACCTTCCAGGGCTCGGTCTCGGGCGGCTGCGTCGAGGCCGCCGTGATCAAGGCCGCGCTCGAGATCATCGAGGGCGCACCCGCCCGACGCCTGGACTTCGGCGTCAGCGATGACGACGCCTGGAGCGTGGGGCTGCCCTGCGGCGGCCGCATCTCGGTCTTCGTCGAGCGCGTCGAGCCGGCGCGGGACGGTGAGGGGTGAAGCGCGCTCTGCTCGACGCGCTGATCGCCGCGCACGCCGACAACCGCCCCGCCGTGCTCGCGACCGACCTCGACGGTGGCGAGCAGTACCTGCTCGACGACCCCTGCCCACCGGGTATGGATCCCGAGCTGCACCGGGAGGCGCTCGCGCGGGCCGCGCGCGGCAAGTCCGGCGTGGCCAGCCGAGGCGAGCGGCAGCTCTTCGTGCACGTGTTGTCGCCCCGACCGCGTCTGGTGATCGTGGGTGCGGTGCACATCGCCCAGGGGCTCGCGCAGATGGCCATGATGCACGACTACGAGGTCGTGATCGTGGATCCGCGCAAGGGCTTCGCCAGCCCGGAGCGCTTTGCCGGCGTGCGGCTGGTGACCGAGTGGCCCGACCGCGCGCTGCAGGAGTTGAAGCTGGACGGGCGCACGGCGGTCGTGACCCTGACCCACGAGCCGAAGCTGGACGACCCGGCCCTCACGCGCGCCCTCGCCAGCGAGGCGTTCTTCGTGGGCGCCCTGGGCAGCACCCGCACGCAGCACAAGCGCCTCGAGCGCCTGCGCCAGCACGGCCTGGAGGAGGCGGCATTGGCGCGCATCCGCGGACCGGTGGGACTGCCGCTTGGATCGATCACACCGGCCGAGATCGCGACGTCCATCATGGCGGAGATCGTGCAGTGGCGCCGACGTGGTCCGCAGCCCGCGCGGGCGCCGGCGTGAGCGGCACGCGGATCGGTGGAGTGGTACTCGCGGCGGGCGCATCCAGACGGATGGGCACCGCGAACAAGCTCCTACTCGACGTCGGTGGCCGACCGCTGGTCGCGTGGCCGGTCGAGGCGATGGAGGCCGCGGGGATCGACCCGCTGGTCATCGTCACCGGCCCGAGCGACGCTCGGGTGCGCGCTGCGCTCGCGGATCGGAACCGGCGCTTCGTCCACAACGCCGACGCCGATCGAGGCATGGGGAGCTCGATCGCGGTCGGCGTCGCCGCGCTCGCCGACGAGGTCGACGTGCTGCTGATCTGCCTCGGTGACCTGCCGCGGCTGCGGCCCTCCCACGTGCGGGCCGTGTTGGGGGCCGTGCGCACCGAGCCCGAGGTCACCGTCGTCGTGCCGACCCACGACGGGCGCCGCGGCCACCCCGTGGCCTTCCGCGCACAGCACTTCGCCGCGCTTCGCGCCCTCGAGGGTGACTTCGGCGCCCGCGGTATCGTCCACGGGGCGGGGACCCGCGCGAGAGAGCTTGTGTTGGAGAGCCCAGCCATCCTCCGCGACGTGGACACGCCCGCCGCCCTCGCCGAGCTGGACGACGGAGGCTAGCATGCTCCGCATGTCGCGGTCGGGCGCAGACGAGACGGCGGGCACCGAGCCCCTCGACGTGGTGCGGTTGCGCCACGACTTCCCCGCCCTCGAGCAGCGCGTCCACGGTCACCCGCTGGTCTACCTCGACAACGCCGCCACGACGCTCAAGCCGCGCTCGGTGATCGATGCGGTGGCCGCGGCCTACGCGAGTGACAGTGGCAACGCCCATCGCAGCGTGCACGCGCTGTCCGGACGGGCGACCCAACAGCTGGAAACCGCACGGGCGCGCGTCGCGAGCCTGCTGAACGCCGGGGAGCCCGACGAGGTCGTCCTCACCGGCGGCACCACCGACGCCCTCAACCTCGTCGCCAGCAGCTGGGCCCGTACGAACCTGCGACCGGGCGACGAGGTGCTGATCACGGAGCTGGAGCACCACGCCAACCTGGTGCCGTGGCAGTGGACCTGCGAGCAGACCGGCGCACGGCTGCGTGTCGTGCCGGTGAGCGACGACGGGACCGTCCACGCCGACGATGCCGAGGCGCGGATGGGCCCACGCACGCGCCTGGTGGCCCTGGCCCATGTCTCCAACGTGCTCGGTTGCGCGCTGCCGGTCGCCGAGATCACGCGGCGCGCCCACGAGCACGGCGCGCTGGTCGCCGTCGACGGGGCCCAGGCGGTGGCCCACAGGCCGGTGGACGTGCAGGCGCTCGGCTGCGACTTCTACGCCTTCAGCGGCCACAAGCTCCACGGGCCGACCGGCACCGGCGCCCTGTGGGCGCGGCGCGAGCTGCTCGAGGCCATGCCGCCAACCCAGGGCGGCGGCGGTATGGTCGCGAGCGTCAGCTTCGAGCGCACCACCTTCGCCCCGCCGCCCCAGCGCTTCGAGGCCGGCACCCCGCACGTGGTAGGCGCCCACGGCCTCGCCTGCGCCATCGAGTACGTGCAAGCGCTGGGCTGGAGCGCCCTGCGTGCCCACGAGCGGGACCTGATGGTCCACGCCGAGGCCGCGCTCGCGAGTGTCGATGGCCTGCAGGTGCTCGGCAGCCCGGGGACGCGCAACTCGGTGGTCTCGTTCGTGATGGACAGCATCCATCCGCACGACATCGGCACCCTCGTCGACCGCCACGGCGTGGCCATCCGCACCGGCCATCACTGTGCGCAGCCGCTGATGAAGCGCCTCGGGATCGGTGCTTGCGCGCGCGCCTCGTTTGCGCTCTACAACACGCGGCAGGACGTGGACGCGCTGGCGGAAGCGCTCCGGCACGCGCGCGAGCGACTCTCATGAGCGACGCACCCGATCCCTACCAGGCGCTCATCCTCGAGCACGGCAAGCGACCGCGCAACGCGGAGCTGCCGGCCGCGCACAGCCACGCGGGCGAGGCCGACAACCCGCTCTGCGGCGACCGCATCCAGCTGCAGCTGCAGCTGGATGGTGAGCGCATCACCGCGATCGGCTACCGGGCCGACGGCTGCCTGCTCAGCATCGCCGCCGCTTCGCTGATGAGCGAGGCCGCGACGGGCGCCTCCCTTCCCGAGCTCGAACAGCTCGACAAGCGCTTCCGCGCGCTCGTCGAGGGCCACGGGCACGACTCACTGGGCGACCTGGTCGCGTTCGCACCCCTGGCCGACAACCCCATGCGGCGCGGCTGCGCCACCCTGCCCTTCGACGCCCTGCGCGCGGCGCTCACGCCGACAGCCGAGCGCTGAGGAAGGCGCGAGGCGGCCGATCGCCTCGCGGCCGCGCTGGTCCAGGTCCGCGAATGCCTGGTAGACGTGGATCATCGCCGGCTCCACCTGGTGCTCCACGCCGACCCCTGCCGCGCGGGCGCGCGAAGAGCTGCTGGTTCTCGCTCAGGAAGATCTCGGCACCACCGGTCTGGATCAGCATCGGCGGCAACCCGGCCAGCTCCGCGTACACCGGCGAGATCAGCGGATCCTCGAGCGGATGGTCACCGGCGTAGGAGCGGGCCACGCGCGGGATCAGCTCGGGCTGAGGCCCGGTGGGCATCCTCGAGGCCGGCCGGAAGCCCCGCGAGCTCGCGCTTGTCGAGCGCGACTACTCGAGGCCCATCCGGCGCGCGATGATCATCTTCATGATCTCGTTGGTGCCGGCGTAGATCGTCTGTACGGCGGCATCCGCGTAGTCGGTCGAGATCGGGTACTCGCGCATGAAGCCGTAGCCGCCGAAGAGCTGCAGGCACTCGCCGGTCAGGCGCTTCTGCAGCTCGGTGGTCCACCACTTCGCCATGCTGACCTCCCTGACCACGTCCTCGCCGGCCACGTGGGCGGCCATCAGGCGGTCGACGAAGGTCTGGCCGATCTCGACCTCGGTGGCGAGCTCGGCGAGCTTGAACTGGGTGTTCTGAAAGCCGGCGATCGGCTTGCCGAAGGCCTCGCGCTCCTTGACATACGCGACGGTGTCCTCGAGCGAGCGCTTGCAGGAGGCGATCGAGCCCACCCCGATCACGAGCCGCTCCTGCTGCAGCTGCGTCATCAGGTACCTGAAGCCCCGCCCCTCCTGCCCGAGCAGGTTCGCCACCGGCACGCGGCACTCGTTGAAGAAGAGCTCGCTGGTGTCCTGGCCCTTGAGCCCGAGCTTGTCGAGGTTGCGCCCGCGCTCGAAGCCCGCGCGATCGGTCTCCACCAGGATCAGGCTGATGCCACGGTGGGGCGGGCTGGCGTCGGGGTCGGTCTTCGCCACCACGATCACCAGGTCGCAGTTCTGACCGTTGCTGATGAAGGTCTTG
>JAPPOT010000731.1:8316-8567 GCA_028817855.1 Myxococcales bacterium
ATCACGTACTCGTCGCCGTCGCGGATCGCCTTCGTCTGAACCGCCGCCAGGTCCGAGCCGGTGCCAGGCTCGGTCATCGCGATCGCCAGCAGGCACTCGCCCGAAATGGCGCGCCTCAGGAAGCGCCGCTTCTGGTCCTCGCTGCCATAGTGGAAGAGGTAGGGCATGCAGATATCGCTGTGGAGCGAGGTCTGCAGGGCGTGAGCGCGGACGTCGGCCAGCTCCTCGATCACGATCGCGTCGTGCAGGAA
>JAPPOT010000793.1 GCA_028817855.1 Myxococcales bacterium
CGACGGTCTGCCGCGTGTCGGACGGCGTGTGCGACGCGGAAGAAACCTGCACGGGCAGCACCGCCCAGTGCCCCGACGACGCCTTCGCGCCGAGCACGACGGTCTGCCGCGTGTCGGACGGCGTGTGCGACGCGGAAGAAACCTGCACGGGCAGCACCGCCCAGTGCCCCGACGACGCCTTCGCGCCGAGCACGACGGTCTGCCGCGTGTCGGACGGCGTGTGCGACGCGGAAGAAACCTGCACGGGGAGCACCGCCGCGTGTCCCGACGACTCCCCCGCGAGCGCGGGAACGGTGTGCCGCGCTAGCGCCGGCACCTGCGACATCGCCGAGGTCTGCGACGGCGAGACGTTCACCTGTCCCGGCGACGGCTTCGCCGACAGCGGTGTGACCTGCCGGGAGGCGGCGAGCATCTGCGACGCGGCGGAGGTCTGCGCGGGCGATGGCCCGAGCTGCCCCGCCGACATCGTGGCCCCGGCGGGCGGGGAGTGCCGGGCGGCAGCGGGCCCCTGCGACGTGGCCGAGCTCTGCGACGGTGAGTCGGGCGCGTGCCCGGCGGATGGCTTTGTCGCGAGCGACGTCGAGTGCCGCGCGCCGAGCGACGCCTGCGACGCCGCCGAGACCTGCACCGGCGACATGGCCGCGTGCCCCGACGACAGCTTCCTGCCCTCTGGCACCCAGTGCCGCGCCGCGGCAGATGCATGCGACGCCGCCGAGACCTGCACGGGCGACATGGCCGCTTGCCCCGACGACGGCTTCCTGCCCTCCGGAGCCGAGTGCCGCGCTGCTGTGGGCACATGCGACGTGGCGGAGACGTGCACCGGCGACTCGATCGCTTGCCCCGACGACGGCTTCGTCACCGCCGGCACCGAGTGCCGCGGCAGCGCCGGGGTATGCGATGTCGCCGAGCAGTGCAGCGGACAGGACGCCGCGTGCCCCAGCGATGGCTTCGCCTCGCCCGACGTGGAGTGCCGGCAGAGCGCGGGCGTCTGCGACGTCGCCGAGATGTGCACTGGCGAGGGCGCCGCGTGCCCCGACGATGCCCTCGCCGCCGCGGGCGTCGAGTGCCGCCCCGATGGCGGCGCATGCGACGCAGCCGAGGTCTGCACCGGTAGCGCCGTCGATTGCCCCGACGATGTGCTCTCGCCCGCCGGCACCGAGTGTCGCGCTGCGGCGGGCGCGTGCGACGTGGCAGAGCAGTGCACGGGTCAGGACGCCACCTGCCCCGACGACGCGCTCGCGACGGTCGGAACCGAGTGTCGCGCCAGCGCCGGCGTCTGCGACGTCGCCGAGCAGTGCACGGGACAGGACATCGCATGCCCCGACGACGGCTTCGTGCAGGCCGGCTCCGAGTGCCGCCAGAGCGCGGGCGTCTGCGACGTCGCCGAGAGCTGCACCGGCAGCGACGCCGCGTGCCCGGACGACGGCTTCGCCTCGCCCGACGTGGAGTGTCGGCAGAGCGCGGATGTCTGCGACGTCGCCGAGATGTGCACCGGCGACATGGCCGCGTGCCCGGACGACGGCTTCGCCGATGCGACCACGGAGTGCCGCGCCGCTGGCGGCCTGTGCGACGCGGCCGAGATGTGCACCGGCCAGGGCGCCACCTGCCCCGACGACGTGCTCTCGCCCGCCGGCACCGAGTGCCGGGCAGCGGCCGGCGCATGCGACGAGGCCGAGCTCTGCACCGGCCAGGACGCCACCTGTCCTGGCGACAACGTGCTGCCGGCCGACACCGAGTGCCGGCCCGCCGCGGACTTGTGCGACGTCGCGGAGGTCTGCGATGGAGAAGGCACCGCCTGTCCCGGCGACGCGATCGCGAACGCGGGCGATGTCTGCCGGCCGGCTGCGGGCATCTGCGACATCGCGGAGAGCTGCGACGGCGAGACCGTGGCCTGCCCCGACGACGCCCTGCGCGACGCCACCTTCCGCTGCCGGCACGCACTCGGCGCCTGCGACCTGGACGAGATGTGCACCGGAAGCGACGTGGACTGCCCAGACGATGCTTTCGTCACGGGCGGCACCGAGTGCCGCGCCGCAGCGGGCGACTGCGACGTGGCCGAGGTGTGCACCGGGCAGGACGGCGCTTGCCCCGACGATACTTTCGTCACGGGCGGCACCGAGTGCCGCGCCCAGAACGGCGACTGCGACGTGGCCGAGGCGTGCACCGGACAGGATGCCGCCTGTCCCGACGACGCCTTCGCAGACACGAGCGTGATCTGCCGCGCGGCCGCCGACGTCTGCGACGTGGCCGAAGCTTGCACGGGTCAGGACTCCCTCTGCCCGGACGACGCATTTGCCGACTCGCGCACGACCTGCCGCGATTCTGCCGGAGACTGCGATGTGGCGGAGACCTGCACCGGCGGCGGCATCAGCTGTCCCGCAGACGGCTTCCTCGGTGCGGGCACGGAGTGTCGCGCGAGCGCGGGCGCCTGCGACGCGGCCGAGAGCTGCAGCGGGCAGGACGCGCTCTGCCCGGACGATGCGGTGGCCACCCAGGGCACCGAGTGCCGCGCCGCAGCCGACCTGTGCGACGTCGCGGAGCTCTGCGATGGAGTCGGCAGGGGCTGCCCGGCCGACACCGTCGTGAGCGCGGGCACCGAGTGCCGCGCCGCAGCCGACCTGTGCGATGTCGCCGAGCGCTGCGACGGCGAGACGATCGTCTGTCCCATCGACGGCTTCGCCTCGCCGGACGTGACCTGCCGCGCTGCAGCCGACCTGTGCGACGCGGCCGAGCAGTGTACGGGCCAGGAGGCTGCCTGCCCCGCCGACGGTGTCGCTCCCTCGGGCGCGATCTGCCGCACGGCCGCCGACGTCTGCGACACCGCCGAGCTCTGCGACGGTCAGACCATGGCCTGCCCGGCCGACGGCTTCATCACTCAGGGGGCCGAGTGCCGTGCCGCAGCCGGCGCTTGTGACGCCGCCGAAGTCTGCAGCGGCGACGCCCCGAGTTGCCCTGCCGATCTGCTCGAGGGCGCAGGGACCGAGTGCCGCGCCGCAGCCGGCGCGTGCGACGTGGCGGAGAGCTGCGACGGCCAGGCCGTCGACTGCCCGTCCGACGGCTTCGTGCAGGACGGCACCGAGTGCCGCCCGAGCAGCGGCGCGTGCGACGTGGCAGAGAGCTGCAACGGCCAGAGCGCCCTGTGCCCCACCGACCTCTTCGCCTCGCCCGACCTGCAGTGCCGACAGGCCGCGGGTCTGTGCGACGAGCCGGAGTGGTGCACCGGGCAGGACGCCCTGTGCCCGACCGACAACTGGCTGCCCGAGGGCTCGCGCTGCAACGGCCAGCTCGGCACCTGCTCGCTCGACGTCTGCTGCCCCGGAAGCACCTGGAACGACGGCAGCGGCCTTTGCGGCCTGCAGTCCGGGGACGGCCTCGTCTTCGTCACCTCGAGCGACAACAGCGCCGACCTGGGAAGCGACCTGGCCGTGGCCGACGACCTCTGCAACGAGCTGGCCGCGAACGCCAACCTGCAGGGCACCTTCAGCGCCTGGCTGAGCACCCGCAGGGAAGACGCGATCGACCGCGTCGGAAACGGCCCATTCTACACGACGATGGGAGACTACGTGGCCGGGGATCAGAACGAGCTGATCGCGTCCGGCCCGGCGAACGCGATCCAGTACTCCGAGTGGAGCGACTCGCGCGACACCATGGTCTGGACCGCGACGCTGCCGGACGGCACGATGGACGAGGTCGGCTGCATCGACTGGAGCAGCAGCTCCGGCCAGGACTTCGGGCTGGGCGGGCTGAGCACGGAGACCGCGCGCCTGTGGACCACCGGCCAGAGCGCGACCTGCAACGCGCGGAACCCCTTCTACTGCTTCCAGGACAGCTGCGAGGGACGCCCGGGCGTCGACCTGATGAGCGACCCGGACAACTGCGGCGGCTGCGACGTGCGCTGCGGCGACACCGAGACCTGCGTCGGCGGCAAGTGCGGCTACCTGGTGTTCGTGACCGACACCCAGTTCGGCAGCAACCTGGGCGGTCTCGGGGGCGCCGACGCGATCTGCGACAGCCTGGCGGCCGAAGGCGGCCTTCCCGGTCGCTACGTGGCGTGGCTGAGCGACTCGACCGAGGAAGCCCGCAACCGGGTTGTCGATGGTACCTACTTCCTGCTCGACGGCCGCGTCGTGGCCGGCGACCTGGGGCACCTGCTCTCGACCGATTCGGGCACGACGCTCGACAACCCGATCGAGCTCAACCAGTTCCTGCAGATCAGCCAGAACAGCGGGCTGGTCTGGACGGGCACGCGGCCCGACGGCGGGGTGGCCGACGTCGACCACTGCGTGGACTGGAGCGACCGGGGCGGCCGCAGCGACTTCGGCCAGCTGGGCAACATGTTCAGCGTCAACAGCTGGTGGACGCAGTACGTCGACCCGCCCTCCCAGCAATGCGGCATCGGCCTGCAGGCTGGGCTCTACTGCTTCCAGGTCGAGCGCGGCGACCCCTACCACCTGCCGCCCCCGTCCGCCGACTTCTGATGCCAAGAGAGACCGCGCGCATGACCACCCGCTTCTTCCTTCTTCTTTCGCTTCTGCTCACGCTCGCATGCGGCGACGACTCGGGCGACACCGGCCAGGACTCGGCCCCGATCGAGAAGCGCACCCTGGTGCAGAGCCTGACCGAGTCGATGGAATTCGATCAGGCCGACATCGTTCAGAAGCTGCTGCCCGACCCCTCGGGCACCATGCGCCTTCAAAGCCTGGGCGACGAGCAGACCGTCCAACCGGACGCCGACGGGATGATGTCGCTCAAGATCGACAGCCAGCCCGACCAGGACGCGATCGCGACGCTGCTCCAGTTCTCGATCCCGGGCGAGGAGGTGAGCGAGGGCGAGGGCTCCCACATCGTGGTGCCGGTGCCGGAGGACCAGCGCGGCAGCACGCTGATCGAGAACGAGTACAGCGTGGACACGGCGCTGTGCCAGGACATCTGCGACGACGTCTTCGAGGTCGAGGTGAAGCAGGCCCTGGAGTTCGAGGACGGCGAGATCAGCCTGCCGGTCACGAGCACGCTGATCGTCGACTGCGCCGAGACGGGCGATCCGGAGCGCTGCAGCGACGACGACCCGCCCGCGCTCGACACCTGCGGCGACGCCAGCGAGGGCGAGGTGGTCTACACGCGCAGGCGTGAGATCGACAGCCACTTCAGTGCCGCGCGCCAGCTCGCGCGGGCGGTCGACCGACTCGACAACGACCTGCAGGAGGTGCTCGACGAGCTGGCCGGCGGTCTCGAGCTCGACGCCTCAGCTGCCGACGGGATCTCCGACGCGTGGAGCATGCGGGTGACCGATCACACGGCCGACGGCCTCGAGATGTTGCTGGGTGAGCAGGGCTGCGCCGTGGCCTCGCGCGCGGTCAGCCGCGCGCTGGACCAGTGCGACGCCGATCGCCCGGACCTGAGCTCGGTGCCCTGCGAGGGCGAGTGCCGGGTGCGCGCGAGCGAGTGTAGCGACGGCGCCGAGGAGCGCTGCAAGGGCCTGCTCGAGCAGGGCAGCTGCGACGGAAGCTGCACCGGCTCGTGCACCGTGACGCTGAGCGAGGACGGCCCGTGCATGGGCACGTGCATCGGCAGCTGCAGCGGCGAGTGTCCGGCCGGCGAGGACGAGCCCTGCGACGGCCCCTGCGCCGGCGACTGCAGCGGCGAGTGCCGCGAGCCCCTGGCCGACAGCTGCGACGGCGTCTGCTCGGGCCTGTGCGACGAGGCCGGCGCCGGCGAGTGCGGCGACGATCTCGCCAAGACGTGCGTGACGAGCGCACCGGGCGAGTGCCAGGGACTGTGCTTCGGCGTCGCCAGCCTCGAGGAGGGCAGCGAGCTGTGCAAGCCCGCGGCACTGGCGATTGCGCGCGCCCGTGTCTTCTGCGAGCCGGCTCTGGTGCAGCTGAGCTTCGGCTTCACCGACGGCCTCGACGGCGACGCCCAGGCTGACTTCGCCGCGTGGGTGAGCGACCTCAACGGCCCGCTGGTCGAGCTTTTCCAGGTGCTCGCCGTGGCCGACCGCCTCGCCCGCGCGGGCGGCGAGCTCGAGCAGGCCCGCACCGATCATCTGGAAGACGCCGTCGACGCACTGCTGGATGACGATCCCGAGGACGAAGCCCTGCGGTGCGCCCAGGACCAGCTCTCCGGCATGGCCACCCGCATGATGGAGGACCTCTCGAGGCTCGGAAGAGCTCAGGACGACGGCATGCTGATCCTCTCCGACATCTAGGAAGGTCGGGCTCCCGTTTGGTGCCCCTCCGTTGGGTGGGGTCAGCGAACACCAGGTGGCGCAGGTTGACGGGGTCGGCAGCGCGGCGGATGGTTGTGGTATGTCGCAGTCGACGCGGTGGGGCGTGGCGGCGCTTGCGGTGGCCGCGCTCGCTTGCTCGGATCGGTCGCGCGCAAGCGAGGGGCCGCAGCGCGCCGGGAGCAGCGGCAGCGGCAGCGGCAGCGCGGTGGGGTCGGGCGGGGATTCGACCTCCACGGCATCCATGCCACAGACGACCGACTCGAGTGGCGCCGACGCAGGCGGCACGACCGCAGCCGACGGCGGTTCAGTGCCCGATGGCCGCGGCGATGCTGCCGGAGCGCCGGACGCCGGCGTCGCGCCGTTGCCGAATGGCGTCGCCGCGCTGACCTGCGCAGACCTGATGCGCGATGCGAGTCCCGTCGGGGTCACGCAGTGCGCGGGCCTGACTCCCTGGGAGGCGCCCGTGTTCGGCTATCCGGGCCTCACCGACACCGTCACGGTCGTGGGATCGACCGCGCCGCACTTACCGCCCCAGACGATTGCCTTCTCGCTCAATTCGCCGGGGATGTGGAACGCCGTGCGCGGGAAGGATGGTTTCATCGCGCTACTCCGCTTCCTGCCGACGGAGCCGGCACTGTCGTGGCAATACACGCTCCTTTGTCAGTTCGACGAGCAAGGGGAGCTCAGGGAGCAGCTTGCGGATCTCAGCACGGAAGTTCCTTCGGGCGAATTCATCCAGCACCGGATCCTCGACGCGGCAGCGCGGGGCGGCACGACCGCCCTGCTACTGGAGGAGCAGGGGGCGTCGTTCTCGCCCAACGCACTGAGCCCACAGAGCACCTCGATCGACCGCGTTGCGCTCGTCGTCAACGGCGAGCGACTCTACGACTTCGGCGTCAGCCTTGACGACCCGGGGGGCGATCCACCTGCACCCAACTTCACGCGCGATGAGCCGCAGCACGTGGCGCTCGGGTCGAACGGACGCATCGTGCTCGCGCTACGGCACCGTCCAGGCGCTGGCAACGCCGAAGACGCACAGCTGCGGCTGGTCGCGCTCGGGCCGAACGGTGAGGTCTTGCACGATGTGGTGACACCCGACCGGCCAGGCGTCATCGACCTCGCCGTCGGAAGCGCCGACGAAGTACTCGTCCTGACGCGCTGGTACGCGAACGATGGCACACCTCCCGATCGCATCGATCGCTACGATAGCCGCCTGGAGCTCCTCGAGAGTTGGACTCCGCCAGACGACGTCTTGGTCAACGCGATGGACGTCCAGGAAGGGTCGCACCTCGCGCTCGGCGGCGAGCAGGAGTCCACAGGCTGGGCACAGGTGTTGAATCTCGCGGACTTCAGCCCGCTCTGGCCGACCCTTGCCCTCGAGCACCGCGTCCAGCTGATCGACTACACCGACTCGAACGAGCTCGTGGTCGGTGGCCACTCGCAGACGGCCGACGCTGCGTGGGTGATGCGCTACGACGCCGACGGCACCCCGGCATGGCCTGTTCCGGAGACCTCTCCAACGCTTCCGGGCACCGTGGCGCGTGCGCTCTCGGTCCAGTCGAATGGCCACATCCTCGTCACCGGAGGATTCGCCTTCAGCCTTTGCGAATAGACCGCGTCCCCCATTCCGGCTCAAGCGTCCGAAGTGCCGCGCGGGATGCAATGGAAGCGTATGAGGAAGGCGTCGGTGCCGCGGCCGTGCCTCGCGGTCTTCAACAGGTCGTCCACGCTGTCGAAGCCGGACTCGCGCGCGAGCCTATGGGTGATGTCGTCGATCTCGGTGCGGCGATCGAGCCCACCTCGATCTCGCCATCGCCCATCCGGTGGCAGCCGCCCACCCTGACGCGAGGGCTGCCAGATGCGAACGCTGCAGTGATCTGCCCTCGTCGCACGCCCTCACGTAGCCGTTTGGTGAATTGCATCGATGCAGCATGCCATCGGCGGCACCGCAGTCCTTGTGCGATCCGCAACGTGGCTTTCGCACACATCTCGCCAAATCTCCGTGAAAAGGGTGCGGTTGTGAGGCCGTCCACTGGCGCGCGTCTTGTCCCTGCTTCAGCGTGAATGGAGTGGGGTCGTCGCGCTTGGGACGCGACCGGCTCCCGCGGACAAGGGGAGAGCCATGGATTCCATCGCAGAGACGATGCAGGCGGTGTTGCGCCGAAAGAGCGACGTACCGAGCCCCGCGCGTGTCGCGGTCGCGCGCGAGATCATGAGCTCGCGGCTGGTCACGCTCAAGCCCGAGCAACCGCTCGAGGACGTGATCGCCGCGGTGCTGAGCGGACGCGGCTCGGGCGGGCCCGTGGTCGATGAGCGGGGCCGGGTGGGAGG
>JAPPOT010000869.1 GCA_028817855.1 Myxococcales bacterium
GACCCCGAGCAGGTCGCGCAGATGGAGCAGGTGCTCGCCCAGCAGCTCGAGCGCTTCAAGAAGCTCGACGGCTACACGATCCTCGGCCTCGACTCGACCGCGGGCGGCGCGCAGGTCAAGGCCGCCTACGAGAAGCTGGTCAAGAGCTACCACCCGCACCACTTCGCCCGCTACGGGCCCAAGGTCGGCAAGCTCGCGACCAAGCTCTTCGTGCACGTGCAGCGCGCCCACCGCGAGGCGATCGAGATCGTCAAGACGCGCGCCTACGACAACGACGCCGGCGAGCGTCGCGGTCGCACCGGACCTCGCGCGGGCCGCACGCTGGAGGCGCAGGCGATCAGTCAGGCGCTGCAGCTGCTGAGCCTCTCCCAGTTCGACTCGGCGGGCGCGGTGCTCGACGAGGCCCTGTCGCGCGCGCCCGACAGCAAGAACCTCCAGCTTCACCGCCACCTGGTGGATGCCCGCGCCCACCGCGCGCGCGGCAACTCGGCGGGCGCCATCCAGTCCTATCGCGCGATCCTGGCGCTGCACCCGCAGCACGACGAGGCTCGCATCGAGCTGGACAACCTCGAGCGCGCCGCGGTGCCCTCGGGCGGCGGCCTGTTCAAACGCTTCAAAGGAGCTCGCTGAGCATGTCACGAATCGTCGGCATCGACCTCGGAACCACCAACTGCTGTGTCGCCTGGCTCGAGGGCGGGCGCGTTCAGATCCTGCCGATGGACGATGGCAGCAGGGTCATGCCGTCGGTGGTGGTCATGGACGCGGCCGGGCCGATCATCGGCGCCAAGGCCAAGCGCCAGGCGACGGTCAATCCCACCCAGACGGTGTACGGCGCCAAGCGCCTGATCGGCCGCAAGTTCAAGGACCAGAAGATCCGCCACTGGGGCGAGGTCGTGCCCTACGACATCGTCGAGGGCACGCTGGGCGACGCCTGGATCGAAGTCGAGGGCAAGAAGTACGGACCCGAGCAGGTCTCCGCGCTGCTGCTGGGTGAGCTCAAGCGGCGGGCCGAGAGCTTCCTGGGCGAGGAGGTCTCGTCGGCCATCATCACGGTGCCGGCCTACTTCAACGAGCGCCAGCGCCAGGCCACCAAGGACGCGGGCAACATCGCCGGGCTCAACGTGGAGCACATCATCAACGAGCCCACGGCGGCGGCGCTCGGCTACGGCGCCACCCAGTCGAAGGACGAGACGATCGCGGTCTTCGACCTGGGCGGCGGCACCTTCGACATCACCATCCTCAAGAAGGAAGGCGATCTCTACGAGGTGCTCGCCACCCACGGCGACACCTTCCTCGGGGGCGAGGACTTCGACCAGACGGTTGTCGAGTACCTGGCCGACGCCTTCATGGAGAGTACCGAGCTCGACCTGCGCACCAATCCGGTGGCGCTGCAGCGCCTGAAGGACGCCGCGGAGGAGGCCAAGCACGCACTGAGCGGTGCCGAGGAGACGCCGATCAACCTGCCGTTCCTGATGGAGAACGCGGGCAACCCGCTGCACCTGAACATTGACGCCTTCGCGCGGAGCCATCTGGAGATTCTCGCGACCAACGTGATCGCGCGGCTGGAGCAGCCCTGCTTTGCGGCGCTCCAGTCGGCGGGTCTGTTGCCGGAGGAGATCGACCGCGTGCTTATGGCCGGCGGCATGACGCGCATGCCTGCGGTGCAGGCCAGGGTCGAGGAGATCTTCAAGCAGAAGCCGGAGCACCACCTGGACCCGGATCACATCGTCGCGATCGGCGCGGCCGTCCAGTGTGGCATCATGGCGGGCGATGCCAGCGGCGTGACGCTGCTCGACGTCACACCCCACTCCCTGGGTCTGCGCATCGCCGAGGGCAGCAACCGCGACAAGATGCGGGTCGTGCTCGAGAAGAACACCACCATCCCCACCAGTGTCGAGCGCAGCTTCACCACCACCGCCGACATGCAGGACGTGGTCCGCCTCGAAGTCTTCCAGGGCGAGAGCGACGACACCCGCGAGAACGTCTGCCTCGGCCAGTTCCTGCTCGGCAACCTTCCCGAGGTGCAGGCCGGCCAGGTCGAGGTCGTGGTCAGCTTCACGATCGACGCCGACGGCTTGCTCGAGGTCAGCGCCAGCGAGGCGACCACCGGCCAGGAGGCCACGATCGAGATCGAGACCATGGGCGGCCTGACCCCGGAAGAGGTCGAGAACCTCCGCGCCGCCGCCGCCGGGATTGGTTGATTTGTGCTGTTCGAACCGCGGTTGCCAGGCCAACTTCCCAACCGCGTCCCTCGACGGTCTCGCACACACGTGGCGGGCGTGTGGTTGCCGCGCGTAGAATTCGGGGATGGATGCGTCCACGCGCCGGCCCCGGCGGCTCGCTGCCAAGCTCCTGGTGCTCGCCCTGGGAGTGCTGGTCGGCGTGGGGGTGTTGGAGGTGGGCGTGCGTCTGATGGGGGCCGTGCCCCAGAGCGTGCGGATCGCCGGGTTGGGCGGGGAGGTTCCGTCGGGGGAGAACGTCGAGGGCGAGGGCCTGCCCGACCAGAGCCTCTACGTGCGCACGCCCACCGGGGTGCGTCTGAAGCGCAGCACGCGCGCGGTCGTTCGCAACCACAACCTCTCGAAGCGCGATGTGGAGATCACCACCAACGCGCTCGGCTTTCGCCACCCGGAGCTGGGCCCAAAGAAGCGCGGCGAGCGACGCGTGCTCGTGCTCGGCGACAGCATCACCTTCGGCGACTACGTCGATGCTGATCAGACCTACCCGGCTCACCTCGAGCGTGCGTTGCGCATGGGGGACGCGGCGGGGAGCAGCAGACTTCAGGTGATCAACGCCGGGGTGGGGGCGATCGACCTCCAGAACATGCTGGCGATCTTGATGGAGACGGGCCTGTCAGCCGAGCCGGACTTCATCCTGGTGGGTCTCTACCTCAACGACGCCTACCACTCTCCCTACCTCGAGGTGAGTCGCCTGCCTGCGCCGCTCGGACGCAGCGCGCTCGCCTCCCATCTCGCCAACCAGCTCGATCTCCTACGCGCCCGCCAGCTGGTACGCGGCAGCCCCAGGGCCGCCATGCAGCACTTCCAGCAGGCGCGGGCCGAGCTCGCGGCTGCCCATCCCGGCGGCCCCGGGAACTATCGCACCGACCCCCGCGCCTTCGACCGCATCGTGCTCGAGGCCTTCACGGACTGGGGCTACGCCTGGAGCCCGCGCTACTGGCAGAAGATCGAGTCCCTGCTGGCGATCATCGAGCAGGTGGCGACCGAGCGCGGCATCGGCCTGGCGGTTGCCCTCTTGCCGGTCAAGCAGCAGGTCGAGGCAGGCCACGTGCACGACGCCCCCCAGCGGCAGTTCGCGGCCCTGATGGAGCGCATGTCGATCCCACACCTCGATGTGCTGCCGGTTCTGCGCGCGCTTCCGAAGGGCGAGGTCGACGCACTCTTCTACGACCACTGCCACTACACGCCTGGCGGCAACCGCATCGTGGGCGAGGCCATGGCCGAGCTCGTGGGGCCCCTGCTGTCCCCGCGCTGAGCTGCGATCAGAGACCCAGGCCGCTGGCGATCTGCGCTGCCGGCATCGCGCCGGCCACGGTGCGCGCTGGCGCGCCATCGCGGAAGAGCATAAGCGTGGGGATGCTGCGGATCCGATGGCGTGCCGCGACCTGGGGCAGCGCTTCGGTGTCGACCTTCGCGATCACCAGCTCGCCGTGGTGTGCGGCCGCGAGCTTCTCGAGCTCCGGTGCAATCATCCGACAGGGAGCGCACCAACCGGCCCAGAAGTCCACCACCACGGGCACGGGCGACTGGGAGATCAGCTCGTCGAAGTCCTCTGCAGAGCCCACGGCGATCGGAGAGAGCGCCTGCTTGCAGCGGCCGCAGCGAGCGGCGCTCGAGAGTCTCGCAGCCGGCATGCGGTTGCGTGCGGCGCACGATGGGCATTCCACGGTCACTCCGGCAAGCTAACCATCCCGCCGCGGTCCGCAACGGTCGGCTACATCCGAGCCAGGGGCTTGCGGCCGCTGGCGAGCATGATCTGGCCGCCGTGCTTGGGATGATGGGGTAGATCGCGTAGCTCGAAGTCCGCGCAGACCCGCTCGAGGGGCTCCCAGAAGCGCCGGCGGATGTCGGCGCCCGCGATCAGGTTCACCAGCTTGCCCTGCAGGCCGGGGCGCTCGGCGTGCACGTCGACAACGACGCAGCGGCCGCCGGGCGCGAGCAGCGACCACAGGTGGTCGAAGGTGCCGTCCATGACGTCGAAGACGCTCATGCCGAGGAAGATGTGGAGCCGGTCCACCGGGCACAACCCTTGCAAGTCGTCGGCCGAGAGCGCGGTGGCGCTGCGCTGCAGCAGGTGCACGCCCGCCCAGCTCTCCTGCTCCACCCGCGCCTCGGCCCGCTTCAGCATGCCCGCGCTCGAGTCGACCCCGATCAGTGCCCCGCCCACCTTGCCGGGCACCAGGTGGGCGAAGCTCTGGCCCGTGCCGCAGGGTACATCGAGCACCTTGTGGCCCGCTGCGGCGTCGAGCGCCAGGGCCGCCAGCTCGCGGTGCTCCACGTAGAGCCGCTCGACCGACGCGTCGTAGAACTTCGAGAAGACGTCGTAGAGCGCCATCGCGGGCTACGTACCGGGTTGCGCCTCGGGGTCCGCTTCGTGCTCGAGGATCAGCTGCGCCAGCGCGGCGATCGCCTCACGGTCGGGTGCGGGGGTCGCACCGTCGGCCGTCGCGAGCACGATCACGCCGTTGGGGCGGGCGCCCGCATGGGAGCCTGGCACCAGCAAGTGCACGTGGGTGCCATCGTCCAAGTCTGTCTCGGGGCTGTCGAGCACGGCGGTCAGGGTGGCCTCCCAGGTGTCGTCGAGGGTCATGGTCTCGAGCGCCTCGTCGGAAGACTCCACGCTCCAGAGTCTGTGCACCTCGGGCTCGACCTTCGCCTCGGTCGGGGCCTGTCCTGTACGCGCGGCTCTGCGTAGGCCTCCGTCGTCGCCCGGCAAGTACAGCAGACCCCCGCGGGCCTGATTGCGCTCGACCACCAGCGTCAGCAGCTGTTGATGCCGCGTGGGCGCGTCCATCACGGTGCTCACCTGGGTGCGCAGCATCGATGCGAGCTCGGATGCCGACGTGCGTGGCGTGAAATCGGCGGCTCCAGCGAGCTCACCCGTCACGCGCAGGTCGCGCTCGAGCGCGTCTCGCATCAGCATCTCGTAGCGCGTCGTCAGGTCCGGGTTGTGGCCGCTGCGGTAGTGCGCTGCGCACTGCTCGGCGTGGTGGTGGAAACGCGCATCGTCGCCCGCCATCACCGCGAGCTTGGCCGCGACTTCGTGGACGTGCCCGGCCAGCAGTCCGCGCACCCCGATGCCCTCGTAGGACTCCAGGTGCTCCGCCACGTGCGCCGCGGCCGCCTCGTGCTCGCCCAGCGTGCCCTCGATCAGGGCGAGCATCATGTTGTAGCCGTCGTGCCACTCCGCCGGCCGTCCGAGCGATGCGATCTCGTCGCGCAGCAGCTCGCGCGCCTCCTCCCAGCGCTCGAGGTCCTGGAGCCCGTAGACGAGCAGGTAGAGCGCGTAGCGCCGATCGGCGGTGCCGCGGCGCTGGGCCTCGAACAGCGCGCGCGCCCTGACCACGGCGTCCTCGTGCGTCGCGCCGCATTGGGCCAGTGCGAGTCGCGAGAGCTCCACGCGGGTCTTCCAGCCCGGCAGATCGGGCGCGACGAGCCGGGCCTCGGCCTCGCAGCGCTTGAGCCCTTCCACGTTGCGCGTCAGGGAGTGCAGCGAGTACTCGACCTCCCAGCAATGCGGGAAGTACTTCACGGCGCCGCTCTGCACCTCCATACGCTCGAGGTCGCGTCGGGCGCGCCTCGCCATCTCGGTGTCGCCGATGGCCACGTAGTAGGAGTAACGCTCGCGCGCCGCGCGCTTGGGGCTGTGCTCCTTGCTCTGCTCGATGCGCTCGATGACCTCGGCGCCGGCGATCGTGACCTCGATGCCCTGCAGGAAGCCGTGGACGAAGTGCTGCAGGCTCGTACGGGTGGCGTCCTCCAGCCCAGCCACCTTGCCTTGGAGCTCGGCGTGGACTCCGCGCACCTGGCGCAGGGAGCGGGCGACCTCGCCGACGGCGAGCGAGCTGATCGCCTCGCGCATGCGGTCGACCAGCGGGAAGGCCGGCGACAGGGCATGAAGGGGCTGCAGCGACGGCAGCGTGTGTACGAGATCCGGGTCCGCGGCGAGCACAGCGGAGCTCGCGGTCCCTAGCAGCACTGTGGGTAGCTGGGTGAGCGCAGCCAGCAGACTCATCCCGGAGCTCTCTGCAAGCCCCCTGCCTGCGAGCGCCTCGGCCTGCCTGCTGTCCGCGGCCTGGATCGCCGTGGAAAGACGCTCTTCGGCCGGAGTGTCGCTCAGGGCGTGGTAGTCCTGCAGGCCGCAACGCTGCGTGAGCGCCTCGAGCAGGCGGGGGCCGTCGCGACGCACGCGCACCCACTCCTCCGTCATCAGACATAGGGTGAACAGCTGACAGCGCAGACGGAGCAGCGTGGGGGACTCGGGGTCGGCCGCGCAGCGGGCCGCGATGACCCCCTCGTAGGTAGCCACCCCGGTCGGATCGTGGGGCCAGGTCTCGGACAGATCGCGCGTGTCGGCGGCGAGGGCCAGACGCTCGGCGGTGTCGGAGTCGCCGGCGTGCAGGGCGTGGTGGGCCTGGGCCGAGCTGGCGCCTGTCCGTGCGCACATCGCGGCGAGCTTGCCGTGCAGCTCGCGGCGTTGCGTCTCGGGGATCGCCGCGAGGACCAGCGCGACCGCGTCGCCGCATCGAAAGTCGCTGCGTCCCTCCCGGCGCGCGACCAGGCCCACAGACACCAGCTCATCGAGCGCCCGGTAGACGCGACGCAGGTCGCCGTGGGTGCTCGCCCCCACCCAGTCGTCGACGTCGAGCAGCCGGTGCACGTCGGCGGCGATCAGCGCTGCCAGCTCGCGTGCGTCTGGTGTCAGCCCGGACACGCGCGCCGCCAGGTCGGGTGAGGCCGGCATCGCGGCCTCGAGCGTCGCCGTGGTGTTCGGCAGGCGCCAGGCGCCGGCCGAGTAGCGCACGACCTGCGTGTCCACCAGCGTCTGGGCAGCGGTCATGATCTGCCCGGGATTCCCTTCGGCATGCCGGTAGAGCACGGACGACAGCACGTTCAGGTGGGCGACCTCGCCGAAGATCGACGCGAGCATCCGTCGGACGTCGCTGGCCGACAGCGCGGGCAGCGCATGTCGCTTCGAGCTCGTGACCAGCAACTCCGTCGCCGCCTCGAAGCGCGTGTCGACATCCTCCGCCATCGCGGTCGCGAGTAGCAAGCGCTTGCCCCCGAGCTCGCTGGCGAGACCGGCGATGCCTGCGAGCGAGGCCTCGTCGAGCAGGTGCACGTCGTCCACCGCGACGACCAGGCGGTGGTCGGTGGCGTACTCGAGGATCCAGGCATTGAAGGCTTCGAGCGTTTGCTGGCGCTCGGCGAAGGCGACCAGCTCGCCCGCGGACAGGCGCTCGAGGGCCGGCGTCCGCGGCGCGGTGCCTGGACGCGCCTCGACCAGCTGCCGCAGCAGGCTGCGCAGCACGCCGTAGTCCTCGACCGCGTCGGAAGCATCCGCGCGGAGCACCACCGCACCGAGAATCTTCGCTTCGAGCACGAGCATGTCCAGCAGGCGCGAGCCGCCGCCGCCCGTGGGCCCGGTCAGCAGCGCCGCCGTACCGCGTCCGCGCAGGGCCGAGAGCAGGTGCTCGCGGCAGCTCGAGAGGATCGCGTCGCGGCCGACCAGGGGCGGCGAGGCCAGGTAGGCGCTGCGCACTTCCAGCTCCTCGACGCGCGGGAGATCGCCGATCGCCACCAGGCGCTCGAAGACGACGGCCGCGCTCTGCGGGCGCGCGAGCGGGCTCAGGCTCAGCAGCTCCATCACGAGCTCGTCGAGCCGCCGCGGCACCTCCGGGTTGAAGGTGCTGGGCGGCCGCGGCACCGAGCGCCACCGGTTCGGGAGCTGCCCGAGTGTGCTCGCCGGATAGGCGTGGCGCCCGGTCAGCGCGTTGTAGAGACTCGCGCCCAGGGAAAAGAGGTCGGTGCGCCCGTCGAGGGCACTCTTCTGAATCGCTTCGGGTGCGACGAAGGGAGGCGTGCCGACAAGCCCTCGCGCCACGCCCATCGGGCACATGGCGCCGAAGTCCAGAAGCTTGGCTTGACCGTCGGCCGTGCAGCGGATGTTCGTCGGCGTGACGTCGCGGTGCACGAAGCCGCGCCCGTGCACGATCGCCAGAGAAGAGACCACGTCGCGCGCTATCGCGCAGACCTGCTTGTACGGCAGCGGGCTCAGCTGCCGTAGGTCCCGTCCCTGCAATACCTCCATCGTGTAGTACGGTCCGATCACGTCGCGACCGTAGTCGTAGACCTGAATGATGCGCGGGTGATCCAGCTGTGACAGGACGTGGAACTCCTGCTCGAACAGGCGCAGCAGGCGCTGGCTGCGGGCGCCGCTCGCGCCTTTCAGCAGTAGCCGCTTGAGCGCCACCTGGCCGCCGGTCAGCGTGTCCTCGGTCAGCTCGACGCTGCCC
>JAPPOT010000296.1 GCA_028817855.1 Myxococcales bacterium
CGCTGCGTGCGTTGGCTGCGGCACGCGAGTCCGACGCGCTGCCCGATTTGTTCGCCCTCGGCTTCCTGTCGGCGGCCTATACGCCCGGGCGGGACCTGGTGCGCAGTCGCTACATCGTGGACCCGCAGCAGCACCTGGTGCCGGGCCTGAACGTGGGCGTGCGCTGGGCGTGGCAGGCGGGGCGGGGGGACGCGCGCGCATCGGAGAGGCGCGCCCAGGCCGCGGAGCTGGAGGGTATGCTGCGCTGGGCCCAGGCCGGGATTCCAGCGGAGGTGCGCAGGGCCTATGAGGACGCGGCGCGGGCGCGGCTGGACATCACGGAGGCGGACAAGGCGGTCAAGGTCGCCAAGCGCTGGGTGGTGATGGCGACCGCGGACTACACGGTGGGCCTGGTGGGCTCGAGCGCCGTGGTCGATGCCTTTGAAGCCTACGCCGGTTTGCGCGTCTCATTCATGGATGCCCAGTATCGATTCAACGTGGCGATGGCCGAGCTGGCGGCGGCGACAGGCACCCTGGACGCCGAGCCCGGGGTGCTCTACCCGGGGCCGCCGGTGGCTGACGCGGGAGACGACGATGACGCGCACTAGAACCCGTCTCGGGAGCAAGCTGGCGGCGGTGCTGCTGGCCGTGCTGATCGGGCTGCCGGTCGTGGCGGCGGCACAGCCGAAGACGCCGCAGGCGCTGGTGCAGGATACCGTGGACCGGGCGCTCGCGGTGCTGCGCGATCCGGCGATGCAGGGCAAGGACAAGCGGCGCGCGCGCTTCGAGAAGGTGCGCGACATCGTGGCGGCGGTCTTCGACTGGGAAGACATGGCGCGGCGCAGCCTGGGCGTGCACTGGCGCTCGATCGACGACGGCCAGCGCAAGCGCTACGTCACGCTCTTCAAGGAGCTGCTCGCGGATCGCTACATGGAGGACATCAACCGCTTTCGCGGCGACGAGCGCGTGGTGGTGCACGACGAGCACAAGGAGGGGGACGACTACCGCGTCGACACCACGGTGATCACCCACAGCCGCGAGAAGGTGCCGATCAATTACTACCTCCACGCGGAGGGCGGGACCTACCGCATCCACGACTTCAGCGTGGAGGGCGTGAGCCTGGTCAACCACTACCGCAAGTCCTTCAGCCGCTTCCTGGTCAACCGCGACTTCGAGCAGCTGTTGCAGAAGCTGGAGCGCAAGACAGCGAAGAACAGCCGCTAGCTAGCAGGCCGGTGCAAAGGTGCTTGCGATGCGCCCAGGTGCGGTCGACTGGCAGCTCGAGCCGATGAAGCCGCTGGGGCCGAAGCGCTGGACCCAGTCACGCTGCTCCTCGGTACGGAGTGGATCGGCGCATTCGATCGTGTGTGGGTCGTCGCGGGCCGGCGGTCACTTCGACAGGACGTCGCGCAGGTGGCCGAAGATGCGCGCCGCCGCGAGCTGGTTGCCCGCCGCGTTGTAGTGGGTGTCACGGGGGAGGTAGAGGCCGCCGCCGGCGCCGCGCTCGCGCATCGCCGGCAGCAGGTCGACGCAGGCCAGCCCGTGGCGCTCGCAGTACCCGGTCAGGAAGCGCTGGGGGGCTTCGAGGTCGTGGCGCTCCCAGTCGACCGGCGACAGGGCCTGGCGCAGGGGCTGTTCGACCTGGAATTGATCGGGGTGCACCACCATGGCGTAGCGCGCGCCGAGGGACTCGCTGTGGGTGCGGATGCCGTCGAGCAGCGCCTCGATGCGGGCCCAGCCGCGCTCGGCGCCGCGCCGGCACACGGCCAGGCGCTCGCGCTCGATGCGCAGGAACTCGGCCTCGGAGAAGGTGCCCTCGGACTCGTCGGCGCGACGGCGCGTGGCGCCGAGGCTGCGGAAGGTGCGCGCCAGCCACTGGGAGGCGAGGAAGTGGTGGGGGCGCAGGGCGGCGACCCCGCCGTGGGCGCGTAGGGGCACGTTGCGGAAGCTGACGAAGCTGCCCTCGGGCACGGTGAAGTCGTTGCCGACGAAGAAGCCGTGGAGCACCAGGTCGGGCTCGAAGCGTGCAGCGAAGCGGCGCAGCAGGGCGAGCTCGTCCGGCAGCTCGTAGGCGGCGACCGAGAGGTTGACCACCTCGAGCTTCAGGCCGGCGTCGCGTGCGTGGCGCTCGAGCAGGTAATGGTAGTTGTGGTGGGCGCCGGCCAGGCCGAAGGAGTCGGCCAGGCCCAGCACGCGGAAGGTGCCGGCGGGCTTTTCGTCGGTGATCGGACGCGGCCACTGGCTGCGGATGATGCGGTCGAAGGCGGCGTCGTCGGCCAGGCGCTTGGGCTCGGCGAGCACGCCGCGGATGGCGCCCTCGAGCAGCACCAGGGACAGCAGCAGCGAGCCGAGCACCATGGCGCTGCGCGGCAGCGCGGCCCCGAGCCGACCGCGCGGGCGGCGCCAGGCCAATAGCAGCGGAATGACGACGACCAGCGGGTAGTAGGCCTTCAAATCGAAGCCGATCTCCAACAGCGAAAGCAGGCTCGCGACGATCACCGCGGCGCTCACCGTCGCCCCGTTCAGCACCGAGCGCAGGCTGCGTGCGAAGCGCTGTGCGCTCAGGCTCAGGTAGCCGAGCCCGAGGGTGGCGAGCGCCGTGCACAGCAGCAGCAGTGCGTAGTCCGCGCTGTAGCGGCCCAGGTAGACCGGGTATTGGCTGCGGTGGGAGAGCAGCGCGAGCAGCAGCGCGAGCGCGCCGAGGGGCAGCAGGATGCGGGCGAGCCGCTGCACCTCAGAAGGCCTCCGCCACGCCTAGGTAAAAGCCGAAGGTGTCGTAGCCGACGCCCAGATCGGCGCGCAAGTTCAGCTGCTCCGCGCGGTTGAGCAGCACGCGCAGGCCGCCGCCCAGCGACCAGACCGGACCATCGAGCGCGATGCCTTGCACGCGACTGGCCACATCGCCGAGCGCGCCGTGGCCGACCGCGCTGAAGCGCCAGAAGAGGGGCAGGCGGTACTCGGCCTGGATCGCCATCAGGCTCTTGTCGCGGAAGCGTCCCTCGAAGTAGCCGCGCAGGAGGTTCTGGCCGCCGAGCTGGGAGAGCATATAGAAGGGCACGTTGCCCTCCTGGACCTGGGCGACGTACTGCAGCACCAGCGTGTGGCGGCTGGTGATCGGCACGTAGCGGCGTAGGTTCACGCGCAGCACGTTGAACTTGTGGTGGCTGCCGATGGCGGGCTGGTAGGTCATCAGCACGGCCTCGTGGAAGAAGCCGTCGTGGGGCACCAGCAGGTGGTCGCGCGTGTCCCAGGCGATGCCCGGGCCCAGGCCGATGGTGCGGCCGCCCCCCGAGCCGGGCAGGGTGCCGCTGTCGATCAGCCCGCCGGGCTCGACGTTCTCGATGCCCATGTGCTGGGCCTCGAGGTGGCCGTAGACGAAGAGCCGGCCGGTCACCGCGCTGCCGATGCGGAATTGCCAGCGCGGGCGCGACTCCTGGTAGTGTTCCTCGCTGCTGTCCTGCGCCTTGTTGCCCACCGCCCAGGTGCGGTTGGGGTACTTGCGGTAGTCGAAGCGCGACCACAGGTGCCAGTCCTCGTCATCCCAGTAGAGCTCGGGGATGGCCTCCACGATCAGCTGCTCGCGCAAGGTGTAAAGCCCGACCAGGGACATGCTCGAGGGGCGGGTCTCGGCGCCGGCGTTGCCGAGGCGAAAGAAGACGCTGCCGAAGGCGCCGAGGCCGAGCTTGGTCTCGGGCGCGTAGACCGCGATCGGCAGCGCCGCCCAGCCGCTGCGCGGCTTCTCGGGCAGCACGTCCTTGTCGAGGATCGCGAGCTTCAACTCCTGCGGCGCCGGCTTGGCTTCGGCTTCCTCTTCGGATGCTTCGGCGGGCTGTGGGGTTTCCGCGGGCGGTGGCGGCGGCGCGGGCGCCGGGGAGGGATGCTTGTAGCTGTCGTCGGGTCCGGGGTGCTGGGCGAGGGCCGCGCCGGTCCAGCAGAGCACGAGTACCGCCACGACCGCCGCTGCGCCCGCCCGCATCTCAGAGCTCCAGGCGCGCTCCGCGCTCGGCCTGCACCGGCGGCGGCAGGCCGGCCTCGTCGAGTCGCTCGGCCAGGATGCGTCGCGGCTCCTCCTCGCCGTGCACGAGCGCCAGGTGCTGGAGGCGACCGCGGGCGGCCACGTCCCGCGCGAAGCGCACCAGGTCCTGTTGATCGCCGTGGGCGCTCAGGCCGTTGATGGTGTGCACCTGGGCCGCGACGTCCCGCTCCACGCCGAAGACCTTCACACGGGTGCGGCGCTCGAGCAGGCGTCGGCCGAGGGTGTGCTGGGCCATGAAGCCGACGATCACGACGCTGTTGTCCGCGTTGCCGAGGCCCTGGCGGAAGTGGTGCAGGATGCGTCCGCCCTCGCACATTCCGGAGCCGGCGATCACGATGCAGGGCTCGTCGCTCTTCTGCAGTGCCTTGGACGACTCCACGTCGGAGACGTACTTCAGCCCGGGTGGCGAGAAGGGATCGTCGCGGCCGAGGATGCGCGCGCGCACCTCCTCGCTCAGACCCTCCGGGTGGAGCTTGTAGATTTCGGTGATCGCGATCGCCAGCGGGCTGTCGATGTAGATCGGCACACGCGGCAGCGCCTGCTCGTCGTGCAGTCGCTCGAGGGCGAAGAGCACTTCCTGGGCGCGCTCGAGGGCGAAGGTCGGTATGTAGACGCGTCCGCCGCGCCCGATCGTTTCGCGCACGATGCGCCCGAGCTGGGCGTCGGTCTCGTGGTAGTCCGGGTGCAGGCGGTCGCCGTAGGTGCTCTCGGTGAGCAGCACCTCGACGCCTTCGGGGATCTCCGGGTCCGACAGCAGCGGCAGCTCCTCGCGCCCCAGGTCGCCGGTGAAGAGCAGGCGCCGCTGCTTGCCGCGCTCTGCCAGGTCCAGCTGCACGAGCGCCGAGCCCAGCACGTGGGCCGAGTCGTGGAAGGTGAGCGTCACGCCGGGGGCGATCGGCAGCGGGCGGTGCAGCGGCAACGAGATCATCTGGCTGACCGCGCGCTGGGCGTCGTGCACCGTGTAGAGCGCCGCGACCGCGTCGCCGTTGCGCTCGCGTGCGCCGCGCCGGTTCAGGTAGCGCGCGTCCTGCTCCTGGATCATCGCCGCGTCGCGCAGCATCACGCTGCACAGGTCGCGCGTGGGCGGGGTGCAGTAGATGTTGCCGCGGAAGCCGCGCTTGACCAGGGTCGGGATGTTGCCGCTGTGGTCCAGGTGGGCGTGGCTGAGCACCAGGCAGTGGGCCTTCACCGCCCAGTCGGGCACCTCGCGGTTGAGGCGGTTGGCCTCGGCGCGGTGCCCCTGGAAGAGACCGCAGTCGAGCAGCACGTCCACGCCGTCCACGTGCACGCGGTGGAGCGAGCCGGTGACCCCGTCGGCGGCGCCGTGGAATTGCAGGTGCACGTCGCGCGCTCAGCTCGAGAGCTTGGCCTTGACCGTGGCGCTGACCTGCTTGCCATCGGCGGCGGGTCCGAGCTTGGCCATGGCCGCCTTCATCACCTGCCCCATCTGCTTCATCCCGGTGGCGCCGAGCTCGGCGATCACCGCCTCGACCGCGGCTTCCACGTCGGCGGCGCTGGGCGCCGCGGGCAGGTAGGCCTCGAGCACGGCCTTCTCGGCCTGCTCCTGCTCGACCAGGTCGTCGCGCCCGCCCTCCTGGTACTGGGCGATGGCCTCGTCGCGCTGCTTGACGAGCCCGCGCATCAGCTTGAGCACGCCGTCCTCGTCCAGCTCCTTGCCCTCGTCGAGCTCACGCTGTCGCAGGGTCGCGCGTACGTTGCGAATCGTATCGAGGCGCACACGGTCCTTGGCGCGCATCGCTTCCTTCAGGTCTGCATCGAGCTGTTCGCGGATGGCCATCCTCGGCTCCCTTGTTGGGCGGGGGCGGGTCTACCGCGGCCCGCCGACAGGCGTCCACATCGTCTCCCCTTTTTGCAGCGCTGTCCGAAAAACGCCTTGACCGGTGTACGTCGCCCGCACAGATTTCGCACCAGCAGCTTTCCAGAAGACGGCGCGGGGAACCGGATGAAACGAGAACGCTGAGCATGCAAGTGGACGGTACGCACATCGCGACCCGCCTCGCTGCGGGTCCGGCGGTGGCGTCCGGGAGCGCGAACGTCGCCGGCAGCGCCGGCGCACACGCGGGAGCAGCGCAGCTTGCGGCTGCTCCATGGGCAGCGAGCTCAACGCTTGCTGCCCGGCGCTCGCGGACCACCCGTCGATCGCGCGGTCGCAAGACCGCGGGAGGGGTCTCCTAGGCCGGCGGAGTTTCGACTCGCAGGCGTGGGCGGCCCCCCTTGGGCTCTCAGTCCTGCCTCGAAAGAAACTCTGCGAAATGCCTGAAGAAAAACGAGACTCCGTCGCCGATGGCGACCCCCACCAAACCCGCCAGACCGAGCTCAGCGACGCCCAGCTGATCGAGCGCTACGCCGGACAGCCCGCCGAGCTGCCCGCGCCGGTGCGCGGCGCGCTGAAGGGCGCGCCCGTGGTGCTCTACGGAATGTGCGACCTGGATGCCGAGCACCGCTTCGTCCAGCACTGGGCCGTGCTCACCGCCACGCACCTGTTGCTCTTCGACGAACGGGGCGGTGAGCTGGCGCGGGCCGCGCGCGCCGACATCGGTGAGATCGATGCCGAGTCGGGCCTGAGCAGCCACACCGTGCGCGTGCACCGCAGGGCCGCGGCGCCCGAGGACGCGCCGCTACTCGTGCTGCGCTACACGCGGCGGCAGCAGCAGGTGATCGACAACCTCACCTTCCTGCTCGAGCAGGCCCTCGAGGGTCGCGACGTCCCGACCGGCGACGCGGACGCGCACTACACCGGCGGTGTGGCGGGGCCGATCCGCGACGCCCAGGCCCTGGTCTCCACCCACCACCTGGCGGTGCTCTGGCGCTTGCTCGCCTATTTGCGGCCCTACCGCAGGCGCGTCGGCGCCGGGCTGGCGGCGGCGTCCGTGATCACGCTGCTGGCGCTGGTCCCGCCCTACCTGACGGGCTACCTGGTCGACGAGGTGGTGGGCCCGGTGCAAGCCGGCGAGCTCACCCTGCCACAGGTCTCCAGCGTCGCCTGGCTCGCCGTCGTCGGCATCGCCCTGAGCTACTTCATCCGCCAGCTCTGCCAGTGGATTCGCCTGCGCCTCATGGCGGTGCTCGGCGAGCTGGTCGCGCGCGACCTGCGCACCGACCTCTACCGCCACCTGCACTCGCTCAGCCTCGGCTTCTTCTCCCGCAAGAAGACAGGCAGCCTGATCACGCGCGTCAGCTCCGACACCGACCGCCTCTGGGAGTTCCTCGCCCTCGGCGTGGTCGATGTCTCGCTCGCGGTGATCATGCTGATCGGCCTGGGTGGCGTGCTGCTGCACCTGGACTGGCGACTCGGCCTGGTGATGATCGCGCCGCTGCCCTTCGTCTTCGCGGCGATCCACCTGCACGGTCAGCACCTCGAGCGGCTCTTCCTGCGCGCATGGCGCCGCTGGTCCGCACTGACCGACGTGCTGAGCGACACCATCCCCGGGATGCGCGTCGTGCAGGCCTTCGATCAGGGCCCGCGCGAGGTCGCCCGCTTCGGCGAGCGCAACTACGGCGCCTGCGACGAGTTCAACCGCATCCATGCCTCCTGGACGACCTTCTGGCCGTTCCTGATGTTCGTGGTGCAGTCGACCGTGATCGGCATCTGGGTCTTCGCCCTGCCGCGCCTGCTCGACGACGACTCGGCCTTCGGGCCGCCCCTGTCCGCGGGAACCTTTGTCTCCTTCCTGCTCTACACCACGATGTTCATCGCGCCGGTGGAGATCATCGGTCAGATGACGCGCATCATGAATCGCGCCACCTCCTCGGCCCACCGCGTCTTCGAGATCCTCGACAGCCGGCCCGAGGTCACCGAGGTCGAGGAGCCGGTGCAGCTCTCCCCGGTGAAGGGCCGCGTCGAATTCGAGGCCGTGACCTTCGCCTACGATGGCGTGCGCCAGATCCTGCGCGGCGTCTCCTTCACCGTCGAGCCCGGAGAGCTGATCGGTCTGGTCGGCCCGTCGGGCGGCGGCAAGAGCACGATCGTGAGCCTGATCTCGCGCTTCTACGACGTGCAGAGCGGGTCGATCACGATCGACGGTGTCGACATCCGCGAGCTCGACCTGGGTCACTACCGGCGCCAGGTCGGGATGGTGTTGCAGGATCCCTACCTCTTCCACGGCAGCGTGCTCGACAACATCCGCTACGGGATGGAGGACGCCACGCTCGACGAGGTCGTGGCGGCGGCGCGCGTCGCCAATGCCCACGACTTCATCTGCAAGCTGCCGCACGGCTACGACACCATGGTCGGCGAGCGCGGACACACCCTCTCCGGCGGCGAGCGCCAGCGCGTCTCGATCGCGCGCGCGGTGCTCGAGAACCCGCGCATCCTGATCCTCGACGAGGCCACCAGCGCGGTCGACACCGACACCGAGCACAAGATCCAGGAAGCGATGGATCGCCTGGTGAAGGGGCGCACCGTCTTCGCCATCGCCCACCGCCTCTCCACCGTGCGCCGGGCCAGCCGGCTGATGGTGATCGAGGACGGGCGCATCACCGAGCGCGGACCCCACAGCG
>JAPPOT010000613.1 GCA_028817855.1 Myxococcales bacterium
GTGGTGGGGCGACTGACGGCGGTGAACACGGCCTGCGCGGCGGCGGGCTCGATGCTGGCCAGCTTCGTGGTGCTGCCGCTGCTCGGGCTCTGGAACAGCTTCGCGCTGATCGCGCTGGTCTACGCGCTGCTGTCGGTCTTCGTGCGCGGATCGCGCGGGGCGGTCGAGCACTACGCGCTGCCGGCGCTGTCGGTGGTGCTCACGCTCTCGATGGCGGTCGGGCTCGCGCACACCCGCATTGGCTTCGATCCGCGCACGCAGGTGCGTCTGGGGCACTGGGAGTCGGCCTACGGCTGGATCGACGTGCTGAAGCGCAAGGACAACGGGCAGCTCGACCTCAAGCACAACTCCCGCTATCGCCTGAGCTCGAGCAAGCTCGCCCACTACGAGGTGCGACAGGGCCACATCCCGCTGCTGTTGCACCCCGACCCGCAGCGGGTGCTCTACCTGGGGCTCGCCACCGGGGTGACCTCGAGCTCGGCGCTCTACCATCCGGAGGTGCGGTCGGCGGAGATCGTGGAGCTGATCCCGGAGGTGCTGGAGGCGGCGCGGCTGTTCTCGGAGGTCAACCGCGGCGTGGTCGACGCGGACAAGACGCGCGTGCACATCAACGATGCGCGCCATCACCTGCACGCGGACGCGGGTGCGCACGACGTGATCGTCAGCGACCTGTTCATCCCGTGGGAGAGCAAGACGGGCTATCTCTACACGGTGGAGCACTACCACGCGGCCCGGGCGCACCTGAAGCCGGGCGGTCTCTTCTGCCAGTGGATCCACCTGTGGGAGGTGGGGGCGCGGGAGCTGGAGCTGATCGCCGACAGCCTGGCGGCGGTCTTCCCCCGGGTGACGCTGTTCAAGGCGGACGTGCGCTCGAACGTGCCGGTGCTCGGCCTCGTCGGAAGCGAAGAGCCGTTGCGGGTGGATGGCGTGCAGCTCGCCGCGCGCCTTGCGCGGATGGATCCGCCGGCCAACGGGCGACCCAAGGCGCTCAACGCGCCGGAGGATCTCTACGCGCTCTTCATCGGACGGTGGCGCGCGCGCAAGCCCGACTTCCTGAACACGGACGAGCACCCGCGGGTGGAGTTCCTGGCGCCGATCACCCACAACCGGGCGCGGCTGCTCAAGCGCGGGCGGCTCGAGCGCTACTACCGCGACGTGCTGATGGGGCTGCCGCTTTCGGGGCTGGAGGTGACGTCGCGGCCAGGGGCCTCGCCGCTCGACCTGGGTGCGGGGAGGGCGGCGCAGCTGGCGGACTTCGAGAGGCGCCGCAAGAAGCGGCTGGGGAACAAGCGCAAGCGCTGAGGCTCAGGGCGCGCCCGCGGGGGCGTCTTCGGGGCGGAGCTCGGTGACCACCGCGCGGGCGTTGCTCAGCAGGTTGCGGATGACGCGGAAGGAGTCGACCAGGGCGTCGGGCTCGGCCAGGTCGATGCCGTCGAGCATCCCGTAGTAGCCGACCTCGAGCCGCAGCTCTGCCATGGGGGCGTCGGCAGAGAGGCGCAGGCGGGTGGGCTCTCCGCCTGTGTCGACGAAGGGCAGCTCCACCTCGTCCTCGAGCTCGGAGCTGTAGCTGAAGGGCTGCTCGGTGCCTTCGCCCGGGGCCACGAAGACGCCCTCCGCGAGCAGGGTGCGGCCGTCCAGCGAGCCGTCGCCGGGCAGGCCGACGGCGTCGTCGTCGGCTGCGCCCGCCGTGAGGATCACGCCGCAGTACTCGCCGGGCGGCGGCTCCATCCGGGCCAGGGCGATGGTGTTGCGGTCCTCGTCGATCAGGTCGAGCACGTTGGGCACGGCCAGCACCGTGGGCGTGTTCTCGCCGTGGGCGTGGGCGACGGAGACGGGCCACAGCAGCTCGCGGAGCCCGCGCAGCGCGGCGCGGGCGGTGTCCTCTTCGCAGGGCTGGAGCTCCACGCGGCTGACGACGAGCAGCGCGCGCCGTAGCACCACGCCGTAGTCCTGGTCGGTCACGATGCCGCGCTCGGCGCCGGCCGGGTAGTGCACGTGCTCGTGGCCGTCGCCCGGGTGGTGCATCAGGCCGACCTCGAGGGCCATCCCCTCCGTGCGCTCGCTGCAGGCGGCGGCGAGCAGCAGGCCGGCGCAGGCCAGGGCGAGCGCGCGTGCGGGCCTACGCATCGAAGGCGCCTCCCAGGGCGATGATCACGCCCTCGTCGTGGTCGCCCGTGAGCGCGTTGATCACCGGCACGTGCACGTCCAGGTTGAGCACCAGATCGGTCAGCGGGCTGAAGACCACCGACGGCGAGAGGAAGAGCACGAAGCCGCCGCTGTCGGGCTCGTCGGTCTCGGCGCCCGTGCCGACGGCGCGGCGGGTGGCCTGCTCGAGGCGCGAGTTGGCACCTAGCCGCAGGGCCCAGCTGGGGTCGAGCTGGTACTGGGCGGCGTGGGTGCCGAGCCAGGAGATGCCGAGCTGCCAGTCGGCGCGGCTCTCGGTGGGCAGGTAGACGATCTCGCTTGCGTAGAACGACCAGGGGTCGGCGAAGTGGGCGTAGGAGAGGCCGAGCAGGGGATCCCAGGAGCCGCTGCCGGCCTGCAGCTCGGGCTCGGCGTAGCTGCCGTCCTCGAGCTGCTCGAGCGAGGCGGTGGGCATCCGCAGGCCCGCGACGACCGCGAGCAGGTGGCTGGGCGCGAAGTCGCGGTCGGCGTAGACGAAGGCGCGGGCGCGCAGCTCGACGTCGCCGACGTCGGTGAAGCGCTCCTCGGCGGTGCTCACGAAGGTGAGCTCGCGATGCACCACCGGCAGCGAGGCCGAGAGCATCAGCCAGCGGGCGGGCGCGTAGGCTACGCCCAGGGTGGCGCGCTGCTCGCTTAGCTCGAGGCGGTCGACGTTGTCTTCGCCGACCGCGTCGGTGCGGTGCAGCAGCTCGAGGGAGAAGCGCAGCCGGTGCTCGAAGGGCTGCTGCGCGCCCATGACGGTCAGCGTCGGATCGCCGCAGGCGCAGGTGGCGCAGGCGGAGGCGGTCGAAGGTGCGCTGGCGGCGGCGAGCATGAGCGTGATCCCTAGCAGCGGGCACAGGATCGTGATGTGACGTGGGCAACTCATGGACACGCGGCGGGCGTTCCGGTGCCAGGCAGCCCCGAACCCGAAAATAGGTGCACTGCGACGGACGGCAATGCGGCCTTTTGTCGCAGATAACCCGTGCCATCTGGGATGCGACAATTTGTCGCGGGGCGGATGGCGTGCGGGGTTCTAGGGTGCCTGTGATGTCGCGTGCGCACGCCGTGCTGTGGCTCGCGCTGGCTGCGCTGGTGGCCTGCGAGCAGGATGAAGTGGCGCCGGAGGCGGCGGATTCCGGCACGATGGATGACGCTGGCGCTGGCGACCCGTCCGGCTGCCCGCCGCCGATGGAGCGGACGGGGGAAACGCCGGTTCCCGCTGAAATCGCGGACATTCTGGAGCGCCGTTGCTGGCTCTGCCACGGCGATCCGGTGGCGATGTACGCGCCGATGTCGATCGTCACGTGGGAGCACGTGCAGGCGCCGCGGGACGAGTCCGGGCAGGAGACGGTCTACGAGGCGATCGCGCGGCGGGTCCACAGCGAGCGCTTCCCGATGCCGCCGATCACCTTCGAGCAGCTCACGCCCGAGGAGCGCGACGCGTTCGATGCCTGGTTCGCCGATTGCGCCCCGCCGGGTCCTTGAGCGGCGCGCGGGCCGGACACCTCCGCCATGCGACAATTTGCCTCTTGGGCGGTTACGCGGGCGCGTCTAGAACGTCTTGCACTGGGTGGTGGTGGTGCCACCGGGTTGGAGTGAAGGGATTCCGACATGGTTGATTTGAAGACGTTGCGTATCTTCCCGCTGCTGCTGGCGCTCGCCGCGATGCCCCTGGTCGGGTGCGGCGACGACTCCGAAGACGACGGCAGCTCCGGGGACGGCTCGTCGGGCGACGGAGACGGAGACCACGACGGCCACGAGGGCCACACCGACGACGACGCCACCGGGGATGGCGATGGCGACGGGCACGATGGTCACGAGGGCCACGAGAGCGGCGATGGCGACGGCGACACCCATGACCACGTGACCTGCGGGCTGCAGGACAACTGCACTGGCGACGAGACCCTGGAGGCGGATCTCACCGTGGATGGCGAGGACGGCAACTTCAGCGTGAAGGTCGTCTCCCACAACGACCTGGCGCCGACGATGAATGACTGGACCGTGCAGATCCTCGATGGCGACGGCAACGCCGTCGCAGGAGCCGACGTCACCGCCAGCGTGTGGTCGGTGGACTGCTTGCACGAGGGTCCGACTCCGCCCGAGGAGCTGGTGAGCGACGCCGATGGCCACGTCGACGTGGCACCGGTCGCCGCCCACGGCGGTCCCTGGAACGCGGTGTTCGCGATCAGCAAGGACGGCACCGAGGACACGGTCGAGATCGCGCTCTGCATCCCCGGCGGTGCCCACGGCGAGATGGCCGACGCGGGGATGCACGACGGTCACGACGGTCACGACGGCCACGGGGAGTGAGCCGCGAGTAAGGTACGGTGAGGCGCCCCGACCGAGTCCTCGGCCGGGGCGTTTTCATGTCTTCCGCTGCTGCGCCAGCGCGAGGCCAGCCAGGATCAGGCCCAGCGCGAGCCACACGCGCTTTCCGGGCTCCTCGCCCATCGCCAGCATCCCTGCGGCCAGCGCCACGAGCGGGATCAGGAAGTTGATCAGCGCCACGAAGGTCGGCCCCGTGCGCGACAGCAGCCGGAAGTAGATCAGCGTCGCCAGCGCGGTGGCCACCACGCCCAGCCAGCTGACGGCGAGCAGCGAGCCGCCGCCCGGCGACAGCTCCCAGGGGCGATCGATCAGCACGGCGAGCGGCACCATCACCAGGCTCGCCATGATCAGCGAGCCGGCCGCCAGCAGCAGCGGCGGCGTCTCGGGCGCACGCGGGACCAGCACGGCGTAGAGCGCGTAACACAGCGCCCCGCCCAGCACCGCGGCTTGCCGGAAGACTTGGCTGTCGCTGCCGCCCAGCTCCGACAGCGCCTCCGGTCCCATCAGCACCACGATGCCGGCAAAGCCGAGCACGAAGCCCGCCGCCTTCGGCGCCGTGATGCGGTCGCTTTCCACGTAGAAGTGAGCGAGCACCAGCGTAGCCAGCGGCATCACCGCCATCAGGATCCCCGCGAGGCCACTGTCCACGCGCTCCTGCCCCCAGCCGATCGCGAAGAACGGCAGCGCGTTGCCGAACAGCGCCAGCACCCCGAACCAGCGCCAGCGCGCGCCGTCGCGCGGCAAGGGAGTGCCGCGGCCGTAGGCGATCGCCGTGAGCAGCAGCGCGCCGAGCAGGATGCGACCCGCCGCCACCGACAGCGGCGGCAGCCCATCGAGCGCCGTGCGCGTGAAGGTGAAGGCCGTCCCCCACAGCACCGAGAGCAGGGACAGCAGCAGCCAGTCATGGGCCTTCGCGGGAGCCAAGGTCTTTGCAGCCAGGTATCAGAGCCCGGGCAGGTCGAGCTGTCCCTTGCGCTTGCGCGGCGCGCGCCTCGGAGCCTGCGCCGCCGCGCCCGAACCGGCCGGCCCCAGCACGCTCATCCCGCCCAGCTCGGGCGAGCGCCGCCGCTCCGCCTCGATGTGCGCCTCCACCGCAGACCCGCGCGCGCCGTGCTCCAGGCGCCGGGACTCGCGCGCCAGCCTGCGCAGCGCCTCCAGCTTCTCCTCGCGCCCGAGCGCGGCCTGCTCGATCGCGCGGCGGTAGACCTCGAGCGTGCGGTCGTAGACCTCCAGCGGCACGGGGAAGGGGTGCCCGTCCTTGCCGCCGTGCGCCAGCGAGAAGCGTGCCGGATCGCTGAAGCGGCTCGGCGCCCCGTGGATCACCTCGCTCACCATCGCCAGCGCCTCCACCGTGCGCGGCCCCACCCCCGGTGTGAGCAGCAGGTCGTCGAAGCCCCCGGGCGCGGCCTCGTGGGCGGCCGCCAGCGCCCCGTGCAGCCGCCGCGCGATCACGTCCTCGCCGCGCACGTCGTGGGCCGGCATCTGCAGGTGCGGCAGCAGCGGCGCGCGCTCCGGCTGCGGCGCGCCCGTCGCCTCGCGCACCGCGCCCAGCACACGCGTCGGGCCCTCGCCCACCAGCGACAGGCAGCGTGCCCGCGCGTCGCGCGAACGGCGGTCGGTCAGGTTGATGATCTCGCCGCGCTGCTCGCCTTCAATCGCGCTGTGCGGCTCCTCGACGAAGTCCGACACCCCGTCCGACAGCCAGTGATACCGGCGCGCGTAGCGCGTCGCCGGCTGCATCCCCTGCTGCACCACCACCCAGCGCCCGTCGTCGGCCACGATGAAGGCGTGCAGGTAGAGCTGGAAGCCGTCCTGCACCGCGGCGTTGTCGACCTTCGCTACCAGCTTGCTGGTGCGCGCCAGCCCGTCGCCGTCGAGCGCGCGCCGCTCCGCCACCGCGTGCAGCTCCTCGGGCGTGCGGCGGCTGTGCTTGCCGCGCCCGCCGCAGACGTGCAGCCCGAGCTCGTCGGCCACCGGCTCGAGCCCGCGCTTGAGCGCGCCCACCACGCTGGTCGTGATCCCGGAGGAGTGCCAGTCCATCCCCATGACGCAGCCCAGCGACTGGAACCAGAAGGGGTGGGCCAGCCGGCGCAGCACCTCGTCGCGCCCGTAGTGCAGCTGCAGCGCCTCCACCACGACGCGCCCAAGCGCCGCCATCCGCCGGGCGAGCCACGGTGGCACGCGCCCCCCGTGCAGGGGCAGGTCCGCGCTTCCGCTGGGCCTGGCCATCCTCCCAGACTAACCCGCCGCCGCCAGCTTCTGCTCGATCAGGTCGGTGAGCGCGCCCACGGTGTGGATGTCCGCCAGCTCGTCGGTGGGAAGAAAGATCTCCAGCTCCCGCTCGATCATCCCGACCATCTCGAGCGTGCTCAGCGAGTCCAGCCCGAGCTCCGCGATCACCTGGGCCTCCTCGAAGGGAGGGAACTCGCGCTCCGCGATCTCGTGCGCGAATTCCTGAATTGTAGCAATGATTTCAGTACGCTCGCGAGACATCCGGAATCTTCTGCGCGCCCCATGGGGCGGCCGGAATCTAAACGCTCGTCCCACCTTTCGCCAGGACAAACGCATCGCCGCCCGCGCGCACGGGCGAGCCTGGGACGCGGATCGGTGGGATTCGCTTCACGCAGGCCCGACCCGCCGCGATGGCCGGATTGGCGAGGACTCCAAAAACGGGTACACCGGTGCCTTGAGGGTGCAGGTCGGGACACGCACCCGGGGTGGAGCCTGGTGAACAGTTCAGTCGATGGGCGGATCCTGCGGGCGATCTCGAAGTGTTGGGTGTCGCTTGTCTTCCTCGCCGCCGCCTGTTCGGAAGGGGCCGACTCGCCAACTCCCGATCCCGCCGGTGACGACGCCACGCGCGACGCCGGCAGCCTGCCATCGAGCATCGGCGGCGATGGCGACGGCATGATGGATGACGGCCTCGCCGGCATGGGCGGCGAGGGCGGCAGCGACGCTCCGGCGGGCACGGGGGGCAGTGGCGGCACCAGCCCCGGCGACGGCCCCGCCGAGTGCGTGCTCAACGAAGGCGAGCGCGCCGACGCCTGTCCGATGATCTGCCGCGAGACCTGCAACGGCAGCGACGACGACTGCGACGGCAGGGTCGACGAGGGCGAGGCCGCGCTCGAGTGCGACGTGCCCAACGCCGAGGGCGCCTGCACGCGCGGCGCCTGCCTGATCGCCGAGTGCGAGGGCGCTTACCGCGACTGCGACGGCGAGGTGGAAAACGGTTGCGAGACCTCGATCGAGAGCATCGATGACTGCGGCCTGTGCGGCAATCGCTGCGACTTCCCGGGCGCGCTGATGGCGTGCACCGACGGCCGCTGCGAGGCGATCGGCTGCGTCGACGACCTGGGCGACTGCGACGACAACGTCGGCGACTGCGAGACCGCGATCAACACCCTGAGCAACTGCGGCCAGTGCGGCCAGCCCTGCAGCGAGCTGCCCAACGCCGAGCAGACCTGCGAGACGGGCAGTTGCGAGGTGGCCAGCTGCACCGAGGGTTTCGCCGACTGCAACGTGATGGCGGGCGACGGCTGCGAGCAGCCCCTCAACACGGCCGAGCACTGCAGCAGCTGCGGGATGGCCTGCGACCTGCCGGGCAGCACCGACGACGACTGCAGCAGCGGCGACACCTGCCTGGCCGGCACCTGCGACGAGGGCTGGGACGAGTGCCGCGGAGGGCGCGCTGATGGCTGCGAGCCGCTCGACACCGACACCGATTGCGGCGAGTGCGACCGCGGCTGCGACGCCACCCTCGAGCGCGTGGTGGCGGCCGCCTGCGACGCCGGCAGCTGCGTGATCGCCGAGTGCGAGGATCTGTTCGGCGACTGCGACAGCGATCGCTTCAACGGCTGCGAGACGCCGACCAACACGCTCGAGCGCTGCGGCGCCTGCGACACGCCCTGCGCGATCCCGAACGCGGAGGTCAGCTGCGAGACCGGCACCTGGACCTGCGTCGCGTGCGAGCCCGGCTGGCTCGACTGCCGCGGCGGCCTGGCCGACGGCAGGGGGACCGCGTCCA
>JAPPOT010000043.1 GCA_028817855.1 Myxococcales bacterium
GTCCGAGTCCGAGTCCGTGTCCGCGTCCGAGTCCGAGTCCGAGTCCGAGTCCGAGACCGAGTCCGAGACCGAGACCGAGACCGAGACCGTGACCGAGTCCGAGACCGAGAGCGTTTGCCATGAGAGGCGTGCCGTGGTCGACAGGGGGATCGTGCGCCGTACCTTCGGGCCATGCGCTGTGGACTGTGTGGAAGCGAGATGGCGTACGTGCACGGGCACGCCGCCTGCATCGACAACCGCTGTCCGCACTACGGTCGCAATTAGGGCGAGTGCTGCGATGGGGAGACGGCGGACAACTGCCCGGCGCCTACCGCCGAGCTGAGCGGACCGGCGGGCGCGGGTGCGGCGAGCGGTGTCGGTCGGCCGCGGCGCTGAGCACGCACGGGCAGGCATGGCTCGGGTGTGGGCTCTTCCCAGGCGCCGCGCGCGCTGGCACGCTGCGCCCATGGGAACGCGGCGCGCGTGCTGGGTATCGAGCGCTCTGATCGCGCTGACGCTGTGCGCGTGCGACTCGCTGGCCGATCCCGCGGACGAGTCGGGCCCCGCGCAGGAGGGCGCCGGTGCGTCCGCAGCCACGGGGCAGGCAGGCACCGGCCCTGCGCGCACGCCGCCACTTCCGGAGGAGGTGTTGCTCGCCCCACGGCAGGCCGCGTGCCTGGGACTCGACACCCCGGTCTGTGCGGGCTGCCACGGCATCCACGGCGACGGCCTGATCGTGCTGCGCCCGGCAGGCGCGCCTCCGCACCCGCCCGCGACCCTCAACACGTCGCAGGACGATCTGCGAAGCTGCGGCCTGTAGACGCCTACTGGCGCAGGATCTGGCTCTGGCGCGGCCCCGGAATGACGAGGGTCGACCAGGTGCGCAGCCACGGGAAGATCTTGATGATGCGGTAGCCGCGGTGGGGGGCGTAGCGCTTGAGGGCGTGGGCTTGGCCGGGGCTGCCGAGCAGGATCAGGTCCGGGTCATGGCGCTCGAAGAGCTCGAAGAGGGCGGTCAGGCGCATGGTCTTCGGGTAGTCGTTGGTGGGGCTCAGCAGCCCGAAGGGGTCGAGCATGCGGCGGTCGCTGAGGTAGCCGAGGGTGCCGACCTCGTTGGGCATGAAGGTGATGTCCGCGTGGGTGTGGGCGTTCACCCAGTGGGCGACAATCGTGTAGCGGCGGTGGCGCTCGCCGAGCCAGAACTCGGTGCCGACCGTGCTGGCGCGCTTCTGCAGCGCGGGGGTGAGCACCATCAGGTAGGCGACGGCGAGCGCGGCGACGACGAGGGCGCCCACGCCCGCGCGGTACCTGCGCAGGAGCAGCTCCAGGCTGCCGACGACGCCGACCAGGGCGGCCACGCGCAGCAGGGTGGTCGCGGGCAGCATGTGCCAGTGCTGCGAGGCGGGCGGGCCGATGCGCGCGTAGACCAGCCAGAGCGCGAGGGCCTGGAGGGTGAGGGCCAGGGTGATGCGGCCGCCTCCGCGTAGTGAGCCGAGGGCGCCGAGCGCGCAGGCGCACCAGAAGAGCGGCTGTCGCGCGGCGGCGGGCAGGCGACCGAGGGGCTCGACCGCGATGAAGTAACCGGCGTAGGACTCGAGATAGGCGCCGGGCGCGCTGATGCCGGTCTTGGCGGACAGCGTGTTCGGCAGGGGGGCGCCGAAGTGGAGCTGGGCGAAGAGCAGCCACGGGAGGGTGACGGCCGCGGCGACGGCGGCGACGGGCAGCAGCGCGGTGATGCGGGCGCGCAGGTCGGGGCGCGCGTCCGGAGGGTGTGCGGCATCGACGAGCGGCAGCAGGAGCGCAATCAGGGCGGCGTCGTGGCGGGTCAGGAAGGCGAGGCCGAGCAGCAGGCCGGCCAGGCGCGGGGAGCCGCGGCGGTGTGCCCACAGGCAGGACAGGGACAGGGCGAGGGCGAGGTTGCTCTCGAGGGCGAGCCAGGTGTGGGAGCCGCCCAGCCCGGCCAGCACCGCCAGGCAGACGAGCAGGGCGGTGTGCGGCAGGTGCTCACGCAGCAGGCGATGCAATGCCAGCGCCTGGGCGCCCAGGGCGACGGCCCCGATCACGAGCGCCGCCCGCTCGAGCACGTCACCCGCGATGGCGTAGACCGCGGCCAGCAGGAGGGTGAGCAGTGGGCTCGTCGTGCCGAGCACGCGCTCCCCCGGGTTGAAGACGAAGCCGGCGCCGGTGGCGAGGTTGCGCGCGTAGCGGAAGGTGATGAAGGCGTCGTCGTGGCGCAGCTCGCGGAAGAGCACGAAGGCGGTGACGGCGCCGGCGGCACAGACGGCGGGGACGACCAGGTTGTCGAGCAGCGAGCGGGGGGCCAGGCGCACGGCGCATCCTACCAGGGTGGGGGCGCCCGAGAGCGATCGCCGCGGGGCCACGTGCGATGCACTAGGTGCACGTTGCTCAAGGTGGCTTGGGGACGATGCGTAGCTCGATGGTTCCGGATTTGCCGTTTGGGCCTTTGGCGCCGTCCCTGCCGCGGGGGCCGTCGCTGCCGCGTATGCCGCTCGAGCCGCCGGGCTTGTACGTGTTGCGGTACTGGGCCGGGGTGTACTTGCCGTCGCTGTAGGAAGCGGCCCTGGTCTGTTCGCGGCAGCTGCTGCCCATTCCCCCCTGGCCGCCCGCTCCGCCCGAGCCACCGCGGCCGCCCGGGCCTCCGGGCCCGCCTTGGCCACCGATGCTGTGGACCCGCCGCCGCACCCAACGCGACATCTTCTCGCAGTTGTGCGGTTCGCAGATCACCTCGACGCGCACGTGGCCACCATCGCCGCCGGGCCCGCCATTGCCGCCGGGGCCGCCGGCGCCGCCGGGGCCGCCGGGGCCACCGGATCCCGCTGAGCCGTAGCAGGACGCGTTCATTCCGGAGATGCCCGACGTCCCTGCGTGGCCCGTCGCGCCCGCGTGGCCCGCCGCTCCCCGCGTGCCCGCCGTCGCGATGCTGAACCGACCCGGTGCGCGTGGGTCCACGACCGCGAGCATCCGACTGCCCCGGGTCCGCACCTCGAACGCCACGTGCTGCCCCCGCTCGTAGGCACGTACGTGCAAGTTCGGTCCATTGGAACCGAGTCCCTCCCCGGGCAGGTGGAGCGGATCGGGTGCCCGGAAGTAGAGTGGGAGGGCCCGGGAGGCCAGGGGTCGCGTTCCCCGCCGGATGTCGATCGACAGGGAAGGCAGCTCCGCCATCAGTAGCTTGGTGGCCTCGGCGATCGTCAGGTTGTCCTGCAGCCGCAGCACGCCATTGCCATCGATCGTCATGTGCCCGGAGGCTGCGCGCAGGTCGGTTGCCAGCACGCACGGCTCGGGATCGAGGGCCGCGCGCGCCGCGCACAGCGTGACTTCGCGTTCGTGGTCGGAGGCCCGCAGCAACAGCCAGCCTTGCAGCGGCAGGCGCGGCAGTAGCTTGCCGTTCTGGCCCTCGGCGGCGAGGAGCGCTGCAGTGCCCAGCGGCGGGCGCTGGTGGACGACCACCGACAGTGGCACATCGCGCGGTGCGAAGCGGGCGCTGATCAGCGGGTGGCGCTCCAGGTCGATCGCGTTGCGGCCGGTGTCGAGCAAGCGCTGCACCACCGCCTGCGCGTCGCGCGCCACGTCGGGGTTGTCGGATCGCGCGACGCGCCGCACCACCAGCTCGCGCCGGGCGAGATCACGCTGTGACTCGCGAGGCAGCCGTTTGACGAACAGCTCCAGGGTGGCGTCGTCCTGTGCCTCCACGAGCGCGGTCGTCACGGGTGCGCCACGCCAGCGCCCGTGGGCGAGCCCCAGGGCGTCGCGCAGCTCCTCGGCGAACAGGTAGGCGCCTGGCGCGAGCGACTGGGCCTCGAGCGCAGCGTTCAAGGCGCGTTCGAGCGGCTCGAGCACGTCGGGGTTGTCGCGGGCGAGCGTCGAGTCGCGCAGCACCGCATGCAGCGCGCCGCGGTTGTCGCGCGGCACGCGCTCCTGCAGCGCCTCGAGGTAGACCTCGGCGAGTGCGGCGAGCAGCTCGCGCGCTTCAGGGCTGGGAAGCCCATCGAGGCCGATCCCCAGGCACGACCCAGCGGGACCGGGCTTGACCGTGCCCGCGGCGATGGCCTCCGCCACAGCGGCAAGGACGCTTGCGTCCACGCGCGCCAGCCCAGCCCCCGTGCTCGAGCGCCGACACACCTCCGGGTCGGCGTTGGCCTGACCCAGGTAGTGGATCAGCGCTACCCGAGGTCGGTCGCGTGCATCCCGCGCGAGCTCCTGGGTCGAATAGGGATAGCCCAGTCGTCGCGTGCAGCCTGTCGTGAACGCATGTGTGAGCGCCGCGAGGGCGCAGACCAGGAGCACCCCTCGTCGCACGTGCGGATGGTAGCGCACGGCGTCCGAGGGCGCAGGCGCAGCGGACTTCCACCGGCCGGGCCGCATTCGGGACGCTGTTCGTGTTAGCCTGCAATGATCGGCCGATTCGGCCAGCGGTGTCGGCGTTGGCAATTCCTGCTTCGAGTGACGCGTGTTTCGTACGTACTGATCAGGCCTCCCAACAAAAGAAGAGGTCGACCGGCTGACAGTGTCATGGGGTGGTTGCGATCGGACGCAGCTTCGCGCCCAGGTCGACCGGCGGCAGCGCGTCACCCATCTCGCCAGGGCCGTCGCCGAGAGCTTCGGTGTGACCCTGACCCAGTTGACCCCAGTTGTTGTTGCCCCAGCACTTGAGTGATTGGCTGTCGAGCGCGGCGCAGACGAAGTCGCGGCCGGCGGCCATGGCGACCGCTCCCTGCCCTGCGCCGAGGTCGATCGGTGGCAGCGCGTCGCCCATCTCGTCAGGGCCGTCGCCGAGAGCTTCGGTGTGACCCTGTCCGAGCTGGCCGTAGCGATTCTCGCCCCAGCACTTCACGGTCTGGTCGTCCAACAGCGCGCACGAGACTCGCCCGCGGGCCGCCATGGCGACGGCACTCCGCCCTGTGCCGAGGTCGACGAACGGTAGCGCGTCGCCCATCTCGCCTGGTTCGTCGCCGCGGGCCTCCTGATCGCCGAGGCCGAGCTGACCTTGACCGTTGTTTCCCCAACACTTGACGCCGCCACGGTCGAGGATTGCACAGGCGTGAGCACTGCCTACAGCGATCGCTACGGCGGTGGCCCCAACGCCCAAGTCGACCGTGGGGGTTGCCGCATTCCACTCGGTTCGGTCCGTCGTATCGCCGACACCGAGTTGGCCGAGCCGGTTCTCTCCCCAGCACCGCATGCGTCCGTCCTCGAAGAGCGCACAGACGTTCGTGTGTTCGATCGCGAGTCGACGTACGCCCACAGCGCCGAAGTCGTGCACCTGCTGGTCGCCGACCGCCGCGCCCGAGTCCCGACCCCAGCATCGCAAGGTGCCATCGTGGACTACGGCGCAGACGTTTGTTGCGGTCCCCTCCGCCATGGCTACGGGGCCTGGGAGTGGCACCTCCGGCAGCGCGTCTCCCATCAACGCATGGTGCGCGCCGTCGTTGACCATGAAGCCGGGCAAGAAGTTGGCCGAGTAGCCCCAGCACTTGAGGGTCGCGCCGTCGAACGTCGCGCAGCTCGTGTAGTACCCCGCGAAGACCGCCTGCGCGTGCAGGCCGGTTCCAAGCTCCACGGCCGGCAGGGCCGTGCCCATGTCGCCCACCTCTGCCCCACGCGCACCGGGATCCTCGTAGCCCAGTTCCCCGTAGCCGTCATAACCCCAGCACTTGACCACTCCGTCCTCGAGCACCGCGCAGGTGTGAAGCTCTCCTGAGGCCACGGGGCTGAAGAGCGGCCATGGGTCTGACGCGGAAGGTTCGCCTTCGACGGCGGAGCCCGGCGCGGGAGCGCCAGCCTCGCCCGATGGGCGATCCGAAGTGCAGGCCTCGTCGACCGACACCATGATGGTCGCGGAAGCCGAGCGCTCAGGCACCGCGAACTCCACTGCGCCGCTGGCCGGTTGGGTGGCGCTCACCTCGAACACGGTGCTGCGCTCTGGACAGACGAGATGGGGCCCGGGACCCTCGCCCAGATCCGGCCACCAGCGATAGACGTACGGAGGCGTTCCGCCATCTACACTGGCCGTGAGCGACACGCAGCCGCCCGAACACACCACCGCGGGCGATGCACTGATCTGTATCGAGAGCGGATGGTCGGGTACGTCCCATCCGGACACCCGGTCCACCGCCTCACCCGTGTGCGCCGGCTTGTCCGGCACGGGCGCTTCTGCCGAGGGCGGGGCGGCAGCGGGAGACGCCCCTGGGTGCTCGACGCCTTGGCAGCCGCCCCATAGCGCGGTGGCCACCACCACGGCAGCGCTCGAGTACGGGTAGTCGTTGCGCGTAGCTTGCATGGGGCGTCGTGCCCTGTGGCGGGCCACCAGAGTCCGCACCTCTCCCATGGGAAGACGGGAGGGATCGCGGATGTGACGTCCGCAGGGCCTGAGGACGCACCGGCGATGGGCGCAGCGGCACGATCAGGCAGTGCTCAGCTGTTCGGGTGGCCCCATCGCCCTGCGGCCCCGGCTCGGACGGCGCGATTCGCGCGCCATATTCCTCAACCGCACTACCCGAACTTGGAAGAACGAGGGCGAGGACCGATGCGTAGTGGACGCTGCGAGTGGGTGGACGGAGGAGGGTGAAGTGATCGCGACAAAGCTACTGAGGCTCTCGGGCGGACTCGTACTGTCGGGTGCGCTGATCGCGTGTAGCGACGACGGCGGCATGCCGAATACCATGCTGGATCTAGGAGCTGGAGCCCCGGTCCCGACCGCTCCCGGTTCAGGGATGCCACCTTCGACCGCAGCTGACCCAGTCTCCGCGGCGCCCCCACCGGGGGACGGGACCGCGCGCCCGCCGATGGGCATGCCCCCGGACGACTCCATGGGCGAAATGGCCGCCGGCGGCTCGACAGCGGACCCTCCGAATGCCGACCCCGCCGACGATGGCGACCCCGTCGACGATGGCGACCCACCGGACAGCGGCAACCCCTCGGCGCTGCCCCCGGTCACAGACTACGCCGAGCCGGGACCGTTCGCGCCGACGACCGAAGCCAACGTGGGTCCGGGCAACAACTACACGATCGTCCGACCCGACGCGCTCGGCTCGGACGGCTTCCTGCACCCGCCGATCATCTTCGGGCCCGGCATCGCGACCGCGCCGAGCTTCTACAGCGCCTTCCTGGAACACCTCGCCTCCCACGGCTTCGTCATCATCGTGGTCAACTCCCTGGGCGGCTCACCGGGCTCGGCCGGCAACGTCGAGGCGATGCAGACGGGGCTCGAGTGGCTCATCTCGCAGAACGACGAGGCCGGCATCTACCAGGGCGCGCTCGCCGTGGACCGCGCGGTCACCATGGGGTACTCGCTGGGCGCCACCGCCTCGGTGCAGTTGTCCTCGCACGAGGCCATCGCAACCACGGTCGCGATTCATGGCCACGGCACGTCGGGCGACCCGCATGGACCCGTGCTGCTCATTACCGGCACAGACGACGTGATCAGCTCGGTCCGGCAGACGTTCTCCACGCTCGAGGAAGCACCCGCCATGCTCGTGGCCCTGCCCATCGGCCACCTGGATGTGCTGGCCGAGCTCGCCATGCTGACGCAGATCAGTCCCAGTGCGCGCTACATCGCGCCGATCACCGCGTGGCTGCGCTACTGGATCAACGGCGACGAGGGCGCCCGAGAGTTCTTCGCTGGAACGGATTGCGGCATGTGCGCCTCGCCCTGGATCGCCCCGGAGACGAACGCCGCCTGGGACGCCCTCGCCCTGTAGGATCGTCGAACAAAACGCCGCCGAAGACAGCGTCTTCTACCAACGGCTCGACGTGGAGAACACGGGCGGGGCTGGCTGCTCGTTCGGCGGGCTCGCGACCCTCGATAACAGCGACGACCCCCTCGGTCGTCGAGCACCTCAACCGTGTCGTGCTCGCCTGGTTTCGCTGGTATCTGATGGCGGATGAGACCCAGCGCGACCTGTTCCTCGGCGACGGCTGCGGCCTGTGCCAGGAGAGTGCCTGGACCGTGCATCCACAGAAGAACTGGCCGTGAGGGTCATGGTACGGTGGGTGCATGACCTCGGCGGAGGAGCTCGACTGGGAAGTGCGGGCGGCGCGGGTCGAGGATGCCGATGCGATGGGCGAGGTGATGGTCGAGAGCTTTCTCGAGGCGCACCGCGACCATCTTCCGCGGGCGTCGTGGGAGGCGCGCAGGCGGGACTGGACGCCTGAGGTGTCGGCCGCGGGCTGGCGGCGTGAGTTGGAGGGCGACGGCCCGGAGCAGGAGCGACCTTGCATCCTGGTCGCCACGCGAGGTGCTGGGGTGCTCGGCGTCGCGGGTGCGTCACCGAGAGCTGACGACCGGGTGGAGCTCGAGGTGCTCTATGTGGCTTCCGATGCGCAGCGCGGGGGCATCGGCGCGGGCTTGTTGCGGGAGGTGATGAGCTGGTGTCGTGCGCGGGGCGTTCGTGTGCTGGAGGTCGCGGTGCTGACGGCGAATGGGCCGGCGCGCGGCTTCTATGAGCGCATGGGCGGGCAGCTCGTGGGCGAGCGGGAATTCGACGAGGAGGGGGTGCTCCTGCCTCAGGTCGTGT
>JAPPOT010000898.1 GCA_028817855.1 Myxococcales bacterium
CCCCAGCCACGGCCCGAGGCGCACCCGCAGCTGCCCGATCGCGCTGCCGAGCCCGTCGCTGCCCCGATCCGGACCGAGCCGGAACCGGAGCCCAGGCCTTCGCCTTCACGCCGGCCAAACAAGCACAGCAAGCGCTCCACGATGGAATTTCTAAACGAGATCGACGAGCCGAACCGCAAGGCTTCGGCAGAGATCGATCTCGGCGCGATGCCCGATGTGGCCGCGACCCTGGCGCAGGCCGAGCCAGCCGCCCAGCCGACCGTCGATCAGGGCGCGGGCGGCGCCGACCTCCTGAATGTCGACCAGCCCGCTCCGGAGAGCCCCACGCGCCCAGAGCCGGCCGCCACTCCGAGCCGTCGCCCCTCGCTCTCGCCCAAGGACGCGCTGTCCCAGCGGCGCCGCCGCACGATCGTACGCGTGCAGACGGTGCGCGACGCCTTCCGCCTACTCGGCTACCTCGGCATCTCGGACGACGACCGCAAGGACATCGCGCGCCTGCTGATGGGCCTCGAGGAGGCGATCAATCCCGACCGGGAGCGCGGCGGCCCCAGCGCCATCAAGGAACCCGATCGCATCCTCGTCAAGGCTCCTGCCGAGATGCTCGATCACGTCGAGACCGAGCTCTCTCCGATCGAAGATCGCCTGCTTGCACTCGATGATCTGATCCCGCGCGAGGTCTTCCGTCAGCGGGTCCAGGGCGGAAAGCACAGCGCCAAGCTGCTCGCGCGCTACGGACGATTGCTCGCGAGCCGGCGCTTCCCCGCCGGCTACCGGCGCGACCGCTTCGAGTGGCTCGCGACGCACCTGCTCACACGCACCGACGAAGCCGGCCTCAAACACCTGGTGGCCCGGGACCGCGCCCGGGCGGTGCTGCAGCATCTGGTAGGCGGCCTCCCGCACAAGGTCAACGACGCGGAGCTCGCCGACGCGCTGAACTACCTGCGCGATGCGCTGAAGAAGCTTCAGCAGTTCACGGCGCCGGAGGGGTTCTTCGAGAGCGGCTACTACTTGGACGTGCATGGCTACAAGGTCTCGATGCGAGACCAGCTGCTCAACGCGGACTTCCTCTACCTCTCGGCCGCGATCAACGCCAAGCTCCACAACCTGCTCGAGACCTGGATCGCCGAACGCGAAGAGATGCACCAGGCCAACCGCCTCACCCGCGAGGGCTCGCCGCGCGAACAGATCATGGGGCTGCTGCGCGAGCAAGAAGAGACGGTCGACAACATCTTCGGCGTCAAGCGCCAACGCCCCGACCGGGCGACCGGCACCAAACGCGAGAAGGGCGAAGACGGCAAGACCAAGAAGCGAAAGAAGAAGAAGAAGAAGGCAAAGAAGAGCCTCAACATCGCCCTCGACAGGACCTTCGCGAAGGTCACTATCCTCGCCGCCGTGATCCTCGGCGTGGCGGGCTTCCTCCTGGTCGAGACCGAAGCGGTGGGTGGCCCCTCGCTCGAGACGGTGCCCACGGCGACGCTGAAGAAGCACAGCGACATCGTGTTGCGGGCCAAGATCCAGAACCCAGGAGAAAGTGGGCATGTCTTCCTCACGCTCCACAACGGCAAGTGGAAGGCGCTCGGGCCTCGCGAGAGAAGCCAGGCGGCCGACGATCTACTGAAAATCGTGAAGGAGCTCGGCCTGAAGAGCGGCGCCGCCGGCGTGCGCGAGAGCAAACCCCAGGTCATCATCAGCGACGGCGTCGTCACCAACGTGGTGGGCGGCAAGTAGCCGGCGCCGCGCGTGTCAGAAAGTGCGGGAGGCGCGACCGCGCCGGCCGCGCCCCTCGACGCCACGACCGAGCGGCGATCGCTACTCGTTCTCGTTGACGATGTAGATGCCCTTGGCGTGGTAGAGCGTGTTGGTGTCGTCTGATCCCGTCAGCAACTCGAAGGTGCTCTCGACATTGTCGGAGTCCAGGTCGCCGTTGGCATAGAAGGTGTAGAGGTCGACCTGCGAAGGCCCATGGCCGCACAGGTCGCCAGCGCTGTAATAGCCATAGGAGTAGTAGACGTAGTCCGCGATGGTGAAGCCGAGCTGCCTGAACTCGGGACCACCGGAGAACTGCTGCTTGTCCTGCCCTGGGTCACTGGGGCTGCGGTCGGCGGGCTCTCGGACGGTGCAGAAGCCCGCAACGTCGGAGTTCGCGCCCTGTTCACTACGCTCGGCCATGTAGTAGGCCGCAGCTGACTTGAACATCATGTTGAGGTTGGACGAGGCTTCGGACGTCTTCGAGCGCGCGACGAAGTACGTGAAGGTCGGGATGGCGACGGCCGCAAGAATCCCCAGGATCGCGACCACCATCATCAGCTCGATCAGGGTGAAGCCACCGGGCGAGGTACGTTTGCTCATGGCGAAAGCTCCTACGGGGTCCCCCCCGCATCCAATCTCCTACAAGACTTGTGCCAGTCGTCCGCTGAGCCGCCCACCAACAGCTTTTCCCGGGTTCTCTCACTTGGCCGAGCAGTTGGCTGACCGCGATGCGTCACTGACACCAACTGGGACTGACATTTTTTGTTTTACCACGCTCGATTGGACGCCGCGATCTACTCGCGTGTGCGCGCTATCGGTGCGTGTGACGCAACGTGCGTCAGCACCGCGCGAGCACTCACATGGCGGGCATGGCGACCTTCGACGACCGGGAGCGGTTCCCGCCTCATGCCGGTCGCGGGGTGATTGGGAGAGGCAAGCAGCTCACGCACGCGCGGCGCGCTGAGCACCTGCTGCCTCGCGCTCGCACGGGCGTCGTGGAGCACCGCCGCCCTCGCGCATCCCGCGCCGCACGTGAAGCACGCCGAGTGCAGCCGCGTGGCTCGCACGTCGCAGTGCTCACCAGACGAGGCCCGATCCTTGGCGAGCTCTCGCAGACGCTGACTGGCGGCTCATGTGCAGCGAGGCGCTGGGCATCAGCAGCACCGAGGCCCCGGACTTCGTGGACCTGCTTGAAGACCAACTGGTCGTCGCCACCTCGTCGGCCCGCAAGCGAGCCAGGCCAGGATGGCGCGATGGCGGCGTTCCGATCACTTGGCCTAGCCGCTCCCGTGTGGAAACATCCCAGTCCCTCAGCCGGAGAGGCGAGCGCACGCACCGAGCGGGGGAGCGGGCGCACAGGACGGGATTGGAGGACGGCGGCCGTGAGATCAAACCTGGTACTGACGCTGATCGGCGACGACCGACCAGGCCTGGTCGACGCCCTCTCCGAGGCCATCGCCACGCACGGCGGCAACTGGGAGGAGAGCCGCATGGCCCACCTGGCCGGGAAGTTCGCTGGCGTGCTGCGGGTGAGCCTGCCCAGCGATGCGCAGCCGGCGCTCGAAGCGGCCCTCTCCGAGCTCGAGGGCCGCCGTGGCCTGCGGATCGTGGTGGAGAGCTCCGAGCGCGTGGGCGGCGGCGCCGAGCTGCAACGCATGCGTCTCGAGGTCGTGGGCAACGACCACGAGGGCATCGTCCGCGACCTGGCCCACGCCCTAGCGGCGCGCAAGATCAACGTCGAGGAGCTCCAGACCTCCACGGAGGACGCGCCGATGGCGGGCGGCCAGCTCTTCAAGGCGACCGTGATGCTGGGCATGCCAGCGGGTGTCTCCGCGGACGCCTTGAGGGATACCCTCGAGGACCTGGCCGACGACCTGATGGTGGACGTCCACCTGGATCCCGTCGACTAGCGGGTGCGGACCGTGGCACCGACGCTGCTGGGGCTGCAGGCGCTCTCGATCGGAGCCTTCTGCGGACTGTGCGTGGGCGCGGACGCTGCAGCGCTGCTCGCAGCCGCGGCCGCCCTACCCCAGCTGCGCAAGCGTGCGCCGGACGGGCCGGTGGGCACGCCGCTAACGCGTGCCGCCACCCGCGCGGCGCTCGTGCTCGCGCTGGGCGCACCGATCGCGCTCGCGCTGTCGATCCCCCGTGCGGTGCCGGGCTACGTGCGCGAGCTGGGCCAGGCGGACAAGCTCAACGTGATCGAGTTTAGCGACTTCGAGTGCCCGTACTGCCGCGCCCTGCACCCGCACCTGAAGCAGGCGCTCGAGCGCGCGGCCCGCGGTCAGGCGACCGCCTTCGGATGGCGCCCTTGGCTCGTCCTGCTGTGTGCCGTCCTGCTCGCGGCGGTGCCCGCGCTCGCTTTGCGCGAGCCTCAGGCGGCTTGAATCAGCTCCCAGGCCACGTCTGCAGCCTGCTCCGCGCGGGCGCGCATCTCGCGGGCACCCTCCGCGCTGCTGGCGTTGCCCTGCAGCCCGCGCGCGTACACGCCCTGGACGATGGCTGCGTAGCGGAACACGGAGAAGACCATGTAGAAGTTCCAGTCCGGGATCGTGCCGCGCCCGACGCGCTCGCAGTACTCCGCCACGTAGTCGCGCTCGAGTGGGATGCCCGAATCGCCACCTGCGACCTCCTTGAGCGGCGGGGCACCGCGCGAGGGCAGGTGGTAGGGCATGCAGTTGTAGGCCAGGTCCGCCAGCGGATGGCCGAGGGTCGACAGCTCCCAGTCGAGCAGCGCCAGCACGCGCGGCTCGGTGGGGTGGAAGATCATGTTGTCCAGGCGGTAATCGCCGTGGACGACGCACGAGGTGTCGTCGGCGGGCACATGCTCGGGCAGCCACTCCATCACGCGATCCATCGACGGCAGCTCGCCCGTGGCGGCGGCCACGTACTGCTTGCTCCAGCGCCCGATCTGGCGGTCGAAGTAGTTGCCCGGGCGGCCGAAGTCGGAGAGCCCATGCCGCTGCGGGTCGACCATGTGCAGCGCGGCCAGCACGCGGTTCATCTCGTGGTAGATGCCCGGCCGCGCCGCGGAGGCGCACTCGGGCAGCGTGGGGTCCCAAAAGATGCGGCCCTCCAGGTACTCCATCACGAAGAACTCGGTGCCCACCACCGAGGTGTCCTCGCACAGCAGGTAGGTGCGCGGCACGGGCACGTCGGTGTCGGCCAGGGCGGTGAAGATGCGGTGCTCGCGCTCGACCATGTGCGCCTTCGGCAGCAGCTCACCGGGCGGCTTCTTGCGCAGGACCCACGCGTGGTCGCCGCAGGAGAGGTGATAGGTTGGGTTGCTCTGCCCGCCGGCGAACTGGCGCACGGACAGGGGCCCGTCCAATCCCTCGAGGCGTCCCTTGAGGTAGCGCTCGAGGGCCTGCTGGTCGATGGGCAGGGCGTCGCTGTCACTGCTGAACTCGTCGGCCATGGCGTCGCCCCTCAGCAGACCTCGAACGGGCCGGCGGTGCCCATGCCGCCGCCGGTCCACATCGTCACGACCACGTGGGCCTCGCGGCCGATCGAGTAGCGCTTGGCGACCACCTCGGCGGTGTCGATCATGGCCATGTAGAGCTCGGGCTTGTTCGCCCACCACGATAGGCCTTGCCGATCGGGGTGCGGGCGTTGGACACGATCGCAGCTTCTCGCATGATCTTCTCTCCTGTCGCTCGCCAGGCTGGCTGAGCGCGGGAGGCACACTACCTATCCTTCGGCCGCTGGCAAACGGCCTCCCCACCCGCCGGGCCAGCGCGGGAAGATCTGGAGCGTGCTGTGTGCCGAGGTGCGCGGGAATTTTCCATCGCCGAAGTACCACTGGCAAATGGCCCACTTTTCTTGGCGCAAACTGCTTCGAAGGGGGTGGTCACGGCCATTGTTGAGACCCATGTCACGCCTGGCCGAAAAAGCATTTGGTTCGCTGGCGAGCAGTCCTATCCTTGGCCGCCCGCCGGGGGGCGGCAGCGCCCAGTGCGTCCATGGGGTATGAGCACTTTTCCGCCATTTGAGACCCTCACGGAGCTGTTCGATCAGGCGGTCGGACACTACGGCGAGCGCCCCGCCTTTGGCGCGCTCCGAGGGGGTGCCTGGTGGTGGTTGAGCTACGACGAGCTCGCGGCCCAGGTGACGCGCTGTCGTGCCGCGCTCGCATCGATGGGCGTGGGGCGCGGCGACCGCGTCGCCATCATCTGCAGCAACCGGCTGGAGTGGGTGGTGGCGGCCCACGCCACGTACCAGCGCCGGGCCATCTTCGTGCCGATGGCCGAGGCGCAGCTCGAGAGCGAGTGGAAGTACATTCTGGCCGACTCGGGCGCCAAGGTCTGCTTCGCGGGCGGCGCCAACGTGGCGGCCCGCGTGAACGTGCTGCGCGAGGACCTGCTCGACCTCCAGCACATCGTCAACCTGGACGGCCACGCGCGCGACCCCAGCGCCTTCACCAACGTACTGGCCGCGAGCGCAGACCGGGACATCAAGGCGCGCGCGCCCCGGCCGACCGAGCTCGCGACCATCATCTACACCTCCGGAACGACCGGCGAGCCCAAGGGCGTACGCCTGACGCACCGGAACCTGGCGGCCCAGACCCACGCGATGGCGGAGAGTCGGGACTACGGGGAGGCGCCGCGCTCGATGGGCTTCCTGCCGTGGGCCCACGTCTTCGGCGGACACGTGGAGCTCAACCTGATGATGGCGCTGGGCGGCGCGGTGGCCATCTGTGAGAACACCGACCAGCTCTACGCCGAGATGCCGCGGGTCCACCCCACCCTGCTCTACGCGGTGCCGCGCATCTGGACTCAGCTCTACTACGACATTCAGCGCGCGCTGTCCGAGCAACCGGAGATGAGCCGACACATGTTCGACGACGGCATCCGCCTGATGCAGCGGCAGCGCGATGGCGAGACCCTCAAGCTCACCGAGCGCATCTACCTGAACATGGCGCGCAAGCTGGTGATCTCCAAGATCAAGGCGCGCCTCGGCAACCAGCTGCGCTTCGCTTTCTCGGGGGCCGCCCCCCTGCCACGCGAGGTCGCCGAGTTCATGCACAACATCGGCGTCACCATCTACGAAGGCTACGGGCTGACCGAGTCGAGTGGCTCATCGACCAGCAATCCAACCGACGCGCCGCGCTTCGGTTCGGTGGGCAAGCCGCTGGGCGACGTGCGGATCGAGCTCGATCCGAGTATCGAGGAGGCCGAGGAGGGCGAGGGCGAGATCATCCTCTATGGTCCGAGCCTGATGCAGGGCTACCACGGCCGGGCCGAGAGCGGCGCGGGCGTCATCACCGACAAGGGAGGCCTACGCACCGGGGACCTGGGCCGCATCGACGACGATGGCTACCTGTGGATCACCGGCCGCGTGAAGGATCTGTACAAGCTCAACAGCGGCCGCTACATCGCGCCGGCTCCGCTGGAGGAACAGCTGCGGCTGAGCCCCTTCATCGCCGATTGCATGATCTACGGCGCCGGTCAGCCCTACAACGTGGCCCTGATCGTGGCGGACATGCCCGCTCTCCAGGCCTACCTGCGCAGGCCCGACGTGCCCGCCGAGGACCTGCTGCGCGAGCGCGAGACGCGACGCCTCTATGACAACGAGGTGCTCAAGCACAGCCGCAACTTCAGGACCTACGAGCTGGTGCGAAACTTCTGGCTGGTGGCGGAGCCCTTCACGCAGGAGAACGGCATGCTGACGCCTACCCACAAGCTCCGCCGGCGCAAGGTCCTCAAGAGGTACGAAGCGCGCCTGAAGAGCTTGTACTAGTACGAAATGTGCGCTGCCGTACTTTCAGCTTGAAAATGGTGCTCGGTGGTCTATATCGCCGCTGGCTCAAGTTTGAGGCAGTGGCACCATGGCAGACTCGATTCGTCCCCGTCGCAGCGTTCTCTACATGCCGGCTTCCAACGCCCGCGCGCTGGAGAAGGCCAAGTCCATCCCCGCCGACGCCCTGATCCTCGACCTCGAGGACGCGGTGGCGCCCGACAAGAAGGAGGAGGCGCGCGAGCAGGCGTGCGCCGCTGCGCGCTCCGGCCAGTACGGGTATCGAGAGATCGCAGTCCGCATCAACGGGCTGGACACGCCCTGGGGTCACGACGACCTGCGGGCGGCAGCCGCAGCGGGACCGGATGCGATCCTGGTGCCGAAGATCGACGGAGCCAGCATGGTGCGCCAGGTCGAGTCCGTGCTCGAGTCGATCGACGGAGCCGAGAAGACGCGGCTGTGGGCGATGCTCGAGACGCCGCGCGGCCTGCTGCGCGCCGAGGGCATCGCGGGCGCGAGCAAACGGCTCGAGGTGCTCGTGATGGGCACCAACGACATCGCCAAGGAGCTCAAGGCTGCCCACCGCTCGGGCCGCGGCCCGCTGATGACGAGCCTCGGGCTGTGCCTGCTGGCAGCGCGCGCCCACAACCTGGTGATCCTCGACGGCGTCTACAACGACATCAAGAACGCCGACGGCTTCCGCACCGAGTGCGAGCAGGGCGTGCAAATGGGTTTCGACGGCAAGACCCTGATCCACCCCAGCCAGGTCGAGCCCTGCAACGCGGTCTTCTCCCCGACCGCCGAGGAGGAAGCCAACGCGCGCAAGATCATCGCCGCCTTCGACGAAGCGGTCGCCGCGGGCAAGTACGTCGCAACCGTCGACGGCCGGATGATCGAGAACCTGCACGTCGAGCAGGCCAAGCGCGTGGTGGCCATGGCAGAGGCCATTTCGTCGCGCAGCTAGCACGAGCACGAGCACGAGCACGAGCACGAGCACGAGCACGAGCACGAGCACG
>JAPPOT010000262.1 GCA_028817855.1 Myxococcales bacterium
CGAGATGGGCATGTTCCAACGCCGCAGGGATCCGGAGCGGGAGGAGTTCGAGGCCGAGGTGCTGCCGCACCTGGACGTGCTCTACGCGAACGGCATGCGGCTGACCCACTCGCCCTCGGACGCCGAGGATCTGGCCCAGGAGACGATCCTGCGCGCCTACCGCTTCTTTGACCGCTTCGAGCGCGGCAGCAACATCAAGGCCTGGTTGCTGCGCATCCAGTACAACACCTTCGTCAACCGCTACCGGCGTCGCACCAAGGAGCGCGACATCACGGAGGCGATGGCGCAGGAGCCGGCGGGCGAGGGGGTGATCTCCCGCGAGACCCTGCGGGGTTTGAGCGATCCGGTGGGCACCGCGCTGCGCCCGGTGGTCGTGCGAGAGATCGGCGCCGCCCTCGATGAACTGCCGGAGGAGCACCGCATGGTGGTCGTCCTCGCGGACGTCGAGGAGCTCAGCTACAAGGAGATCGCCGAGATCCTGGGCTGCCCGATCGGTACCGTGATGTCGCGGCTTCACCGCGCGCGCCGCGCCCTGCGCAAGCGCCTGCTGGAGCACGCTCAGCAACATGGCCTCAGCGCCTGTGAGAATGGGGCGCCCGATGCGGCCGACCCGGTCTCGCTGGAGCGCTATCGCCGAGACAGGAGCGGGACTTGATGGACTGCAGGCTGGTGCAGAGTCATCTGGACGCCTACGTGGACGGGGAGCTGGAGCCCTCCCCGGTGATCGAGTTCGAGCGGCACCTGGACCAGTGTTCAGAGTGTCGCAACGAGCTGGCCCTCGCGCGCATGCTCAAGCAGGGCGTGCGCGAGGGCGTACGCTCGGCGGAGGCGCCCCCGTCGCTGAAGGTGCGTGTCGGTCACGCGCTCGATCGGGAGGATGCAGCCCAGGGGCGCGCGGCGGCGCGCTGGACGACGCCTCTGGCGGTGGCCGCGGTGCTGGCCCTCGCTCTCGGGGCGGCGCTACGACCGCAGCCCGGCAACCCGCACGCCACCGAGGCGAGCACCGCGGTGAACGGTCCCGGGCTGCTGAGCGACATCGTGGCCCAGCACAAGGACCAGCTGCCGGCGGATGTGACGCCCGATCAGCCGGAGAAGGTGACCCCCTGGTTCCGCGGACGCGTGGCCTTTCGAGTACGCTCCGTGGACTTTGGGGAACCCCAGGTGCGCTTCGCAGGTGCGCGGGTGTCGCACGTGGGCAGTCAGCGCGCGGCGCGCTTCTACTACGACGTGGGCGACAGTCGGATGACCGTGGTGGCCTTCAAACCACCGCCGGACTTCCACGCCGTGCTGCGCAACGAGCGCCCCTCCCAGGAGTGGCGGCGAAAGCGTGTCGGTAGCCGGGTGCTCACCTACCGCAACGTACAGGGGTACACCGTCCCGGTGATCGAGCATGACGGCATCGCCTACGCCTTCACTGGTGATCTGGACCAACAGCGGCTGCTGCGTCTCGTCGCGTCCGCCCGCCTGCCCTGAAGCGGTTGTGACAAACGGGCGGTAAGCACATGAAACCCTTCTGGGTTTTCCGACGTCGCGGTTGACACCGAGAAACCCGCAAAACTATCCTGTGTTGTCTACTTGGGGTGAGCCGCACCCCCTCGGAGGACGGGCATGGGCCAACGGATTCTGGTGTTCGAGAGCGACAACGGCTTTGCCGACGAGCTCCGAAACAACTTCGAAGCGATGGGTGCGACGGTTGATGTCGCCAGCGACGGCCCCGCGGGCCTCGAGCTTGCCGACGCTTCCACTCCCGATCTGATCCTGCTCACGATCGAGCTGCCGGGCATGAACGGCTTCCTGGTCTGCAAGAAGATCAAGAAGAGCGCGGGGCTCAAGGATGTGCCCCTGATGATCCTCTCGAGCGAGGCGACGGAGGAGACCTTCGAGCAGCACAAGAAGCTGCGCACGCGCGCTGAGGACTACATCCACAAGCCGATCGCCTTCTCCGATCTGCTCACGCGCGTAAGCCAGTTCGTGGAGTTGCAGACCAATGGCGCGTCGGCCGAAGCGGAGGTGATCGAGCTCGATGCCGACGACGACGACGCGATCGAGATCGACGACCTCGAGGATTTCGACGAGTCGGACCTGGTCGAGGTGGCCGACGAGCCCGAGGTCGCGGCGGCCGACCCGGAGACCGAGAAGTTCACGGACAACGCCTTCGAGGCCCTGGTGACCGACGACGCGGCTATCGCCGCGCCCTCCGACGAGCCCACGCGGCAGGTGCTCGGGGCGCCCGAGGCGGCAGCCGCGCCCGCGGCCAAGCCGGCCGAAGACATCACCGCCGTCAGCAGCGGCGACGGGGCCGCTCAGGAGGAGCTGGAGCGCTTGCGGATCGAGCTCCAGCAGGCGCAGGGCCAGCTGTCCGATGCCCAGCGGGCGCGCGAGGAATCGGAGGCGGCGCTGGAGGCCGCGGAGCAGCGAGCGGCGTCGGCGGAGGCCGCTGCGGCGGCCGGCGGTGCGCGCAAGAGTGGCGGGGTCTCGAGCCGGGAGTTCCTCGACCTGCGGGAGCAGCTCAACCGCAAGGACCGGGAGCTGCTGGACCTGCGAGATCAGGTTGCGGCGCGTGACAAGCAGCTGATCGAGGGCAACGACAAGAGCCTCGCGCTGGAGCGCAAGCAGGCGGATCTGCAGGACCAGGCCCTGGAGATCCAGCGCGAGCTGGAGAAGACCCGGGATGTGGTCGACCAGCTGACCGCCGACAAGGAAGGCGCCAGGAAGCGGGTCGAGGACATGAAGGCGCGGGCGGAGCGCAGCGAGGCGCGCTCCAAGGAGCTTGACGCCGAGATCGAAGGCCTGAAGGCGAGCAACGCGGCTGCCATGGCCGCCCAGAAGGAAGAGGCCGAGACCGCACGCGCGGCAGCCGATGCGGCCTACGCGGAGGCGCTGGAGGAGGCCAAACAGGAGCACGAGGCCGCGCTGGCTGCGACGCGGGCGGCGGAGGCTGCGGCGCTGGAGGAGCAGCGTGCGGCCCACGAAGCGGCCCTCTCGGCCGCCCAGGAGGAGGCCCAGCAGATCCAGGCCGCGGCGCTCGAGTCCCAGCGCTCCGAATTGGAGGAAGCCGCCGAGCAGCGCGTCGGGGACGCCGAGGCGCGCGGTCGTGCCGAGCTGGAGGCGGCCAAGCAGGAGCTCGAGGAGACCCATGCCAAGGCCCAGGGTGAGCTCGCCGACAAGCACCAGAAGGAGCTGGCGCGCCTGGGGCGCTCCCTCGCCGAGGCCGAGACCAAGCACCAGCTGCTCCAGGACCAGGTCGAGGACGCGGAGGGCGCGAAGACCGAGCTCGAGGCCCGGATCGCGAGCCTGACCGCGGAGCGCGACGAGAAGAACGAGCAGGCCGAGGAGCTGCAGGCGCGACTCGACCGTGCGCGCGCCAAACGCGCCGCGGAGGAACAGGTCCTCGAGCGCGCGCGCAAGGCCATGGCCATCGGGCTGGGCCTGCTGGAAGACCAGAAGCGCTCGTCCTCGGAGGAGTAGGAGGCCCTGCCGCTCACTTCAGGACGACGCGACGGCGCTCACCTGCCTCGAGCGTGACCTGCTTCTGAAACGTGCGGTCGCCGTTGCGAGCCGTGATGCGATGGGCGCCTGGCGGTAGGCGCAGCGCCACCGGGGAGGTGCCGCGCGGCCTGCCGTTCACGGTCACCTCGCCGAACGGCAGCACGACCACCTCGAGGCGTGCGGGCGCGGTCGGCTGCTCGTGCTGGGCGTCGTCGTCGGCACTGCGGCCCTCCGGGAGGACCACGACCGGCTCGGGCTCCACCGGGGGGGAGGCATCGTCGGCCGGCTCGGGCGCCGCCGGAGTGGCCGCGGGCGAGGGTTCCGGCACGACCTCGTGGGTGAGCGCAGGCTCCCGCTGCTGCAGGGCGACCACGAGGGCCACCATGGCCAGCGTCAGCGCAATCGAGAGCGCGACCCACGGGCCCCGAATGCGCCCCGTGCGCGATGCAGCGGGGGTTCCCGCCTGCGGGCGGGTCTCGGGTGCGGGGATCGACTGCTGGCCGGGTACGGGCGCCGCGAGCTCTGCGGGGGTGGGGCGGCGCGCCGACTCCACCACGCGCGGGCGGCCGAGGCGTCGAACATCCTCCGCTAGCGCGCGTCGGGCGCGCGGCCCCGGAGGTGGCATGGCTTCGAGCGCTTCGAGCAGGTCGGCGGCGCTCCCGGGGCGGCGGTCCGGGTCCGGGTCGATGAGGCGCTCGATACATGCGGTCAACGCCGCGGGCAGGGTGGGGCACGCATCCGAGAGCGCTACGTGCTCGCCGCTGGCTGCACGCTCGAAGGTGTCGATGTCCGTCGCGCCGTCGTAAGGGCGCTCACCCCGGGCGCACTCGTAGAGCGTGACGCCGAGGGAGAAGAGATCGCTGCGGATATCGAAGCGACCCGTGCGTGCGTACTCCGGCGCCAGATACGGGACCTTGCCCTTGATGACGCCGCTGCGTGTGTGGACGGGACCGTCGAGCGAGCGGGCGATGCCGAAATCGGTGAGCTTGATCTCGCCTTCGCGGCTGACCAGCACGTTCGAGGTGGACACGTCGCGATGGATGACGGCGCCGCCGTCCGCGCGGTGTGCGACGTCGAGGGCTGCCGTCAGCTGGAGCGCCACGTGGAGCAGCGTGTCGGCGTCCAGGGGTGGCCGGCCCAACAGGAGCTCGCGCAGGTCCATGCCCTCGATGAGCTCGAGCGCGAGGTAGTACTGACCGTCGTCCTCGCCGAAGTCGAGGACCTGGGCGATGGTCGCGTGGCGCAGCCTGGCCATGATGCGGGCCTCCGCCATGAACTGGCGGACCAACTCGGCGTCCTGCGCGACCTCTGGACGAATGCGCTTGAGGCAGACCCGCTGCTCGAAGCCGCCGGGACCCCGGCGAAGCGCCAGGTAGGTCTCACCCATGCCCCCGGCGCCCAGGCGGCCCTCCACCTCGTAGGGGCCGATTCGTGCGGGCGCGTCGCTCATCCCTGCCGGTTTCTCGCTCGACTTGACCGCATCTCACGAAGCGCCCCCGGGGGGCAAGGGCGGCCCCTCGACGCGGCCTGGGACCCCTGCTAAACAGGCCTGCCATGAGCTCGGCCCTGCCGTCAGGAGGCTCCGACAGCACCCCCAGCCCCGCGCAGACGATCGCGGAGCTTTGCCAGCAATTCTACGGTCTCGGCTGGGTCAGCGGGACCGGCGGCGGCATCAGCATCCGCCAGGGTGGGCGCGTCTACATGGCGCCCAGCGGCGTGCAAAAGGAGCGCATCCGGGGCGCCGATGTCTACGTCATGGACGAGCAGGGCGAGGTGCTCGAGGCGCCCGCGGATGCAAGCCTCAAGCCCAGCGAGTGCGCGCCGCTCTTCTACAATGCCTTCCGGCTCCGCGACGCCGGCGCGGTCATCCACAGTCACGCGATGTACGCCATGCTGGCGACGCTGGGCGATGCGGACACCTTCGAATGCACCGAGCTCGAGATGATCAAGGGCATTGAGGGGCACGGCTACTACGACCGCCTGGTCGTCCCGATCATCGACAACACCGCGCGCGAGAGCGAGCTGGCCGACCGCATGGCGGAAGCGATCGAGGCCTACCCACGCAGCCAGGCAGTGCTCGTGCGCAGGCACGGTGTGTACGTCTGGGGCCGAGATTGGGTGAAGGCCAAGACCCAGGCCGAGTGCTACCACTACCTGTTCGAGGCGAGCCTTCGCATGCGCGAGCTCGGGTTCTCCGCTGCCGTTGGCAGCGGCGCTACGAAGGCGAAGTTGGTCGGAGGGATCGAATGAAGGCGCATTGGTTGGACGGTCAAAGTGAGATCGGCGCGACCGAGCTTCGAGAGCAGGGCGTGCACTACGAGCTCCACCCGACGCAAGAGTCGGCCTATCGGGCGGATGTGGATCGCCTGAAGGAGGCGCGCGGCTACGTCCAGGAGGACGTGGTCGAGCTAACGCCGCAGACGCCGAACCTCGATGCCATCTGCGCCAAGTTCGTCGACGAGCACTCCCACGACGACGACGAGGTGCGCTTCGTTCTAGAGGGCGATGGCATCTTCGACATCCGCTCCAACCAGGATGCCTGGATGCGCGTGGTCGTGGAGCCCGGCGACCTGATCGTCGTTCCGGCCAAGCGCCACCACCGCTTCATGCTGACCGACCGTAAAGCCATCCGCTGCGTCCGCCTATTCAGGGACGAGGGCGGTTGGGTTCCCCACTACCGCTGAAGGTCGCAACACGTCCCATGTCGTAACCCCTTGCGCGCACCCGCCGAGCGCGGCGTGCGCGGTGCTTCTCGATGCTACACACACTTCGCCAAATCAGCAGAGGGGTCCGTGGGCTGGCGTTCGCCCGCCCCGGCTCCAACGAGACCATCGCCCTGCAGCTGGAGCGCCACGCCGGGCGCCAGCCAGATGTGCCTTTCCTGCTCTTCGAGGAACGGCGCTACAGCTACGCGGAGGCCAACGCAGCGGTGAATCGATACGCAGAAGCGTACCGGTCCCTCGGCGTGGGGCACGGCGATGTGGTCGCCCTCGTGCTCGAGAACCGTCCCGAGTACCTCTTCCACATCTACGGGCTGCACAAGCTCGGGGCGGTCGCCAGCCTGATCAACAATCAGCTGACGGGAGACGTGCTCGTGCATGCGCTGCGCATCTGCGAGCCGAGCCACGCGGTGATCGGCTCGGAGGTGTGGTCGAGCTTCGAGGAGGTGCGCGGCGAGCTGCCCGCGATCGCAGGGCACGTGCACGTGGACCAGGACGAGGCGCGGCCATGCGAGGCGGACGCGCCCGACTTCGGTGCGCTGGCGAGCGCGATGTCATCGGACAATCCCGCGGAGACCGCGCAGCACAAGCTCGGTGATCTGGCGGCCTACATCTACACCAGCGGTACCACCGGAATGCCGAAGGCCGCGATCATCAAGCACCTGCGGCTGTTCCGTGCCGGGGCGGTCTGGGCATCGCTGGGGCTGCGCTACCGCAAGGGCGACGTCCTCTACAATTGCCTGCCGCTCTACCACAGCAATGCGATCATGCTCGCGACTGGGAGCGTCATCACCGCCGGTGCCACGATGGCGCTCGCGCGCCGGTTCTCGCGCTCCCGCTTCTGGTCGGACGTGCGCCGCTACGATGCGAGCTCCTTCATCTACATCGGTGAACTCTGTCGCTATCTGATGAACAGCGAGCCCTCGGATCAGGATCGGGATCACAAGATCCGCATCGTCACCGGTAACGGGCTGCGCCCCGACATCTGGCCGAAGTTCCAGCAGCGCTTTGGCATCAAGCGGGTGTCCGAGTTCTACGGGGCCACCGAGGGCAACTGCATCACGATCAACTTCCGTAACGTGGTCGGCTCGGTGGGGCCGGCGCTGCCGGGCATGGTGCTGGCCCGCTGGGACGAGGAGACGCAGGATTTCGTCCGCCGCGACGATGGCCGGCTGGTCAAGGCGCCACCCGGCGAGCCGGGCATCCTGCTCGGGAAGATCGAGGGGGCGTCCAAGGCCTTCGACGGCTATCGCGACGCCGCGGCCACGGAGGGGAAGGTCATCCGCAATGCCTTCGGCCAGGGGGATGCGTACTTCAACACTGGTGACCTGCTGCGCATGGATCGCCAGCGCAACCTCTACTTCACCGACCGGGTCGGCGACACCTTCCGCTGGAAGGGGGAGAATGTCTCCACCACCGAGGTTCAGGAGCAGATCTCCAAGTGGCCGCCCGCCGCGGAGGTGAACGTCTACGGCGTCCAGGTCGAAGGCACCGACGGCCGCGCGGGCATGGCCTCCATGGTGATCGGCAATGGGGGCTTCGACCCGTCCGCTTTCCGCCAGCATGTGGAGGCGGCGCTGCCGAGCTACGCACGCCCCCTCTTCGTGCGCCTGACCAAGGCCATCCAGACCACGGGCACCTTCAAGATGAAGAAGAACGACCTGCAAGCGGATGGCTTCGATCCGAACAAGACCAGCGATCCGATCTACGTCCTGCACCCGGAGGAGGGTGAGTATACGGAGCTGACCGAACAGCTCTATCAGGACGTGATCAACGGCAAGCTGCGGCTCTGAGCCCGGCTCGCTGCGGGGAAGCGGTTTCCGAACCCCGCGCCGGGTGGGCGGTCGCTGGGCTCGGAAAGACGCCCCGCTGCGAGAGGTAGCGCACGAGCATGTCCGACAGCTCGCCCGCCAGACGGCTGTCGCCGGTTCCCTCGGGGTCGCCCTGGACCGCGGCGCGGATCACGCCGGGTACGGCGTTGACGATCAGGAAGATGGCACGGTCGACGTCGATCGCGCGGATCGACTCGTTCGCGGTGAACAGGAAGCTTCGGCAGACCTGGGCCAGCTGCTGCTCGAAGCCGTAGACCTTCTCGAGCTCGCCGACCTTCGGGACCTCCTGGCAGAGCACGTGGTCGAGACGCGGGTCGACGCGATAGGCGAGGAGCAGCGCCTCGACCAGCACGCGCGCGCGCTGCTCGAGGGTCTCGGGGCGCTCGTGCTCCAGCGCG
>JAPPOT010000528.1 GCA_028817855.1 Myxococcales bacterium
CGGGTCGCCGGGGGCCTCCCCGTGCGGGCTGCCGGTGGGAGGGGTCGGGCTCCCGGCGGCTGCGGCTTCGCACTCCGCGTCGCCGATCGTGGCGCCCGGAGCGCCCTCTGCGAGCCAGTCATCGAGAAGCCGGAAGTCCTCGGTGGTGATCTGACCGCCCGGAGGCATGACGTTGCCCATGCGGTTGAGGCGCGCATGATTGCCTCCTGGTTCGTGGGTCGGCACATTGGTTGTGTGACGCAACCATAGGTCGCATATTAGGTTTCATGCTGCAACCTTAGAGAATTTGGCGCGCCATGCCTCGAACGGCGTGCTCACGGCCCCGCTCGTCGACGACCTCGAGATCTTCGACACCGAGAGGGCTAGAACCCATCTCACGCCTCCCGTGGATGGATTTCGGAGCGCGACGGCGTCGAGCGGGGCATCGGCGAACCGAGGCAATGCGCGGGTATTGTTGAGCGTGAGGTGATGGCGCGGGCGACGCCGTCCCGCCCGAAAGGCGCCGCGAGGAGGTTGTGGGATGGGTTCTAGTGGTTCCACCAGGGGCGGTCGGAGTAGGCGCGCAGGTCCAGCTCGTGGGTCCAGGCACAGCGGTGCTGTTGAGCCACGTGGAAGTAGGTCTCGGCGACCTTCTCGGGGAGCAGGAGCCCCTCCCGCTCCAGGCCGCGACTCTCGCGCAGCCGCTGGAACGCCTCCGCGCCCAGCATGCGACCGAGCGTGTCGGGTGCGTCCACCGCCCCGTCGATCAGCAGATGCGCCACGTGGATGCCCTTGGGGGCGAATTCCGCATTCAGACTCTGACAGAGCATGCGTCGGCCACCCATGGCGGCAGCGTGGGAATGCTGTCCCGCGTTGCCGCGTACCGCTGCGGTCGCGGAGGTGACCAGGAGCGTACCCTTCGCCCGCTGCTCCATCCGCGGGCACACGCTGGACGCCAGTCGGAAGAGGGCGAACGTGGCGATGCGCCAACCCAGCTCAAATGCCTTGTAGCTGGTGTCCGAGAGCGGGCGGTCGCCGATCTGGGCACCCAGGTTGAAGACGACCACCTCGATGGGGCCGACGTCGGACTCGACCTCGTTCACCAGGTTCTCGATGGTGCCCTCGGCAACCGCATCGAGGAGATACCCTGATGCGGAGCCGCCCTCCTCGATGATCCCGTCGACGAGTGCGTCGAGCCCCTCCTGGTCGGTCCGTCGACAGAGCACTGCGTGGTAGCCGCGGCGGGCGAAGTGCTTGCCGACGTGTCCGCCGATGCCGGCGCCCGCGCCGATGACGAGGCAAACGGGCTTCATGGGCGCGACTCCTCCTGGCGGATGATCTCCTCCAGGTGGCACAAGGGCCGCTGAGCGATTTCAGGAAGTTGCATCATGCAACCTTCGTGACATGCTAGGTTGTATGACGCAACCCCTGCGGATACGTTGGCCTGGATGAAGCTGAAATCCTTCAGCCACATGAACTGCTCGCTGGCCCAGACGCTCGAAGTCATCGGCGAGCGTTGGACGCTGCTCATCCTGCGCGACGCCTTCTTCGGTCCGAGGCGCTTCCAGCAGTTCGAGGCCAGCTTGGGCATCGCGAAGAACATCCTCACCAACCGCCTCAATCGACTCGTTGAGGAGGGAATCCTCGAGAAGCGTCCGGTGGGGTCCGGTGAGCGCCACGAGTACGCCCTGACGCAAAAGGGTCTAGACCTCCAGCCTGTCTTGCTTGCCATGACCCACTGGGGCGACGCGCACAAGCCGCACCCCGCGGGCGAGCGACTGGTGTTCGTCGAGCGCGCGACGGGTGAGCCGATTGCACGCATGAGCGTGATGTCGCGCGACGGGCGGCCGCTCAAGCCGCAGGAGCTCTCGGCCGTGGCGGGCCCTGCCCTGAGCAACAGCGGTGCGGCGGGCACGAGTCGAAGTCGCTCCCGGCGCAGGAGATAGGCCGACTTACGCCGCGAGCGCAGCGGCGACGAAGTCCAACCGATCGTTGCCGAAGAAGAGCTCGTCCTCCACCAGGAAGCTCGGCGCGCCGAAGACGCCACGCTCCACGGCGCCGGCGGTTTCGCACTCGAGCATGTCGATGCTCTCGGGCCGCGTGGTGCGCTCCAGTAGCTTCGTGGCCTCGAGTCCGGCCTCCTCGAGCGTCTCGATGAGGGTCGCTCGCTGGCTCAGATCACGCGTGCCGTTCCACATCGCCTCGAAGACCGCGTTCGTGTACTCCGGGGCCTTGCCGCCCTGCGCTGCAACGAGGACGCCTCGCAGGAGCTCGTCCCCATCCGCCGCGAGCAGGTGGGGATTGTGCTGAAGCGGGACGCCGTACTTGCGCGACCAGCGGGCGAGGTCGGTGCCCGCGTAGCGCAGCTTGCTCATGCACTCCACGGTCGTCGGGCGGTTCCCCACCTGCTTCATCAGCGTGGGCAAGCGGAATGGCCTGTAGACGATCGCAGCGCCGCTGCGCTTCGCGAGTGTCGGCAACTGCGTATTCGCGAGGTAGTCCGCTGGTGAAATGATCACCGGCCGCGCAGAGCACGCCGGCCCTCAACTCCGGCCCCCGATCCAGGCGCGTGAGCGCATCCGACAGCTGCCCCATCAGCTCGGGAGTGATGGCGTTCATCTTCGCGGGATTGTCGAGCGTGATCTTGAGAACATGGCCGTGTTCCTCGACCCGAACCCTGGCGACGTGACCTTCGTTCATCGAGCCCTCTTCCAGATAGTTGCATGACGCAACTGCTTCTACATGATTTGGTAGCGTGATGCAACTGACATAGCTGCGCGGCGTGCGATGCCGGCCGTTTGCCAGGGAAGCAAGCTCCTATTGGGGACTCCGCTTGACCGCCACGACCTCCAGCGGCCCCTCGATCGCGTGCGTGCCGACACGACGATGCGGTAGTCGCCAGCGCTGGGTGCCAGCAGGATCGCTTCGCCGCTGCACCGTGTCCCGCCGCCGCCGCTCCAGATGCTGTCGTGCACGACCGTCTTCTCCTCGAGCATCGTGTAGAGGCCATCGTGCTGCTCCGACAGACTGACCCACACGGTTTGCAGATTGGGGTAGTGCCGGCCTGGTGACTACGCGTGCTCAGCCGGTCGCCCGCAGCCGCCCGTCGTGCCGATGGCCCGTCGGCGGTGGTCTCGAGCTCGGACGCCTGCTATGCAGCCGGAGCGGTGCAGCGGCCTCTTCGCGATCCGTTTTCGCGCTCGGTTTCCTCTGACTCTCTTCGCCCCGGGCCCATTAGTCGCGAGCCTTCCCGTCGTCGAGTCACCGCATGCATCGCCTGTCCAGTCGCGCACCGCGGGGCGCCTTCGATGCCCCAGGCCCGGATGACCCGCGCCGCTCGCGTCGGATTCCCATCCGCGCGCGAGTCCCGTGGGTGGCTCCGGTCTACGTCGTTCTGCTGCTCTCCACGCGCCCCGTCGCGGCCGAGCCGTCGCGGTGTCCGGCCAGCGATCCGCTCGGCGCCGTGGAAGCCGCTTGCAGGGCGTCGAGCCTCCCTGCCGCCGACACCGTCGGGCCCCGGACCGCCGCGGCTCTCGGCGCTCTCGAGCACGCCTGCGAGGTGCTCTCCGGCACGCGGACCGACGTCGACGGCCAGATCCCGGTACTCCTGGCAGCTGACCCGGAGCTGCGTGAACGACTGCTGTCGCGGCTGCGTGAGGTACGCGCCGTGGGCGAACGGCCGTGGCCCGCGATCGGCGAGAGCGCGGTCGAGGCGCTGCAGCTCCTGCCCATCATCGAGCGGTCCCTGCCGGACGCCCCGGCCTTCGAGGGGGGCTACGTTCAGAACGAGATCATTCGCCGCTCCCTCGCCACGCTCTGCGGGGATTCCGACGTGGCCGCCCATCTCCCCAACGTCTGCGCGCAGGCGACAGGCGATACGCTGGGCGACCGCCCGCTGAGCCGTCTGCGCGCGCTGCTGCTGCTCGATGCGGCCGCCTTGCCTGCCAGCCTGGCGCGTCGGGCGCAACAGCGCGCAGGTCCACGCCGCGACGCTCTGACGTCGCGGCTCACCTTCTACCTCGCAGCCCTCGAGGTGCTGCAGTCGGGCTTCTCGAGTCAGCAGCTGGTGCGGGCGTTGCAGCACCTGGGCGCGGCCGCCGACCGAGAGCTGGACCTGTGCGCTGCCCTCCCGGAGCAGAGCGCCGAGGTGCTACGCGCGGCCAAGCTCCTCCATCACTTGCTGATGGACGTCCAGGCGCTGGCGTCACGCCACCCGCAGGACTCGTCCTCGCTGGAGCGCCTCGCCCTGCCGCTCTTCATGTCGGCATACGCAGCGCTGGAAGACGATGCGGCGAGGCGCAAGCGCCGGGCCGAGCTCGGAGCGCAAGCCGCCACGCTCGAGGACCGCTTCGAAGCCGCCGAGCGGGCACAGGCGCTGCTGCAGCGGCGTCTGGAGGCGGCGACCGACGCGCAACTTTGGGCGCGGCTGGAGGCCGAGCTGGCCGCCGCGCGCGAGGCGACGGCCGCGCTGCATGCCGACCTGACCGAACAGGCGCGGCAGTTGTTGAAGCGGTCGCTCCCCAGGCTCTCGAACGCGCGGCGCGAGGCGGGCCGGGCGCTGGTCCGGCGGCTCCATGCTCTGGTGCAGCTCGAGCAGGCGTACCGAACCCGCCCCCCGGACGCCGCGCTGCTCCGGCAGGTCGCCGAGCTTCTGTCTGCGCTGACCGGCGATCTCCTCGCGGTGCTCGACGACGGGGCGACATCTCCGCAGGACGAGGGGGTCGGGGGCGAGGTGCTCTCGGCCGTCTCGCTGGCGCTGACCGGCGACCTTTCCGAGGCCCGGCAGGCCACCGCACGGTGGCTGCAGTCCGATGGCGCCTCGCCGGAGACCGTGCGCCGCGTTCAGGCGCTCTTCGACCTCGCCCGCGCCGATGACACCGACGACGTGACGCGGGTCGCGCGCGCATACCTGGTGGACCTGGGCCCCTGGGCTGACCACGTGGTGCTGGACGCCAGCCTGGGCGCCGTTCGGCTGTCCGACGCCGACGGGGACTATCGCATCGCAGCAGACGCGACGATCGGCTATGCGCCGGACGCGCTGGGCGTGGTGGCGCGCGGGGCCGTCTCCTCGTTCACCGCCACGGGCGATGGCCGCTTCGTCGACACCGACCGCTTCGCCACGCGGATCGAGGCGTGGTGGGTGTCGAGGCCGTCGACGCTGCGCCTGGAGGCGCGCACCGGCTACGAGGCGGAGTGGTTCGACACCACCCTCGCGCAGCTCGGCGACATGCCCGATCCCACGGCTCCCCCCTTCTTCGACGAAACGCGCTGGTTCAACCGCGGCTTGCTGCTGCTCAGCCTGCGCGTCGAGCCATCCCCCCGCTTCGGACTCCTCGCCGGTGGGGGCGGTGGCTTTCAGGTCGAGAGCTACAACTCGCTGCGCGCGGGGGCGATGGGTGCCTTCATCCTCGACGAGGACCGAGTCTCGGCGGCGGCGGAGGGACGGCTGCGGGTGCAGTGGCTGGTGTGGCCGCAGCGGCTCGCCCTGCGGGCCCGTGCCGACCTGCTGTGGTCGGGGTTCTCGGAAGACACCCTGGTATTGACCGGCGACGCCACGGGCGTCCGCGAAGAAGTGGCTCGCGAAGCCGGTCACCGAGTGATGATACTTGCCCGCGGGTTCGTCGACTTGGAGGCGCTCGCGTTCGCGGGCTTCGTGCCGAGCGCAGCGGGCGGCATCGACCTGCACTCGATCAGCCTGGGCGGAGTCACCGCGAGGGCGGTCGTGCCCGTCCTACAGGTCGCCATCCGCCGAGTTGCGTACTAAAGGAGTCGATCGACATGCCCCTCGTTCACCTCACCCGTACCGGCCTGCTCGGCATCCTCGTGCTCGGCGGGGGTTGCGAAAAGAAGAACCGCATCGATGTCGACGACTCGGACGGCTCGATGGCCAGTTGCGACGGTCAGGCCCCCTGCGACGGCGTGTGCGTCGAAGGCGAGTGTCGCGAAGCCTGTGACCAGAACTACTCCTGCCCGACTGGCAAGTCCTGCGAGCTGATCGAGGACCAGGCGGTGTGCCTGGACGCGCCCATGCGGCAGGTCGCGGACTACGAGCCGTTGGACCTGCTGAGCGATTGCGGTCTCCGCGACGGGTGCCAGATCGGCATCGACCCGCTCGAGCTGGAGGGCGTCTTTGCGAACTGCGGGACCTTCGCGGAGCAGCAGCTGCAGGACCCCGACTTCGACCACACGGCCGCCTGCGACCGCGACTTCCAGCATTCTTCGAGGACCATCGTGCGCGGGCTCTCATCGGCGAGCGGAGACGCCGACTGCAGCCTCGTGGGTCGAGCCGGCGAGCGGATGGTCAGGACCTGCTACGGCAGTTGGATGCCGGCCTCCTTCCAGTACGAGGAGCTCCGCGAGGTGGACGGCGAGATCTACAGCTGGGCTCCGCTCGGCGCGCCCACGGTGCTCGACGCAGCCGGCCGGCCCGCCTACGCCGCGAACGGGGCCCGGCTGGCGAAGTTTCTCCCCGGTCTATCCGAAGAGGAGCACGCCGTGCTGGATGGCTGCGACAACCGACAGGACGCGTGCGACGTGGCCACCTTCCCTCGCATCGATGAACCGGCCAGCGATCTGGCCGGGCTGTGGGTCGAGTGCGACCAACGGACGGACATCTTCGCGACGAACCTGCGCGACGGATGCGATGGGAGCTGGAGCGAGTCGGTGCAGCGCGCGCGGCTGGTCTACTACATCCGCGAGGATGGCTTTGGCCAGCAGCTTCACACGCAGGCACCCATCGGCGTGCCCCAGCCCACCGCCTGCGACACCGCGTTCCGGCGCGGCCCCGAGGACGGCCTCGTGGTCCTGCAGAGTGCGCTGGGCTCCGTGAGCGCCCAGCTCACCCCGGCCACGATCGTTGGAGACGCGGAGGGTGAATACCTGGTGTTCGCGCCGGCCGGGTCGGCCGACGACAGCGTGCAGAGGACGCTCAAACGGGTGGAGCCAGACGATGGCTTCGTCGATCCGTGCGAGGACGGCCTTCCCGAGTTCCGTTTCTGATGGCTGAGCATTTCGCGACCTTCGAGCGCAGCGAGAGGACATCGATGCCCACAATCCGATCCCAGGTCTTCCGAGTCGTGCCCCGCGTCCTGCTGGCCTGCTGTCTGTTTGCCTGCAGCAAGGACAACCAGGTCGCCATCGACGTCGACAACGGCGATCTGCCCGCGGGCTCCGAGTGTGTGGTCATGGCATACGACCCCTGCGCCGGGGCCTGCGTCGAGGGCGTGTGTCGGCTCGCCTGCGGCGTCAACCGGGAGTGCCCCGGCGGCAGCCGCTGCGTGGGAGACGGAAACGCGGCCGGTTGCGTGCCCGACGACGCTGGGGAACCCGGCGCGCTCGACCTGCTGAGCGACTGCGACGGGGGCTGCCAGCTGGAGCTTCCGGAGTTTGGCCGCGAGGGGACCTTCTACCGCTGCAGAATGGAGGGCTCTGAGCTCGAACAGATCCGTACCCAGCTCGCCTATGGTCGCCCGTCGATCGATCCGATCACGCTCTGCCGAGAAGTCCTGCACACCGCCTACGCCGTGGCGGGCGACGAGATGCACATGCTGGATCCGGCGGGAAACGCGAGCTGTGCATACCGGCCCTTCGGCGTGAAGGGAGACGCCGCCGTGGGCTTTGCGCGCGCGGCCGAGGTGTACGTCGGGTACCTCTACGAGCAAGGTGACACCACATACATGCTCGCCGGGGACGGGCTCTTCCGCTTCGAGACGGGCACTGTGGCGGCGCTGCCGGGCGACTGCTGGGACCCTGGCATCACGCAGTTTCCCGCGGTCGGCGAGCTGCCGAGCGAGCTCACCGGCCTGTGGGCGAAGTGCCCTGACGTGGTGGGCGCGCTTGGCGACGTGGACCTGTCCGCATGCGCGTCGCTCGAGTACGGGGTCGGGGGCTGGGGTGACACCTGGTCACTCGCCACGTTGAGGGTGCGCGAAGACGGATACGGCACGGACGCATGGCTCGGGCGGGGACTCGACGGCGTCTGTTCGAACGCGTTCCGCAAGGCGGCCGACCTCCCGGGTGCGATGCTCATCTACAGGCGCAGCGAGGTCTACATCACCGTGGAGACGGAGTACTGGCTGACGGAGGAGTGGGAGGGCGAAACCTTCATGCAGCGCAGCGTGAACGGCAACTTCAACTTCGGGGAGTTCTACCGCCGCATCCCGGTGCCCGCCGAGCTCGGGTCGGATCCCTGCGATGACCGGGTTCCGAGCTTCGAGCTGTGACCGTGCACCCCGGCGGGTGCCCGCAGACGGTGATCCTCCCCCGATTCGATGGACACCTTCGAGGAGGTTATCCTCGGGACCGGACATCGAGTCATGGCTAGATTATCTTGATTATCCCTTGATTATCCCTTGATTATCTTCCAAGGGAAGTTGCGGGGCGGGCGCGGTAGAGCTCGGAAGCCGAGTCCGAGCCTCGATGTCTGACGTGCGAGAT
>JAPPOT010000751.1:0-2739 GCA_028817855.1 Myxococcales bacterium
GGTAGATGTGTCGCCTCCCGCGGACGTGGCGGAATTGGCATACGCGCTAGACTAAGGATCTAGTGGGGGCAACCCCGTGGAGGTTCAAGTCCTCTCGTCCGCACCAGCCTCGCCCCCAACGGGGGTCGAGGCTTTTTCGTGCGCAGTCGGTGGCCTTCCCCGAGCTGGGCCGCCCGTCGACGGCCGGCGAGCGGGTGTGTCGATCGCGCGGGTCAGTCGAGGGTGGCGGCCACCTTCATCAGCTCGGCGTAAGCGAAGACCTGCCCGACCAGGGTGGCCAGGTCGCCCTTCCGAACCTTCACGTCGCCACCCATTAGCGCCTTGACCGCGTCCCGCTCGCCGGACAGCAAGCCCTCCCAGACGTCCGCCGCGGCACTGAGCACGATCGCCGCCCCGGCCTCGGCGTCGGCGGCGGGGAGGGCGCGGCCCGCGCTCGCGCCGTCCGCAGTGAGTTCGATGACGGCGGCCTCCGCGTCTGGTTGCTCGGCGATCACCAGCGCCAGCAGTCCTGGGGCCCAGCCATCGGCAGCGGTCCGGTAGGCGTCACTCGCGGCGAGCGCATCGCCTAGCGCTCGGGCCCAGTCGTCAGAAGGGAAGCGTTTCGACACGGCGGGACTCCTGCAGCCGCGCCCCACGCGGGTACGGCCGGCGGGCGAACATAGAGGACCCCGCCAGGCTGCGCAATGCGCCACCACTGCGCTCGAACTGGTGCGAAACGCAGGGCTAGCACGAGCCGAGCACCTCCCGAACGCTACAAAACCGGGTCGTGCGCGATCATCCGAACAGGGCCTAATCAAGTAGTGCTAGGTTTCGCTCCATGGGAGACGTCCTGCGTTCGCCCCTGCTCGAGCGGCACGGCTTCCGGCACGCCTTCAACTTGCGCAGCGGCGGGGTCAGCGCCGAACCCTTCAGCTCGTTCAATCTGGGGCGCGCCGTCGGGGATGATGCCGAGAGCGTGCTCGAGAACCACAAGCGCTTCGCGGCGGCGGTCGGCTACCCCGACGGCGCCCTCTACGAGGTGAGCCAGGTGCACGGCTGTGAGCTGCGCGTGGCCGACGGGGAAGTCGCGCCGCAGGAGTTGCGCCAGCGTGAGGCCGACGCCCTGCTCGCGCCGCCGGGGGGGCGGGCGATCGGCGTGCGAGTCGCGGACTGCGTGCCGGTCCTGTTCGGGGATCCCGAAAGTGGCACGGTCGCCGCGGTGCATGCCGGCTGGCGTGGCACGGTGCGCGGCGTGCTGGAGCAGGCGGTCGCGCAGCTCGAGGAACGCGGCATCGGCACCGGTGCGCTGCAGGCCGCCATCTTTCCGCACATCCGCAGCTGTTGCTTCGAGGTGGGCGAGGACGTGGCCGCCGAGCTGCACGCCGCGGCGCCCGAAGCCGACGCTGTCGACCGCGATCGAGACAAGCCCCACGTCAACCTGACGGCGGTCGTGGTTGCGAAGCTCCAGCGCCTGGGCCTGGCGTCCTCACAAATCGATGATGTGGCCGGCTGCACCCGCTGTGAGCCGGAGCGTTTCTACTCCTACCGGCGCGAGGGCAAGCGCTCGGGGCGTCACCTCGCCGCCATCGTCTCCCGTTGATCCCTCTGACAGACCGTGCGCTACCGAGACGCCATCGCGAAGCTCTTCGCCCTCGAGTCGCGCGGCATCCGTATGGGCGTTAGCCGGATGTCGCAGGCACTCGAGTACCGCGGCCGGCCCGACCTCGACCAGCGCTACGTGCTGGTCGGCGGGACCAACGGCAAGGGCAGTGTCGCGACGATGATCGCGGCATGCCTGAGCCGCGCCGGCTACCGCACGGGGCTGTTCACGTCTCCGCATCTGCATCGCTACGTGGAGCGGTTCCGCATCGATGGTCGGGTGCTGTCCGAACGGGAGGCCACGGGTCGCATCCACGACATGCTGGCCGACTTCGCGCGACCCGGCGCACCGGAGACCACCTTCTTCGAGCTCTCCACCCTGCTCGGTATCGAGGCCTTCCGCGACCGGGAGTGCGACATCGCCGTGCTCGAGGTCGGGCTCGGCGGTCGACTGGATGCCACCAACGCGGTGCATCCGGAGCTGTGCGTCATCACCCGCGTGGCGCTCGACCACACGCGCATCCTCGGCGACACACTGGGCAAGATCGCGAGCGAGAAGGCCGGCATTCTGGAGCCGGGCGTGCCGCTGGTCTCGGGTGTGCTCGCACCTGCCGCCCGTCGCGTGGTGACACGACGCGCGCGCTCGCTCGGCGTCCCGGTGCTGCAGCTCGGTCGCGACTTCGACGTGCATGAACGGCAGGGGCGCTTCGATGTCGAAATCGGCGAGCGACGCGTGGAAGGTCTGCGCAGCGGGCTCGCGGGCATGCACCAGCGCCGCAATGCTGGAATTGCCGTCGCGGCCCTGCACGCGCTCGGGGAGCGCGGCATCGAGGTCGACGACGCGGCGATACGCAAGGGCCTTGCGGCGTCGCGCTGGCCCGGCCGGCTGGAGCGTATCGCTGGCGCGCCGCACTTCGTCTTCGATGCAGCGCACAACACCGACGGCGCACGTGCCCTGGTCCGCTATCTCGCGCAGGAGGATCCCTGGAGCGCGCGAGTGCGCCGCGGCCGTCGTGTGCTCGTGTTCGGAGCGATGGCGGACAAGCGCTATCGGGAGATGCTCGCCGTGATCGCCCCCTGCTTCGAGCGCATCATCTACTGCGCTCCGAAGATTCGTCGCGCGGCGACGGCCGAGGAGCTGGCACGGGTGGAGCCCGGGAC
>JAPPOT010000751.1:2749-8410 GCA_028817855.1 Myxococcales bacterium
GGGGTTGTCGCGGGCTCGATCTTCCTGGGGGCTGACGCCCGCGCGCGCGTCACCGGCGCGCGCACCGATCCGCTGATCCGCATGTGATTCCTCCAGTTCGGCGATATCCGCACCTGCCGTTGCGCCTGCCCTTGCCCGCCCCCGGAGGCAACCGGCGCCGCCAAGCGCTTTCCACTCGTGATCGAAGCGGCGCGACCAGCCCTCGATGAAGACGACTCTCTGACCACGCGGGCAAGGGCAGGTTCAACCCCTACAAACCGCCGAACTCGAGGCTAGGGGGTGTCCCTAGATTCTGCGCCTACTGCGCCCGCAATTCTCGGCGAATTCGACCCGTACTCGCGCGGCGCTGCGCGACGTACATCGAGCACGCGTGCTGCTCGCACTCCGTTCGGCCCGACTTCACTCGAGCCTTCCTGGCTCGCAACGGCGCATAAACTAGGGACACCCCCTAGCCGTCACCGGGGTCGGGGTTTCCGCGCCAGCGTCCCTCGGCCTTCCAGCGCCGCTTGACGACGTCGACCTTCGCGCGGGCGGCCTCGGCATCGCGGCGCACGGCGGAAGGGATCCCGTCCAGGCGCTCGAGCCTCGCGAGCACCGCGTCGGCGGCCTCCATCTCGAGAAGCACCATCAGCAGACGCGCCTGCCGGAGCAGAAAGACGGGTTCTTCCGGGTCGCTCGCGATCGCCTGTGCGTAGCTCGCCACGGCACCCGAGAAGCTGCCAACGCGCTCGTGCACCTCGCCCACGTGGAAGTGGTGCCAGGCGCCGACCTCGTCGGGCGTTCCGCGCGGCACGAAGGCCTGCATCAGCACGCAAGCGCACAGCGTCAGCTCGGTCCTGCGGGCGCGCAGGGCGGGCCTGCCGGCTCGCGAGCCCAGTCGCAGGAGCGACAACAGCGCGGGCCCGGACATGAGCGCGAGTGGGACCGCGACGGGCACGCGCTGCGGGCTGCTCACGAAGCCCAGCAACATCCATAGCAGGGGCCCCAGGGTAAGCGCCGCCACCAGCCATCCGAGCGCACGGGGGGAACAGCGTCCCTCGGGTCGCGGCGTCAGGCGTCCCCGGCGCAGGAGCAGCACACCCAGCAAACCGAGCGCTGCGAGGAAGCCGAAGGGTGGTCCCAGTCGGTAGGCGCCTCCGAGCATGGCCGCCTCACCGTGCATGTCGTAGTGCTCGGTCGGCTCGTCGTTGCCGCTCAGCAGCGCGAGCTTGCGCGCGGCGAGCGCACCGGTCTGTCGTGGCCGTTCGCGCACGAAGCGTGCGGCCCGGTCCAGCAGTGCTCGATCGATCGCGTCGTCGGTGGCGTGGCTGCGGACCTCCGACAGCCCGAGACCATCGACCAGCGCCAGCCGCCCTCCGGGGCTGCCACGGTCGATCACGCGGTCGCCGTCGTTGTACGCGCCGTTGGCCGCGGGGTTGTTGCCGATGAAGATCGGGATGCTCAGCGCGTGACGTCCCAGCACCTGGGCGCGGCCGACGACGTGAAGGTTGCGCGTGGCCATGGCACCGAGCACGAGGCCGAGACCGAGCAGGACCATGCAGAGCGCGGGCGCTGCGCGACGCCCGGCGTCTCGGCAGGCGACGGCGACTGCGACGAACAGGAGCGGCACCGAGACCAGCGCGGCCGGCGTCGTCAGCAGCAGGGCCCCTGCCAGGCAACCGAGCCACACGAACCTGCGCGTGCGCGGGGCCGCCAGCGCCCGCTCGAAGGTGAAGAGGACGCCGATCGTGCAGAGCACCACGAGCTCAACCGCGAGGAACTTGTTCTCGTAGAAGGCGAGGGCAGGGTAGAGCATCAGGGCCAGCGTGCTCAGGGCCGCCGCCCGGAGACCAAACAGTCGCCGCGCGCTGCGGTGAAAGGCCCAGAGCCCGAGCGCCGCGAGCGTGAGCTGGAAGAAGAGGACGAACGCCATCCACGGCAACACGGACAGCGGGATGCCGAGCACGAACGGATAGAGACTGACGAGCTGCAGGGGCTGAGTGCCGAGCGGGAATGCCGCGCCGACGTTGCGCGCGCCCAGCTCCAGCGCGCGTCCATCCGTGATCGGGGCGAGCGCGAACGGGCTGCCCTCCATGTAGGCCACGTGGTAGGCCAAGCGCAGCAGCGCCGCAAAGAGGATCGCGATGAGCAGTGTTCGCTCGAGCCCGCCTGGCCCGACGACGCGGCCTGCGCCGTCAGCCTCGCGTACTCGCGCGTCGGCGACCTTCACTCCACTAGTGTGCCGCGCGCGGAGGTTGATTCAAACCTTCACGTGGCCTTTCGAGCGGCTGGTCCGGTCGCTATTCGCCGCTGGCACCGGCGTCCTGCGACGGCTCGCCGTCACACGCGCGATCCGCGCCGGCGTCGACATGGCCCGCTGTGCTCACGCGCTCGCAGTAGCCTTCATCGCCGCACACGAAGCGCGCTGGCGGGCGACACGCGGAGGCGTCGACCGTGACGGCGAGCTCGGCGCAGTCCGCGTCCCGTTCGCAGCGATCGACGACGATGTCGTCGGAGAGCCCGAGTGCGCTGCAGCCGAACAGCAGCGCCGGTAGCAGGCGCAGCCACGAGCCGCCGCCCCTCACAGCGTGCCTCGGAGCAGCAGCCCGACCCCATCGGGTCCCGCCGACGCGCCCAGCTGCGGCGTCCCCTCCGCCACGTTCTCTTCCTCTTGCTCCAGCCACAGCAGGAGCGCGGTGCCGAGGGCGGCCACTGCCGCGCCCACGAGCGCGACGTCGGCGATCAGCTCGGCGTCCTCGATGTCGCCCTTGAGCGAGCGGCGCTCGGGGTGCCGCGTGGGCAATGCCGAGGCCTCGTCGTGGAGCTCGTGTGCGCGCAGGCCAAAGAGCCCAGCGACCGCGAGCGCCGTGCCGGTGGTGCCGAGGCCGATCCACATCGCGGTCGGCGCCCGGGGCGGCTCCGAGCCCGTGTCGGTGCCCGTTGCCGCGTCCGTTGCCGCGTCCGTTGCCGTGTCCGGGCCCGAGTCGGTGGCCGCGGCCGTTGCCGAGTCCGAGTCGGTGGCTGTGTCCGAGTCCGTTGCCGAGTTCGTGTCCGGATCCGTGGCCGCGTCCGAGTCCGTGCCCGCGTTGGACGGTAGCGCGTTCTCCGCAGCCCCCGCCTCGGCGGGAACCTCGGACGCAGTGTTCTCAGCCGCGTCGGGCTCTCCCTCCGCGTCTGGAGTCGCATCTGCGGTCGGCGCGCTATCCGTCGGTGCCGTGGGCGGCGCAGTCGGTGGTGCCGCAGGCGGCGCAGTCGGTGGTGCCGCAGGCGGCGCAGTCGGTGGTGCCGTGGGCGGCGCAGTCGGTGGTGCCGCAGGTGGCGCCGCGGGTGGGGGCTGCTGCTGGGCTTGCACGTCGACTGCGCACAGCCACGCGGAGGCGCACGCGATTAGAACGCTCGGTTTGCAGCCGGCTGGCATGGTACCCACCCCAGGGACGCAGCAGTGTATGCAGGGGACGATTGCACGCAAGACGCGACTGTGGACAAATCGCGCCATGACGCAGTCGGTCGACTACTACTTCTCGTTCCGCAGTCCCTACTCCTACCTCTCCGTCCCGCGCATCCGCCAGCTCGCGAACGAGTACGACGTCGACGTGCGCGTGCGCATCGTGCTGCCTCTCGCGGTTCGTGACGACACCTTCTTCGAGCGCGTCAATCCGCTGTGGCCGCCCTACCTCGTGCGCGACTGCATCCGTCTGGCCGAATTCCACGACATGCGCTTTCACTGGCCGCGACCCGATCCGATCGTGCAGGACTTCGCCACGCGCAAGGTCGCGCCGGAGCAACCCCACATCCATCGCCTCAGTCGGCTCGGCGTGCTGGCCGCCGAGCGCGGTCGTGGCCTCGATGCTCTGCAGGAGGTCACCCAGATCATCTGGAACGGTGAGGTCGACGGCTGGAACGAGGGCGATCACCTCGCGCGCGCGCTCGCACGCGCCGGGCTCGACCTGACGGAGCTCGATGCCCTCGCCGAGTCCGAGTCCGACCGCCTGGACGCCGTGATCGAGACCAACCAGACGGCGTTGACGGAGGCCGGCCACTGGGGCGTGCCGACCTTCGTCCACGAGGGCGAGCCCTTCTTCGGGCAGGACCGCATCGATCTGCTGGTGTGGCGGCTCGAGCAGCACGGCCTCGAGCGGAGGCAGCCATGAGCACCACGCCGCTGTCGGGCTATCGGATCGTCGACATGACCACGGTGGTCGCCGGTCCCTACGCAACCCAGATCATCGCCGACCTGGGCGCTGACGTGATCAAGGTGGAGGGTCCCGAGGGCGACCTGATGCGCGGCGCGGGCAAGGGCAAGAACCACCGCGACATGGCGCCGATCTACCTCACGATCAACCGCAACAAGCGCTCGGTCGCCCTCGACCTCAAGCGCGAGGAGTCCAAGGAGGTGATGCGCAGGCTGATCGCCAGCGCCGACGCCTTCGTCACGAACGTGCGACCCGATGGCCTGGCGCGCCTGGGCTTCGACTACGAGGGCGTGCGCGCCGCGCGCAGCGACATCGTCTATGTGCATCTCGTCGGTTTCGGCAGCGGGGGGTGCTACGCCGGGCGCCAGGCCTACGACGACCTCGTGCAGGCCGCCTCGGGTATGGCGGATCTGCTGCCGCGCGCCAATCGCGGTGGTGAGCCCGCCTTCCTGCCGACCCTGGTCGCCGACAAGACCACGGGACTGCACGCCGTCTACGGCCTGCTGGCCGCGCTGCTGCAGCGTGAGCGCACGGGGGAAGGGCAGCTGGTCGAGGTGCCGATGCTCGAGTCGATGGTCTCCTTCACCCTGGTCGAGCATCTCTACGGCCACATCCACACGCCTCCCACGGGGCAGTGGGGCTACACGCGCGTGCTCACGCCCAACCGCCGCCCGTTCGAGACCAAGGATGCCTACATCGCGATCATGCCTTACACCGACAAGCACTGGCCGCTCTTCTTCGAGGTGGCCGGCCGCGCGGAGGCCTGGGATCGCTGGCGCAACGCGTCGATCGAGGATCGGACCGAGCACGTCGACGAGCTCTACGGGATGATCTCCGAGGTCACCCGCGACAAGACCACTGCCGAGTGGATGGAGTTGCTCAACGCGCACAACATTCCGTGCATGGCGGTCAACACACTCGACTCCCTGCCGGAGGACCCGCACCTGAAGGATGTCGGGTTCTTCCAGCCCAGCGAGCACCCCACCGAGGGCAGCTACCGCAACCTGCGCCACCCGATCACCTTCTCGGCCGCCGACACCCCCCTGCGCCGGCATCCCCCGCGGCTCGGGGCCGACGGGCGCGAGGTGCTTGGAGAGCTCGGCTACGACGTCGGCGAGATGGACGCGCTCTTCGACAGCGGTTCCGCCCACGAGCCGGATGGCGATTGAGCTCAGGGCGCGGCGCGAACCGCGTCCGCAAGGGCCTCGATGAACCCGGGATGGGCGTTCGGGGAGCGCGCGCGCGCGAATGCGATGCCGAGCTCCTGCGCGGTGGCGGCCGCCTCCACATCCAGGTCGTAGAGCACCTCGACGTGATCGCAGACGAAGCCCAGCGGGCTCACCACGACCGCGCCCGTGCCATGCCGCGCTTCCTCGCGCAGCACGTCGTTGATGTCCGGCTCGAGCCAGGGGTCGCGGGGCGAGCCGCTGCGGCTCTGGTAGGCAATGCGGGGGGGACGGTCGTCGTCCAGCGCCGCGCGCACCAGCTC
>JAPPOT010000408.1 GCA_028817855.1 Myxococcales bacterium
TCGGCCAACGGTCGCGGCGTCCTGCTCTAGCCGTCCCGTTGGAGCGACACGCGCGTCTTGGGGACGCTCACCGCGGCCCACGCCAACACCCTGGCGCCCGCGGACGTCAGCCCACCTCGGTCCGAGCGCAGATCGGGCTCGCCGCCAAGACGGGCGGCTTCGCCTCTACGCGCCTCATGGTCACGGTCTGGAGCGCGCGGCCACCCACCGCCCCTGCAGACGCGGACGGCGACGGGGTCGATAGCGTGGCGGCCGGCGGAGCCGACTGCGACGACGGCGATCCCAACCGCTATCCCGGAAACACCGAGGTGTGCGACCGCGACGACCACGACGAGGACTGCGACCCGACCACCTTCGGCCAGCTCGACCGCGACCGCGACGGCTTCGTCTCCAACGCCTGCGCCAACCACAACGGCAGCTCGATCATGGTCGGGCAGGACTGCAACGACGCCCGTGCCGACCAGCACCCGGGCCTGGCCGAGACCTGCGACGGCCGCGACAACGACTGCGACGGGGACACCGACGAGGACGCCGGCATCATGGTCTATGTCGACGCCGACGGCGACGGCTACGGCAGCACGCGCGCGCGCACCTGCGACGTCACCGTCCGCCCCTACAGCCTGCGCGGCGGCGACTGCGACGACCGCAACGCCAAGAAGCATCCCGGCGCAGGCTGCCCCTGAGGTCAACCGGGCCGGCCGCCGCGTCGATGTGGTCCATCCGCGTCGGCGCGCCGCCGGCAGCCGAAGCTCGTGCCGGACCTGCGCCCATCAAGGTCGTCGGGGTGCGCGTCACTCGCCCGCGTCTTCCGTGCCGCCGTCGCCTTCGATCTCGCCCGCGCAGCTGTCCAGGCAGACGATGTAGGACGGTCCCAGGACCATCGCCATGGCGCCGATGGCTCCGGTCATCATGCCGTCGGCGTCCGTGAACTCGCTGCAGTGCTGGGCGATGCACCCGCCATCGGAGTAGTCCCCGTCACAGTTGTCGACGAGGCAGGTCAGGACACCCCAGCAGTCCTCGTTGCACCGGGCGGTGGCGTTCGGATCGAGCTCGCAAGCGCAATCGAGGCAGTCCGCAGAGACCGACTGTGCAGACATGTCGAGGCACTGGGCCTTGGTCAGCATCGAGCTGCCGCCCGTGTCGCCGTCGCCACCGTCGCCGTCGCCACCGTCGCCGTCTCCGGAGTCACCGTCACCGCTGTCGCCGTCCCCAGAGTCGCCGTCGCCGCTGTCACCGTCGCCGGAGTCCCCCGGCCCCTCGTCGCCATCATCGTCCCCACATCCGAACACGATCGACGCCAGCGAGCAAAGCAGCAGAGCCCGGACCAGCCACATCAGCTTCCCTCTCATCGTCCGCCTCCTTGTGCCGAAGCTTCGGTGAGGTACCCACATGCCGTGAAGGCGCCACCCGACGAAGCCCGCGATTGGGCCCTCCGGTTGTTGCGACGCCGAGCGCATTGATCGCCGGCAAGACCCATCTTGGCCGGGTTTCTAGGCAGCGATCGGCAGATGCATCTCGAAGCACGCGCCTCCACCCGCGGCATCGACCAGGCACGCCGAGCCACCGTGGGCGGCGGCGACCGTCGTGACGATGGCCAGGCCCAGGCCCGTGCCCTGATCATCGTCGGTGGTGAAAAAGCGCTGAAAGATCTTGTCGCGCATCGGCAGCGGCACGCCCGGACCGTGGTCTCGCACCGCCAGCGTGATGGACCCCCCTGCGCTGCCGCCGCGCACGCTCAGGTCCACGGCGCTGCCCTCGGGGGCGTGACGCACGGCATTGTCCAGCAGGTTCGCGAGGGCCGTCTCCAGATCGCGCTCACGCCCGCGCACCATCTGCGTGGGCGCGTCGTAGCGCACCTCGACGCGCACTTCCGGGGTCTCCGCACGCGCGGCCGCTCGGCGCACCAGCGCCCCGAGGTCGAAGGTCGCCATCACGGTCTCCGCGGCATCGATGCGGCCGAGCTCCAGCAGCGCCGTAACCAGGTGGTCGAGGCGCTCCGTGTCGAGGGCGATGTTGCGCAGGAAGCGCTCGCGCGCCTCCGGGTCCTCGAGCGCGCCCTCCCCGAGCAGCTCGGCGGCACCGCGGATCGAAGTCAGCGGACTCTTGAACTCGTGCGCCACGTCGGCGGCGAACTCGGCCATGTCACGCATGCGGGCGTCGAGCCGCGCGGTCATTACCGACAGGGACTCCTGCAGGTCGTGAATCTCGCCGCTGCGCGCCACGGTGGGGATCTGCACGTCGCGCTCTCCGGCGGCGATGCGCTTGGCCGACTCGGACAGCCGCGACAGCGGTCGCGAGATCGTCCAGGAGAGCACCGCCGTCAGCAGCACGCTGAGCGCGGCCGCGATCGCCACGACGTGCAGCAGACCGTTGCGGATGCGGTAGAGGCCGACCAGCACGGGGCGCGTCGAGCGAATGACGTAGACCGCGCCCTCGACGCGACCCTCGCGCTTCACCGGCTCGGAGACGAAGAGGTAGACCGCCTTGGGCCCGACGCGCGTGTGGGCGCTGCGCTCACCGCCCAGCGCAGCGCGCACCTCGGGGCGCTCGGCGATCGGCATCTGCCGGCGGTCGGCCCGCCAGAAGCGCCGCACATCGTTGCCCGCGCTTCTGGCTGCCGGCCACAAGCTGGGGGGCGGCGGCTCGGGGCCCTCGGGCGGGCCCCGGTCGTGGGAGTCCACGCGCTCCTGGCCCTCGGCATCCAAGACGCGAATGCGCGTGCGCGTGTCGCGAGCCGCGGCCGCGAGCGTGGCGCCATAGCGCGCGGCGCCGTCCGGTGTCAGCCAGCTCGGATCGGCCTCGAGCTGGTGACGCACGAGCGCGGCCTGGTTGCGCATGTCCTGCTCGAGGGCGCGCAGCAACTGGCGCTCGTAGATGCGCGCGAACTCCAGGCCCGCGACCGGCACGAGCAGCACCAGCAGATTGACGGCGAGGATGCGGTAGCGGATGCGACCGAGGCGCGTGAGCAGCCGGGTCAGCGCGCCGCTCACGCCTCCGCCACCTTGTAGCCCACCCCGTGCACGGTCTGGATCGGCGTCGCGCCGTGCGCGCGGAACTTCGCACGAATGCGGCGCACGTGCGTGTCCACCGTGCGCTCCGTGACGTGTGTAGCGCCGCCATAGGCCTGCTCGACCAGCTGTGCGCGGGAGAGCACGATGCCGGGCCTGCGCAGGAGCGCGGCCAGGACCTCGAACTCGGTGGCGGTCAGCTCGATGAGGTGGGCGTCGCAGCGCGCCTCGTGCCGCGCCTCGTCGAGACTGACGCGACCCGCGCGCAGCACCGCCTCCGGTGGCGGGTCCGCCTCAGCTCGGGCCTGACCACGCCGCAGCACCGCCTTCACGCGCGCCACCAGCTCGCGGGGTGAGAACGGCTTGGTGAGGTAGTCGTCGCCGCCCACCTCCAGACCCACCACCCGGTCGATCTCGCCGCCCTTGGCCGACAGAAAGAGGATCGGCGTGCCGTTGCCAGCCGCACGGATCCGGGTGCACAGCTCCAGACCATCGGTGTCCGGCAGCATGACATCGAGCACGACCAGGTCGACGTCACGCTGCTCCAGCACCGTCGCGGCTCGGGCTCCGTCCGCGGCGGTGGTCACCCGGTGGCCGGCCTGCTCCAGGGCGTACTGCACGACCTCGCGGATCCTGGCTTCGTCATCCACGACCAGGATGTGGCGTGAGGCCATGTACGCTCCCCTCGTGCCCTGCGGCGTCCGTTTGCGGTGGCTGTGGCCCGCCCGCGTCGCCACACTCCATCGCCTCGGAGAGCGCTTCCACGCGCGACCACAGGTCTCCGATGATATCACCGATCCCATCCCCGGAGGATCCGGCGAAGCGCGCCATCAGGAGCTGCGTGCGGAGCGCCTCCGCGAGGTCGGCGATCTCGTGCATGAGCGCCTCGTCGTGGGCCGCCATCGCGTGCAGGCGCTCGACGTTGTCGAGGTGCAGGCGGGCGGTGGCGAGGCTGCGCGGGCGCTGCTCGGCCTCCGCGTCGCGCACGCGCCGCCGGGCCGCCTCGAGGCAGAACTCCGGTCGCGAGAGCAGCGCGCGCAGCTCCTCGCGGCGCGCGTCGGCGCGGCGCACCATCTCCGTGATGCGCGCGGAGGAGCCGGCGTTGAGCATGGCGTCGAGCGCGGTGCCATCGGCCACGTCCACGCCCTCGCGCAGGGCCTCCTCGATGCGCACCGGGATCGAGCCATCGCCCACCGGACCCTCGTCGGAAACCGGGTCCGACAGGGCGATCGGTGCCCACAGGGGCCACAGCGGGACGGCCAGCAGCGCACGCGAGGTCCGCTCGCGGGGACCGTCGCCGCGGCGCGCTCCGCGCCGCGCAATCGCCATGGCGCAGGCCAGGCCGGTCAAGAGATAGAGCACGCACAACGTCAGGAAGTTCATCGCGAGTGCTCCTCGTCGAACCAGCCCATCGAGGAGCGACCGCTCTTCCACACACGCTCGGCGAAGACGCCGTCGGGCGCGCGCAGAAACGGCACCTCGGCCTGGCTCGGCCGCCCCAGGTACGGGCGCATCATCCAGGCGCTCTGCCCGCCCACGATGCAGAAGAGCGAGACCATCAGCCCGGCGACGACAAAGCGCTTCGACCGGTCGCCGAGGGCGCGCAGCATGACGCCCAGCGCGCTCAGCCCGGCCAGGCCGTAGGCGACGGAGGCCCAGAGCGCGGTCGCGTGGTAGCTGGCCCCCATGTCGACCATCAGCCAGATCACGGGCACCGCCGCCAGCAACACCAGCGAGGCGCGCGCGATCGACGCCAGCGTGAGCGCCGCGACCACCCGGACCGGCAGCGCGCGGCCGAAGATGTTGGTGAAGGCGTAATAGGCCGGGACGCACAGCGCGAGCGTCCACAGGCAGGCCGCCGGCACCTTGATCGCGGAGTAGAGCACCTGCAGGCCCCCGCGGTAGCCGCCCACGGTGGCGCCAAAGAGCGCGCCGCCAAGCGCGATGGCGGAGATGGAGACGAGCGCGAGCTGCGGGAGCCGGCGCTCCTCGACGCACTCGCGCGCCACCTGCTCGGGGGCACGCAGGAGCTGGGAGACGATGCGGGCGTTCACTGTCCACCTCCAAACACGGGAAAGCCCGCACTCATTCGCATGACCAGCACAATCGAGAAGATCGTGAAGCCGGCCAGCAGCAGCGCTGCCCGCCCGCGGGCCTCGCTGGCTGCGCGCACCGAGGCGGCGATCCCGGAGACCAGCGTGTGGAGGCCGACGCAGCCCGCCAGGTAGAGCATCACGATGCCGAGCAGGGCGCTGCCCGTCGCGCCGGTCGTGGTGCTATACAGCGCCAGCGCCGGCGACAGGCCCGCCAGCAGCAAGCCGGTTCGGAAGACCGCGTGGGAGCAGCGCTCGGCCATGCGTAGCGGATCGATCGGCGCATCGAGCAGGGTGAGCAGCACGTGCAGGGCGGGCACCGCCATCACGACCACGCTGCCGACCGCGGCCTCCACCGTGAGCACGTGACGCCACATCGAGGCGGGGCCGGAGCCCACGCCCATGGCGAGGCCGAAGAGGGCCGAGAGCCCCATGCCGGCGCCCGCGCGCGCGGCGATGCGCTGCAGATCGTCATCGGACTGGACGCTCAGGTAGCCCTGCGCCCAACTGGTCGCCGGCGCCGGAGGCCTGACGTCGGGCACAGGAGCCTCGACCGCGTGGTCGGGTCCATCGAGGGTTGCGGTGGCAGTAGTCATCGGATGTCTCCCTTCAACGAAACAGCCTGAGCCCCGCAGGTTGCGGCGCGGCGATGGCCGCGAGGCGGTTTTCGGGAGGTCTTGTGGCGAAATTGTGGCAGCGCCCAGCGGCCGCGCCCGGGGGTCAACCCTGGCGGGGCTGTCCCGTGAAGTCCGCGACCAGCGCCGCTGCGCTCACCTCGCCGCGCTCCACCGCTTCCACCAGCTCACGGTAGGAGGCCGCCGCGTAGCGCCACTCGAATGGCTGCTCGCGCTCCACGCCGCGCACGCCCGCCGCGGCGTCGGCGATGCGCTGGCGATGCCAGTAGACGAGCGTGTTGGGCAGGGCGCCCAGTGCGAAGTAGCCGAGCTGCGCGGCCTCCCCATCCACGGCCCGAAGCGCACCGCCCACGGCACGCGCAGCGAAGACCGCCACGCGATCGCCGTGTGGCCGCCACTGCTCGCGCACGTACACGCCGACCCGGCCCTCGAGCTCGACCTCGAGGCCCGTCTCCTCGGCCACCTCGCGCACCGCCGCCTGCTCGGGCGTCTCCCCCGGCTCGATGCGCCCGCCTGGCAGGCAGTGCACCGGCAGCTCGGAGCGCAGCATCAACAGCACGCGGCCCTCCGAGAGGACGGCCACGTTCACGCCGGTGAGCTCGCTATCCCTCGTCGCCGTCGTCATCGAGCAGCTCGCGGTAGGCGTCGTAGGAGGGCGGGAAGGCGCCCGTGTAGTTCAGGTAGTTGGTGACCGGGTAGCGGGCCGCGCCGGCGCGGTGGGTCGCGGTCAGGCCCTCGATCAGCTCGTCCACCAGCCCGTAGGGGAGGCTGAAGGCGACCTCGTGATCCTGCACCTGACCGAAGATGCGGTCGCCGGTGCACGGCACGATCATCTGGGGCTTGCCGCTGGTGAAGGGCGCGATCGCAAGATCTGCGCAGTCGATGCGCCCGCGGAAGGGACTGTCCAGCGTCCCGCCCCTCTTCCACAGGTAGGCCTGCCCCAGGCGCATGATCTGGGCGCTGTTGCCGTAGATCACGATCGAGTCCGGCTCGAAGCTCGCGCGCGACAGGGGCGCCACCAGGACCCCGCGGTAGACCCCGTCCGGCAGCTTCGGCACGCTCTCTTCGCTCAGGCGCCCGGCCTCCAGGCTCTCGGTGTAGAGATCGACACAGAGATTGCCCTGCGTGTACTGCGGCAGCCGCTTCTCCAGCCCCAGGCTCATCGCCCCGAGCACGCAGCTGCTATCCTCGCGACCGAGCGCCAGCACCCAGCCGAAGCGCCGCGCCATCGAGATCGCCTGGCAGGTCGTGAAGCGATTGCCGAGATCCCGTGCCGGCCGCTTCGCCCGCTCGGGCACCTCATCCCAGTCGCGCACGAACCGCGCCGCGACCGGGAAGCTCGACAGGCGCAGGAAGCGCGTCAGCGCCTCGTCGAAGCGCTGCAGCGACGTCGCGTCGGAGTCGGTCTCGCCCATGGGCGCAAGCCTAGCCTAGCGCCCCATGAACTGCCGCGCGAAGTCACCGAGGCGCAGCACCGAGGGGATGCCCTCGCGCGACTGGAAGCGCAGCTCCGGTGCGAAGGAGACCTTCTCCGCGGCCTGGTAGGCCACGAAGGCGCGCCCGGAGGGGCTGCTGAGCAGTTGGTTGAGGCGCGCCTCGTAGGCGCCCTCGATGGTGGCGACCTTGGCTTCGCCCTCGGCCGCCAGTCGTGCGCTGATGCCGGTGGCCTCGGCCTGTACGCGGTCCAGGTACTGGCGCGTCTCGGCCTCGATGTTCTTGATCCCGAGCAGGTGGGCGTCCGTCACGGTCGCCTCGTCCAAGCCGAGCACCTGACCGGCCTGGGTCACGAGCATGGCCCGATCCTCCTCGCCCATCGCCTCCAGCTTGTTGCGCGCTGCGCCCGGGGCGCGATCCTCGCCGACATCGATCAGCCCGACCTGGTAGGCGCGGTCGAGATCGGCGATACGCTTGGCCCACTCCTGCTCCTTGGCGGCCACCATCGCGTTGGTCTGCTGCTGGTAGTTGTCGAGGGTCTGCTGCTGCTTGGCTACTTCCAGGGTCGCGCCGTCGAGCAGCTTCTGCTGCTCGTTGAACTGGATGGTCGCAAGCTGGGTCTCGTACTCGTCGCGAAAGTAGCTCGCGCGCACCAGCACCGTCTTGGCCTCCAGGTGGTAGGGCTCCAGCTTGCGGTTGAGCTCTGCCAGCGCGTCGGCCGCGACCTCCAGGCGACGGTCGGTGTTGTAGAAGTCCTCGCTGCGCAGCTGCGCGAGCCGCTCGCGCATCACGCTGGTGGCGGTATCCTTGGCGAAGCGCTGGAAGCGGTAACCGCCCTGCCCATCGGGCACGTGGTTGCCGGCCTTCATCACGCGCCAGGCGCGTCCGGGGATGACCCGGTACGGAATCGAGACGTCGACCGAGACGGTGTTGTTGTCCTTGGTGCGGATGCTCAGGGCGTTCATGCCCGAGTCGCCGTCCTTGTCGTTGTAGTTGAGCTGCATGTAGCTGCTCGGCAAGCGCCAGACCCGGTGCAGCCCGGTGATCTCCATGTGCAGCCCCGGGCGCAGGTCCTCTTCGAGCAAGCCGCTCATGTTGTTGTAGCGAACGCCGACCGAGCCGGGCTCGACCACGGTGACCGCGCAACCGCGCGAGAGCATGAGCACCCCCAGGACAACCAGGTACGCCTGGCACATGCGGACAAAGCGGTCACTCATGGGC
>JAPPOT010000641.1 GCA_028817855.1 Myxococcales bacterium
TGATGGGCGACCGCGGCACCGACGTGCGCGCGGCTGCGCCCGGCGTGGTGGGCTACGCGAGCGACGGCGTCCGCGGCTATGGCAACATGATCATAATCATCCACCCTGGCGGCTGGGTGACGCTCTACGCGCACAACGACCGCAACCACGTCGTGCCGGGTCAGCGCGTCAAGCGCGGGCAGCTGATCGCCGACCTGGGCAACACCGGCATCAGCCGCGGCCCGCACGTGCACTTTGAGCTGATGCACGGGGGAATGAACTGCGATCCCCTCTCGCTCTTCCGCCCGGGCGTGCGCCACCGGCCAGGACACCTGGGAGCGATCCCGCAGGTCAGCTGGCCGACCGGAGAGCGGCGTCCGCGGGAAGTGCGCTGCGCGCCCCGCCGACGGCATCCCCGCTCGCGCTATGGCCACCCCGACGAGCACGCCCACACGGGCGGCGGTGAGGGTGGCAAGGCGCTCGCCGGCCTGTGACCGGTTGCGGGGTCTCGCGTCCCCGGAGTGGAGGGGGACGACCGCGACCGGTCCCATCCGCTATTCTCTCGCCGTGCCCGCAGTCGTCCACCGTGCCGCGCTCCTGATCGCGAGCGCATCGCTGCTGTCGTGCACGACGCCACCAGGACAGCCCGCACAGCCCAGCGCCAGCAGCGCCGGCGCCAGCGCCACCAACGAAGCCGGCACATGCCCCGCACGGAGCTCCGCACCGGAGCTGCTGCCGGGCACGCGTCCGGAGCACGCCACCCTCGCCTACTGGCTGGCCCGCCACTCCGCCGCGGAGCTGGACGCGCCGTTGTTGAGCGCGGGGCAGATCGCCGACTACAACGCGCGCGTCGGACGCCGGCCCGGCCAGCACCCGTTCGCCCAGCGTTCGCTCGGAGAGCTGGCCGATCCCGTGCGGCTGCGCCGGGAGCTCAGCGAGCGCCTAGCCTACATGCGCGACAAGCTCGACAGCGGCAGCTACGTCGGACCGGATGGCTCCGCGCTGCCGGCGCCCGCCCGGGCCGCCTTCGATGCCGGCGCCGAGCGCTTCGAGCAGGGACTGCGCGTGGCCCTCGCCGAGATCCCGATCCGTTGCGGCCCCTTCAGCGGCGGCCTCTACAAACCGGGGCAGGATCACACCTACGACCGCAACGCCTGCAGCACGGTCCGCCCGCAGGAGGCGGTGCACGTCCTCGCACCGTGGTCCGACGGGCTGCAGCTCGTCCAGACGCGCTACGCGCTGGGCTGGATCTCAAGCGACGCGTCGCTTGGGCAGCCGGTCGCGCGCCGACACGTCGAGCGCGTGCTCACGGGCCCGCGCGTGCGCGCCACGGCCGCCGCGGAGCTCGAGGCCACCGACGGCACGCGCCACCGGCTCGGCAAGCACACCACCCTCCCCCTCGATCCCGACGGCGCGCCGTGGGTCGCCGACGCCCAGGGCTTCCACGCGCTCGGCGAAGGCCACGGCCTGGTGAGCACCGCCCGCGATCTGACGCGGCGGCGCATGCTCGAAGCCGCCTTCGCCTTCCTCGACTCGGGCTACGGCTTCGGCGGCAGCGGCGGCGGCCGGGATTGCTCCCGGTTGCAGCTCGATCTCTTCGAGTCGTTCGGTGTCGCGCTGCCGCGCCACAGCGGCTGGCAGGCCAGGGCGGGCACCTTCACCGTGGATGTCAGCGGCCACAGCGAGGCCGAGAAGCTGCGCCTGATCGACGGGGCCGCCAAGCGCGGGGCGCTGCTCCTGCACTTTCCCGGGCACATCATGCTGCACCTGGGCAAGACCGAGGAGGGCACGCCGATGGCGCTGCACGCGCTGGGCGAGTACGTCGTGCCCTGCGCAGGCGGCAGCCCGGAGGCGCCCGCGGAGACCGTGGTCGACGTGCAGCGCACCGTGGTCAGCGATCTGGAGCTGGGCCGAGGCAGCTCCCGCCGCGCGTTCATCGAGCGGCTGACCACGCTGATCGTGCTCGGTGCGGAGCCCGGCCCCGAGCTCGCGTCGATCGCGCAGCTGCCTCCGGCCCCACCGCCAGCCGCGCCGCCGGAGGACTGCCGGGACAGCACGACGCATCGCATCTTCATCTCGCCGCGGCACCCGGTCGCCGGGCGCCCGCTGCGGCTGATCGCGACGACCGCCAAGCCGATGGATGGCGCTTCCCTCTGGGTGTTCGGCCCGGACGGCGCGCGCCTCGAGAACACACCCCGGGAGCTCGGAGGCGGCCCCTTCACCCAGTGGACCCGCGTCGAGCGCCCCGCGGCCGGACGGCACACCGCGGTGTGGACGCGCGGAGATGAAGTGGTCGCCTGCAAGCGGCTCGGCGTGCGCCGCCACGCTGGCGACCCGGCACCGCCGGTGGCCGAGGGGCCGGTCTGGGAGGCGCGCTGGAGCTGGGAGCGCGACACGGAGAACCTCTGGTCGGCCTTCGTCGAGCAGCTCTTCGACTACCCGGAGGACGACGGGCGCACCTGGACCAACCTGCACGACCTGCTGCGCGACCCGGACCGCAACCTGCTGCACGACCACCTGGGACTGAGCGAGGACCGGGAGCTGGAGCTCGTGCCCGACTGCGCCGACCTGCCCTACGTCTTGCGCGGCTACTTCGCCTGGAAGCTGAAGCTGCCCTTCGCATACCGCCAGTGCTCGCGCGGCCGCCCCAAGCGCCCACCGAGCTGCGGCCCCCTGCGCACCAATCGCATGGACCGCGAGCACACCGGTGAGCTCGCGTCCTTCGCGCACTTCATCAACCGCAAGGTGCGCCGGGGCGTGCACTCGGCCAGCGGCCGCACGGTCCCCGACGACGACAAGAGTGACCTCTACCCGGTGGCGCTGGAGCGGGCGAGCCTGCCGCCCGGCACGATCTACGCCGACCCCTACGGCCACGTCATGATCCTGACCCGCTGGTTCGAGCAGGGACGGCCCGGCAGCGACTACGGGCTGTTGATGGCGGCCGAGGCCCAGCCGGATGGCACGGTCGGCCGGCGACGCTTCTTCCGCGGCTCCTTCCTCTTCGATCCGAGCACGGTCGACGTGGGGGCGGGCTTCAAGCAGTTCCGGCCGATCGTCCGCGATGACGAGACCGACGCCCTGGTCGCGCTCGACAACGCGGCCCTGGCCGGCACCCGTGAGCACGCGCGCTTCAGCCGCGAGCAGTACGGGATGACCAAGGACGACTTCTACGAGCGCATGGACGCGCTGATCAATCCGGAGCCCCTGGACGCACAGGCGCGCCTGGTGAGCCTGGTCGACGCCTTCGAAGAGTCGGTCCGCCGCCGCGTGATCGCGGTCAGCAACGGCGAGGAGTTCATGGCCGCGCGCGGGCATCGCCCGATCGAGATGCCGGTCGGGCACGACATCTTCGAGACCGTGGGACCGTGGGAAGACTACTCTACCCCCTCGCGCGACATGCGCCTGCTGATCTCGCTCGACACCGTCACGCGCTTCCCCGGCCTGGTGGCGCGCCACCCGCAGCGCTTCAAGCTGGCCGACGCGGAGGCGGGCAAGCGCGCCGGCGAGGAGCTCGAGACGGAGCTGAAGAACCAGCTGGCCGCGCGCATGATCGAGTACCGGCGCAGCGACGGAAGCGCCCAGCGCCTGAGCCTGCAGCAGGTGCGCGAGCGCGCGGGTGCGCTGGAGGTCGCCTACAACCCGAACGACTGCGTGGAGGTGCGCTGGGCCGCTCCGGAGGGCTCGGAGGAGCGGGCCACCTGCAAGCGGGCGGCGCCGGCCGACCAGCGCACCAAGATGACCCGCTACCGCCCCTGGTTCACCACCCGCACGCGCCCACCACGCGGCGCCCAGTCCCCCTGAGCGCGCTCGGCGCCGCGCACAACAGTAACTCCAGCGTCACAGGACGGTCACGGACGGCACGTAGTGATGGCGTGCGCGGGGAACCGCTAGCCCCAGCGCTCCTTTCATCCAATCCATTCCAACTCGGGGCCGGCAGCCTTCCCACTGCCGGCCCCATCCTTTTTTGCCCGAGGCGGAGCCGCGCTAACTTCGGCGTGTGCGAGCGACCTGGACGATCGAGCACGACTGGCGCGGCAGTCCCTTGCCAGCGGATGAGCACGCGAGGGTGGCACTGCGCCTCGATGGGGCGGACGCCAACATCACCGTCGACGCGCCGTTTCACGGCGACCCGCCGCCCGGTCCCGCTCCCGGCCGCTGCCCGGGCCTGTGGAATCACGAGGTCGTGGAGCTCTTCCTGCTCGGCCCCGAGGACCGCTACACCGAGATCGAGATCGGGCCCCACGGGCACTACCTCGCCCTGCGGCTTCATGGCGTGCGGCGCGTGATCGACGACACCGTGGGTCTCGAGCTGCACACCACCATCGCGAGCGGGCGCTGGACGGCGACCGCGCGGCTCGAACGCCGCGAGCTGCCCGATCCCATGCTGCGCGCAAATGCCTACGCGATCCACGGCAGCCGCGGGCGCCGGTACCACAGCGCCGCACACCCGGTCCCCGGCGAGGCCCCGGACTTCCACCGACTGGAGCACTTTCAGCCCATCGACTGAGCCCCGTCGTCTGCATTGCAGAACATCTGCCGCATGCTGGCGTCCAATCACCGTGGCCACCCGTCCCCGAGCCCGCCGCCGTGCCGTGGCAGTCCTCAGCGCGACCACCGCGCTCGTGCTGGTGGCCGCGCTGGGCGTCCTGCCCGGCGCGCAGGCGGCGCCGACCGACGGCGTGCGCCGCGAGGTTCAGCTCACCGTGCTGGGGCGCTTTCCGGGCGACCTGCTCTCCGCCATCGAGCGCGGCCTGCACGAGGAGCTCCAGGTGCGCGTCCACGCCACCCGCCGCCACGGGCTTCCGCGCAGCGCCTACTATCCACCGCGCAAGCGCTACCGCGCCGAGAAGCTCCTCGACTTCATGCTGCGACGCGCCCCCCAGCAGAACCAGCTCGGGCTGACGAGCGTCGACATCAGCACAACCAAGGGCAAGCACCGGGACTGGGGCATCTTCGGCCTCGCGCTGCTGTCGGATCGCGTCGCGGTGATCTCCACCCACCGGCTCCATCGCCAGGCGCGCGACGAGGCCCACTTCCGGTTTCGCGTGGTCAGCACCGCGGTGCACGAGGTGGGGCACATGCTGGGCCTGGACCACTGCACGGAGCATCGCTGCGTCATGAACGACGCACACGGCTCGATCCGCACGGTGGATCGCAGCACGGGGCGGCTCGGTCCGGCGTGCCGGCGCGAGCTCGAGCGGCGCAGCCCCCTTTAAGCATTCCGGCGGGGGCGCGAAAGCCCTGCCCGCCGCAGCGTCGAGCTTGCGCAACCGGCCGGCCCGAGCCGCTGGAGGCCTCGGCAGCCCGGTGGTAAGAACGAGTATTGTGGTGGATGTCGGACGACGAGCCCTGCTCAAGGGCGGCGCAGCGACCCTGGCGGCCGCTGCTGCCGGGCGCGCTGGGCGTGCGCGCGCGGCGGTCACGGAACGCCCCCTGGTGAGCGATCCCCGCGGCGTGCTGGACCTGCCCGAGGGGTTCTCCTACAGCATCGTCCAGCGCTGGGGCATCGCCATGGACGACGGCTACCGCGTGCCGGCCCGCCCCGATGCCATGGGCTGCTTCCCGGGTGGCCCCGGCGAGCTGGTGTTGATGCGCAACCACGAGATGCTGGTCGGCGGTGAAGCCGGCAGCCCGTACTTCCCCGGACAGCCTCCACCCCCGGAGGCCTTCGACCCGAAGGGCACGGGCGGCGTCACGCGCCTGGTGCTCGATGCCGAGACACTGAAGCTCAAGAGCTCGAACCTCGTGCTCGCCGGCACCTACTGGAACTGCGCGGGCGGCCACAGCCCCTGGGGTTGGTTGAGCTGTGAGGAGACCAGCGAGCCCGGTCACGGCTACGTCTTTCTCTGCGACCCCAAGGCCGAGGGGGTGGCTCCCGCCCGACGCATCGGCGCCTACGGGCGCATGCGCCACGAGGCTGCGACGGTGCACCCCGAGACCATGGTCGCCTACCTGACCGAGGACCGCCCCGACGCCTGCTTCTACCGCTTCGTCCCGGACGACCCCGCGAGCCCCTTCGAGGGTAAGCTCCAGGCGCTGCGCGTGAGGGGCAAGCCGCGCTACGAGCTGGGCCTTGCCCCGCTCCGCCGGAGCCTGGCGATCGACTGGGTGGACCTGCCCCAGCCCTTGTCGGATTCCGACGACCTGCGGCTCCAGGCCCAGGCCCTGGGCGCGGCGAGAGTGCGCCGCGGCGAGGGGCTCTGGCTCGCCGGCGACACGCTCTACTTCTGCGCGACGGCGGGCGGCCCGATCGGGCTCGGACAGGTGCTACGCGTCCAGCTGACCGGTGGCGAGAACGTGGAGGTGGTCGCCCATTCCGAGAATCCCGAGTCGCTCAACATGCCCGACAACATCACCGTCTCCCCCGGCGGGCAGGTCTACGTGGCCGAGGACGGCATGATGCTGCGCAACCACATCCGCCGCATCACCCCGGAAGGGCGCGTCGTGGACTTCGCCCGCAACGCCCTGAGCGCAAGCGAGTTCTGTGGCATCTGCTTCTCGCCCGACGGCGGCACCATGTTCGCCAACTTGCAGGGCGATGGCCTGACCCTGGCGATCCGCGGGCCCTTCGACGAGGAGCCACGCGTGGACGTCGAGCTGGGCGCCGCCGTCGAGCGCGCCGAGGAACGGGGCCCGGACTACAGCCTCGCCGGACGTGGCCTGGGAACGGGACTCGCGGTCATCGCCCTGGCGGCCCTGGCCCACCGCCGCCGGGTGGCGCGCAAGTAGCGGCTTCTCAGCGGCGTGCCGACCGCGGACCACCCCGCACGCGCCGGCGCGGCCCACGCGGCTCCGAGCGCCCGGAGCGTGGACCGCCGGGACGCGGCCGCGCGATCGGGCGAGGCCGCGGGGGAGGCGTGAGCTCGACCGGCTCGCACGGCAGCTGCGGCTGCGAGAGCTGAAGGAGCGCCGCCACCACCTCCGCCGGGTCGCGCTCCTCGAGCAACGACCGGGCGTGCTCGATCATGGCGTCGGTGGGGGGACTCTCATCTTGCAGCAGCGCGTGCAGCGCCCGGCGATGGCGCTTGCGCTGCGCCTTGCGAACCTGCTTCACGCCCGGCGCCGGCGCCCAGCTGGCATCGATCCGCGCCTCGCGGAGCATCGCCTCCACACGGCGACGGGCGCTGGGGGCAGCCAGCAGCACGCTGCGTCCCCGCTGGCCGGCGCGCCCCGTGCGACCGCTGCGGTGCGTGTAGGACTCGGCGTCGACCGGGAGATCGCCGTGCACGACCAGCGACACGTCCGCCACGTCCAGGCCACGCGCCGCGACATCGGTCGCGACCAGCACGTCGACCGCACCGCTGCGAAACGCCTCGAGCGTGCGTGTGCGCTGGGCCTGGGCGAGCTCGCCGCTCAGAGGCGCGGCCGCAAAACCATCCGCGCACAGCATCTCGGCCACCTGTGCGGCATCGCTGCGGCGCTGCACGAAGACCAGGCAACGCTGACCGAGCGCGTGCAAGAGCGTGTTGCGCAGCGCGCGGTAGCGCTCGTCCCGCAGCACGACATGCACCACGTGCTCGATGTGGCTGTTGGCCTCGCCCAGGCGGGTCCCCTGCACATGCAGGGCGTCTCGCTGCCAGCGGTCCGCCAGGTGCACCACGGGGGCGGGAAAGGTCGCCGAGACAAGGTGGCAACGTCGCTCCGCCGGCAGCTCCTGGGCGATCGCCTCCAGCTCTTCCCGAAAGCCCATGTCGAGCATGCGGTCGGCCTCGTCGAGCGCGACCTGACGCACCGCGTCGAGCCGGATCGATCCGCTGCGGACGTGGTCGAGCAGGCGACCCGGAGTCGCCACCAGCACCGGCGGGCGTCGGGCCAGCATGCGCCGCTCACGCTGCATGTCGGTGCCACCGGTGGTCACCCCCACGAAGACCCCCAGCAGCCAGGAGAGCTCCTCCCGCACCTGCATGGCGAGCTCCCGGGTCGGCGCGATCACCAGTGCGAAGGGACCGGCGGGGGGCTCCGTGCCGTGCGCCGAGGCGAGGGCTTCGCACAGCAGCAGCCCGAGCGCGACCGTCTTGCCGGAGCCCGTCTCCGACGTGATCCGCAGGTCGCGGCCATCGACGCCGGCAGCGATGACGGCGCGCTGCACGGCGGTCAGCGACTCGAAGCCGCGCGCGCGCATCGCATCGCGCAGGGCGGGAGCAACTCCCGCGAAGGGGTCCGGTTCTGCCTGGGACATGCTGGAACGGCGGGCGAATGGGGACTGCGTTCGCCTCGCGAACTGGGCCCTACCTAGTACGAACGGCCACGGCTCGCAAGCAGACCGGCTTCCGTGGCCGAGCGGCGAGGGACGTGCACCGCCCCCTGGGCCTGTGCTCTACTGCCTGTACGGGGTGTTGCGATGGGGATGACGCTGAGGATCTCGAGTTTGCTGTGGCTCGCGCTGGGCGGGCTCTGGATCGGC
>JAPPOT010000256.1 GCA_028817855.1 Myxococcales bacterium
CACTTCAGGGCAGCCCCACCGCAGCACCACCGACCCAACCACTCGAATCGTCGAGGTTCGTTCAGGAGCGAGCGCGCCCGCAGAAGGAACCGGAGGCGTAGCAGCGCTACGTCGAGGATTCCTTCGAGGACGTAAGCCGCTCCTGGGCGAACCTCGACGATTCCCTCCACGCAATCTTCAATTCGGAGGCGGGGTGCTGGCTCGGGCCTTGGGACCATCGTCCAGCCCGTGTCGGCGGAGCTTGTCGAGGAAGGTCGTGCGCTTGAGGCCGAGCAGGCGGGCGGCTCCACTCTTGTTCCCGTCGGCCCGCTCCAGCGCATGGGCGAGCACGCGACGCTCGACGCTCTCGAAGCTCCCATCGAGCGGATGCGGTGCCGCGACGCCCGCGGCAGTGGCTCCCAGGATCGGCAGGTCGCCGGGGTTGATGCGCGGCCCCTGCGCGCTCGTGACCGCCTGCTCGATCACGGCCTGGAGCTCCTCCACGTTGCCGGGCCAGTCGTGCGCGGTCAGCGCGGCCTGGGCCTCCGGCGCGATCCCCACGGTCGGGCGGCCCAGCACCCGGCACGCGCGGTCGATCGCGAGCAGCGTGAGCGACGCCAGGTCCTCCTCGCGCTCGCGCAGGGGTGGCAGCCGCAGCACGATCGGGAAGCGTTCGCGCAAGCTCTCCTCCATGGCACCGGCCAGGGCGAGCTCGTCCGGATCGAGGCGGGTGCACGCGATCACCCGCGGCCCCGCGGCGCCCGCCTCGGCGAGCGCCTGCGCGAGACGCTGCTGAACGTCGGATGCCAGCGCGGTCGGATCGGTCAACACGAGCACGCCACCGCGCGCCAGTCGTAGCCAGCCCGGCGTCGCAGCGGTGCCGTCGCCAAACACCGAGAGCTCCGTGCCCTCCGGCGGCACGTCCGCGCAGGCGCCCAGGACGAAGGCCTCCTCGGCGCGCGGCGAGCGGGCGTGGAGCTGCCGGCAGATCGGAAGCGGATCGATCCCGCGCTCGGCGACGAACAGGACAGGGACCTCCATGTCCGCGACCGCCTCGAGCCGCTCGAGCAACGTGCGCATCGCAGGGCTGTAGCGCAGCGCCTGCTCCTCGACTCGCTCGAGGGAGCCCCCGACCCGCAGCGCGCGTCGGTCGGCGTTGGCCAGGTCGAGGTTCGTGCGCAGCGACTCCACCTCGGCCTCGGCCTGCTGCTTGCCGCGCAACAGCCCGCCGGCGCGGGCCTGGGCGCGCGCCTCGCCGGTGAGCACCCCCAGGTAGCCCGCCACGTGCAGCGCGTAGCGGTGCAGCGCGTCGATCTCCTCGAGCGAGAGCGTGGCACGGCGCGCACCGCGCGGCAGCACAAGGGCACCCTCCAGCTCACCGTCCAGCACCAGCGGCACCACGCACAGCGCATCGACCGCAGTCAGCGCCTGGATCAGCGGCCGCAGGGGCGGGTTGCGCACCAGCTGCGCCTCCAGCGGTGCGCGCAGGATGATCTCGCCGGGACGCTCGCGCAGGGCTCGCAGCAGCTCGGGATGGGGCGGTCCCGCCTGGGTGCGGGCCAGGCCCGCGGCGTCCAGCCGGTACTCCAGCTCGGGGTCGAAGATGTAGAGCAGTGGCTCCGAGGCCGGGGCGGCGGCCGCCTGACGCGCGCAGCCGAGGGCGGCGCCCGCCAGCTCGTCGAGGCTGCGGACCATGCCGAGCCCGACGTGCCCCGCGCGCAGCGCCGACAGCAGCTGGCCCGAGTACGGCGCAAGGACCACGCGGCTGAGCTCGCGGGCCATGCGGTAGAGAACCACGGCCACCAGCAGGGTGCCGACCGCGGTCGCGAGCAGCGGCAGGGGCGCGCGCGGCCACAGCTGGCGCAGCCCGACGGCCACGCCCGCCACCAGCAGCAGCGTGGCCACCGCGGCCACGGCGTCGCGGGTGGTGGGCCCGACGCTCAGGCGCCGCGTGGGATCGATCAGCCGCAGGTGTCCGACGATCAACACCGCGACGCACAGCCCCGAGGCGATGCGCGCGGCTGGGGCCTCGACCGCGACGCCCAACGCGGAGGCAACCACCGCCGCCACCGAGAGCACGGCTACCGGCACGAGCCCGAAGACCGCCCACGTGTTGGACGCGAGCGCCTCCGGGCTGCTGCCGAGTCGGCGCCGAGCCAACCGCAGGACGAGCGACAGCAGGACGGTCGCACCGAACAGATACGCGGGCAGTAGGGCCCACGAGGCGGGAGCAATCCACATGGCGCCGACGAGCTGGACCGGTGGCGCGTGGGCGGCGAGCGCCGGTATTGCGACGACGGCGGCCACGCCCCGGACCATCAGGCGCATGCGACGCCCGCTCGGACCGATCGGATCGGGCACCGTGAGCGCGAGCTCCACGAGTAGCGCCGAGCTCGCGCACAGCGCCACGACCTGGACCAGGTCGAGCGGCCAGGAGAGCGCCGCGGGTGCCGCGATCCGCACCAGGGTGAGCCCGCTGGCGAGCCCCAGCCACGCGGTCGCGCTCGCGCCCGGCAGGTCGGCATCGCGGCCGACGGCGATGCGTGTGAGGGCGAGGGCCGCGGCGATCAACGACAGCAGGGCACCCGGCGGGTCCAGCTCGCCCTGGGCCGAGGCCGCATCGGCGATCAGGTAGAGCACGAAGGCAGGGCCCAGCAGGGCTGAGATGGGTGCGCGGCGCACGTTGGGTTCTCGGCAGCGTTCGAACGGCAGGCGAGCGGGCCTCGGGCGGCGTGTCGTGCTCCCCCGGAGCGGTGCTGGATGCGCTCGCGGTCGGGCAGTGTAGCGCGTTCGCCGGACCTCATGAAGCCCGCCGCGCTACACGCCGAACCCGCCGGCACGACTGCCCTTTCGTCCGCCCGCCCGCGGGCTGGCGCCCCCTACGGCAGGTCCACGTCGGAGAGCTGCGAGAGCATCGCGGCGGCGTTGAGCCCGAGGATCTTCGCCTTGATCTCCTCGGTGAGCGCTGGATAGCCGTAGGTGTCCTGGAACTCCTGGGAGATCTCGAAGCAACCGAAGGCGTCGATCTGCGGCTGCGGGCCGCCGAACCAGAGGCTGTTGGTGCCCCACAGGATGCGGTCCTCGCCGACGTGCAGCAGGAGCTTGCCGAGCACGTGCACCGCTTCGTCGTTGCGGCTCGTCATCAGCTCCGCCCAGACGTGGTTGAGGCTGGCGTAGACCTGGGTGGTCACCGGGCCGTCCGCGTCGTCCAGGTCCCGGCCGTTCGGACCGATGTTGGCATCGCGCAGCGACTTGATCAGGCTGTTGACGCCCCGGTCGAGCGGGTAGGCCGCCATGACCGCGGGATCGAGCTCGTCGTAGGGCCCCTCGGGCCACTGGCCGCCCTCGCGCTGGGTTCCATCGCAGGCGTCACCACTGAAGGCCCCCTCCGGCTCGCTGTTGTCGCCGGCCGCGAACCCATGCTCGAACGCGGAATGCAGGATGACGAAGGTCGCGCTCGGAAAGAGCCGCGCGGCCGGCCCCACATCCCGCGGGTCGGTGTACGTGGGACTGAAGCCGCTCATCGGCAGTCCCTTCCACACCAGGAAGATGGGTCTTCCCAGATCGAGGCCCTGCTGGATCATCTGGCTGCCCGCCTCGTCGTCTAGAAAGTAACCACCGTTGGCCACCGGCGACCAGGGCGGGGTCGCGTACCAGAGGTGGCAGTCACTCGCGCGCAGCTCCATCATCTCGAGCTGCACGTCGAGGCGGTCATTGGGCATCACCGCGCACGCGGTCAGTACGCGGTCGGGATGCAACTGTGACAGGGAGCCGGCGGCGTCAAGCAGGTCCTCGTTCGTGAGCGCCGCGAAACCGCCCGCGTCCATGCCATCCGGACCGACGGAGTAGGGGAAGCCGTTCAGCACGCCCACCGTCGTGTCACTTCCGCTCAGCACCTGCGCGCCGTACTCGACACGGTCGTACTGGGCGCTGCCGGCGGTGCCCTCCGTGCGCTCGATCCACGGGTAGTTCTCGGTATTGTACTGGCCCACGAACTGGGCGAGGGCAGCCGCTCCGAGCGGATTCGTCTCGGGACTCGCGAGGTGGGTGGCGATGTCCAGCACGAAGCCGAGCTCGCAGTCGTTGCTGGGGTCGGCGTCGCAGGTGCCACAGGCATCGCGGGTGGCGCCGCCGCCCTCCACGCCGAGGCAATCACAGTCGTTGCCGGAGTCACCGTCGCAGTTCCCGCAGAGGTCGAGACCGGCGCTGCCCCCGCAGACGCCCGCGCAATCACGAACGACGGCTCCGCCCCAGGTCCCATCGCAATCCTGCACGCAGTCGTTGCCGGGCACCGCGTCGCAGATGCCGCACATGTCTTCGCTCGCCGGTCCGCCCCAGGTGCCCTCGCAGTCCTGCACGCAGTCGTTGCCGGGCACCGCATCGCAGGTGCCGCACATGTCTTCGCTCGCGGTACCGCCCCACGTGCCCTCGCAGTCCTGCACGCAGTCATTGGCCCGATCGCGATCGCAGGCACCGCACATGTCCTCCATGGCGTTGCCGCCCCACGTGCCGGCGCAGTCCTGCACGCAGTCGTTGTCGGGGTCGCGGTCGCAGATCCCGCACATGTCCTCCACGGCGTTGCCGCCCCAGGTGCCGGCACAATCCTGCACGCAGTCGTTGTCGGGGTCGTCGTCGCAGGTCCCGCACCGGTCTTCCCGCGCCGAGCCGCCGGACACGCCGCGGCAATCCGGATCCCCGGATGTTCGCACCGGGCTCGCATCCGTGTCGGTCCCGTCGCCCGTATCGGTCCCCGCATCGCCGCCTTCGGACGCCATGCCGGGGGTGTCGTCCCCATCGCCCGCATCGCCGTGGTCTCCGTCGTCGCCCGATGAGCACCCGACGAGCATCGCCAGGGCGAGCAATATACTTCTGTGCATCGATTCCCCCTCCGGCGATCGCGCACCGTCTGCCGACCGCCGAGTCGTGGCGAATCTACGCGGCGAACCGCGGCCAGGTCAAACCGACACGCGCTCGCCGCCGGCCCGTGGAGCGTGCTAATAGGGCCGCATGAAGCCCGCCGAGCGGCACGCCGAGCTGTGCGCCGAGATCGCCCGGCACGACTACCTCTACTACGTCCGGGACGCACCGGAGATCAGCGACCGGCAGTACGACCGCCTGTTCCAGGAGCTCAAGGACCTGGAGCGCGCCCACCCGGAGCTGGTCCAGCCCAGCTCACCCACCCAGCGCGTGGGCGAGCGCCCGCGCCAGGGGGTGGTGAAGGTCGAGCACGAGCATCCGATGTTCTCGCTCGACAACAGCTACGACGAGGACGAGCTGCGCGAGTTCGACCGCCGCGTACGCGACGGGCTCGGACATGCCGGCTACAGCTACGTCGCAGAGCCGAAGCTCGACGGCGCGAGCATCGAGACCATCTTCGACGGGGGCGCGCTGCACCTGGGAGTCACCCGCGGCGACGGTCGCGTCGGCGAGGACGTGACCGACAACGTGCGCACCATCCGCGCGGTGCCGCTGACGATCGACGAGCCGCGCAAGCTCACCCTGCGCGGCGAGGTGGTGATCTACCGCCGCGACCTGGACGCGATGAACGACAAGCGCGTGGCGCGCGGCGAGGAGCCGTTCGCCAACCCTCGCAACGCCGCGGCTGGCGCGCTGCGCCTGCTCGACTCGCGCGAGGCGGCCGAGCGCCAGCTGCGCGTCTTCTACTACGACATCGTCGAGCGCCACTACGAGACCCACGCCCAGGCCCTCGACGCGATCGATCGACTCGGCCTGCCCAGCCACAAGCTGCACCGGCTGTGCAAGGACGTCGACGAGGTCCTCGGCTTCGTGCACGACTTCGACGCCCGGCGCAGCTCGCTCCCGTACGAGACCGACGGCGTGGTGGTCAAGGTCAACGAGCTCGCTCTGCGCGACGAGCTCGGCACGACGGCGCGCTTCCCGCGCTGGGCGATCGCCTTCAAGTTCGAGGCCGAGCGCGCGCTGACCAAGGTGCTCAGCATCACCGCCGACGTGGGCCGCACCGGCGCGCTGACACCGGTTGCAAACCTGGAGCCCGTGCAGCTGAGTGGCACCGTGGTCTCGCGCGCCTCCCTCCACAACATCGACTACGTGGAGGAAAAGGACGTGCGCGTGGGCGACACGGTGAGCATCGAGAAGGCCGGCGAGATCATCCCCCAGGTGATCAGCGTGCAGCTCGAATCGCGCCCCAGGGGTACCCGCCGCTGGAAGCCTCCCGAGCACTGCCCGATCTGCGAGACACCGGTGGAGCGCGCCGAGGACGAGGCCGCGCTGCGCTGCATCAACGGCCGCTGCCCGGGGCGCGTCAAGGCCGGCATCTTCTACTTCACGCGCCGCGGCGCGATGGACGTCGACCGCCTTGGCAAGGCCCTGGTCGAGCAGCTGGTGGACCGCGAGCTGCTGCGCGACGTGGGCGACATCTTCGGACTGAAGGAGCATCGCGAGACGCTGCTCGGGCTCGAGCGCATGGGCGAGAAGAGCGTCGACAACGTGCTCGAGGCGATCGACCGCGCGCGCACCGGGCGCTCCCTGTCGCAGCTGCTCACCGGGCTCGGCATCCCGCTCGTGGGCACGGTGGCCGCCCAGCTGATCGCGGAGCGCTACGGCACGCTCCAGGCACTGCTCGACACACCGGCCGAGACGATCGCCGAGCAGCTGGACCAGCTGCACGGCATCGGCCCCAAGATCGCGGAGAGCGTCGCCGCCTACTTCGGCGACGAGGTCAATCGGGAGGTCGCCCGCAAGCTGATCGCCCACGGCGTCGTCGCCGAGCAGCAGGTGGTGGAAGCCGCGGAGGGCCCACTGAGCGGCAGCGCCTTCTGCGTGACCGGCACCCTGAGCGAGCCCCGCGACGCGATCCACGAGAAGATCCGCGCGGCCGGCGGCGAGGTGCATAGGAGCGTGAAGAAGGGCACCACCTACCTGGTGGCCGGCGCCAAGGTCGGCGCGAGCAAGCTCAAGTCGGCCGACAGGCACGGGACCGAGGTGATCGACGAGGAGAAGCTCGCAGCCCTGATCGCAGGATGAAGAGCCCGCGGTCGACAGCAAGCCGTCCTCAAAAAGTTGGCGCGGGGTCGCGGGATCGTAGGATCGCGCGATGGACTTCGTGTTGCCGCTGCGTGGGGCCTCGCTGGAGCTGGTCTCCGGACGCGGGCACTACGAGCGCGTGATCGAGGCGGTGCTCGAGGCCGAGCGCAGCGTCTGGATCGCGACGGCGAACCTCAAGGAGCTGATGGTGGAGGGGCCGGCCGTCGGTCGCCGCCGGCCCTATCGCTCGGTGCTCGAGGCCTTCGCGGAGCTGAGCGAGCGCGGCGTGGAGCTGCGCATCCTGCACGCGGGCTTTCCCTCGCGCGCCTTCCGCAAGCACTTCGACCGCCAGCGGGCGCTGGTGCGCGGCGGTCTCGAGCTGCGCATGTGCCCGCGCGTGCACCTCAAGACAGTGATCGTCGATGGGCGCCTGCTCTACCTCGGCAGCGCGAACTGGACCGGCGCCGGCCTCGGCGCCAAGGGCACCCACCGCCGCAACTTCGAGCTCGGGATGGTGAGCGAGGACGAACGCATGCTGGACGAGGTCCAGGGACTCTACGAGGAGCTCTGGCGCGGACGCCCTTGCGCCGACTGCAAGCTCCACGATGAGTGCGAGGCGCCCCTCAACGCCGCGCGCGTCGCCAGTGGCTAGCGCGTCCGGCGCCTTCGCGCGATCAGCAGCAGCGCGAGCATCACCCAGCCCAGCGTCGAAAGGCCGCCACGGGAGCCCGCCACCGCGCAGGGCCCGCCCTCGTCGTAGACTTTCATCACCGCGCTGCGCTCGCTCTCGTTGCCGGCCATGTCCAACGCCGTGACGGTGGCGTAGACATCGCCCTCCCCCCAACCGAAGTCCACAAAGCTGAAGATCTCGCCCCCGTCCCGCGGTACCAGCGCGACCGGCTCCGACGCGCTGCGCGCGCCGGCGGGGTCGCGCCCGAAGTAGATCGCGTACACCAGATTCCCGGGCGGCGAGTGGTTGTCCGAGGGCGGCGACAACGCGAAGGAGACCGTCGCAAAGTCGCCACAGCTGTCGGTGGCGCAGCCCGTCTCCCCATCGTGGGCGCGCATCGCACCATCCATCAGCACGGGCGCATCCGGAGCGCGCTCGTCGAGCACCTCACCGACGACGAAGCTCTCCCCGTCGACCGACAGGACGCTCCCCGCATCGAGCGGCTCCGGCGGCGCCACCAGCTCGAGATTGCGGGCTCGCAGCCCCAGCGGTTCCAGCTCGAGGCGTCCATCCTCGCCCCGCGCGTCGAGCGGCTCCCCCCCACGCATCACGAACGCCACGTTGCGAGGCAGCGGCGGCCTGTTGAACCCACTGTCGAACGGCAGCACCGTCGACACCCCCAACACC
>JAPPOT010000259.1 GCA_028817855.1 Myxococcales bacterium
CAGTGGCAAGGTGAGCAACGGCAACGTGACGGGAATCCAGGGTCCGGTGGGCTCGTGCATCGCGCGGGCCGTGCGCAAGGCCCGCTTCCCGCAGTTCGCGAAGCCGACCTTCAGCATCAATTATCCCTTCAAGCTCTAGGTGCTCTGACCAGATGCTGGTGAGCGCTCTCCACTTCCGATCTCATGCCGATTGCGGTGTTGTCCTCCTCGAAAGGGAGCATGCACCTTCGTCGTCCGCCTTGCGCTCGAAGCGACCTCGACACCGCAAGCCGATCACAATCATCCGGTCACAGCACTAGGCCGGGGTGGCAATGGGTGCAGCGGCCCGGCAGGTGCATCTGCCGGGCCGCTGATCTATCTTGCTCTGCCGAGCCGCGTGCGTACCCGACGGGGCGCGCGGGCTGGAGGTGAGCATGTTCCTGTCGCGCAAGAAGCTCGAGATGCCCGCGCCCGAGGAGGCGCTGCCCGGTCGTGAGGCCACCATGCCCGTGCCCGAGCGCCACTACGTCAACGGCAACCCGCTGCGGGGGCCGTTCGAAGGCATGGAGCTGGCGCTCTTCGGCATGGGCTGCTTCTGGGGCGCTGAGCGCAAGTTCTGGCAGAGCCCCGGCGTCCACAGCACGCAGGTGGGCTACGCCGCCGGCTACACTCCCAACCCGACCTACGAGGAGGTCTGCAGCGGCCGCACCGGGCACAACGAGGTGGTGCGCGTGGCCTTCGATCCTCGCGCCACGTCGTACCAGGAGATGCTGCGCGTCTTTTGGGAGAACCACGACCCGACCCAGGGCATGCGCCAGGGCAACGACCACGGCACCCAGTACCGCTCCGGCATCTACGTCTACGACGCCGCCCAGCGGGCCGCCGCAGCGACCTCGCGCGACGCCTACGCCAGTGTGCTCGAAGCGGGCGGGTACGGTGCCATCACCACCGAGATCCGGGACGTGCCGGAGTTCTACTTCGCCGAGGACTACCACCAGCAGTACCTGGCCAAGAACCCGGGTGGCTACTGCGGCCTCGGCGGCACGGGCGTCAGCTGCCCGACGGGGCTCGACACGTGAGCGGCCCGGACAGCCCGCTCGCCGGGGTGCGCGTGCTCGACCTGTCGCGCGTGCTTGCCGGCCCCTACGTTGGGCGCATGCTGGCCGATCTGGGCGCCGAGGTGGTGAAGGTCGAGCCGCCCGAGGGCGACGTGACGCGCAAGTGGGGCAAGGTGATCGGGCCGCTATCGGGCTACTACACCCAGCAGAACGTGGGCAAGCGCAACGTCTGCGTCGATCTGCGGGCGGACGGCGGTGCCGAGCTGGTGCGCCAGCTCGCGCGCAAGGCCGACGTGGTGGTGGAGAACTTCCGCCCCGGGGTGATGGCCCAGTTCGGCCTCGACTGGGCGACCCTCTCCGAGCTCAACCCGCGCCTGGTGATGTGCTCGATCAGCGGCTTCGGCCAGGAGGGACCCCACGCTCGCCGGCCCGCCTATGCGGCGGTGATGCACGCGGAGAGCGGCATCGTGAAGCGCCAGGCCACGGTGGACGGCACCTCACCCGCGGACCCGCGCGTTTCGATCGCTGACATGAACGCCGCGCTGCACGGCCTGGTCGGTCTGCTGTCGGCGCTCGTGATGCGCGACCGCACCGGCCGCGGGCAGCACGTGGACATCGCGATGTACGACAGCATGCTCGCGACCGACGACTATGCGCACCTGGCGCTGGACGGCGTCTCGGAGGGCAAGGGCGTGGTGGTCAACGAGGTCTGGGACGTGGTCGGTGGGCCGATCCTGATCGCGGGCGACTTCCGCTGGGTCTGGCGCCGCATCCACGAGCGGCACGGCGTGGCCGATCCCACGCCGCCCGGCGCCAGCATCCCCGAGAAATCGCGCCACCGACACGAGGCCGTCGGCGCCTTCTTCGCCAGCTTCGACGACCGCGACAAGCTCGCGCAGGCCCTCGACGAGGCCGACCTGGCCTGGGGCGAGGTGCGCGAGACCGCCAGCGCCTTCGACAGCCCCACCGCCCGCGCCCGCGGCGCCCGTGCCCAGGTCGACGACCGCGCCGGTGGCACCCGACCCGTGGTCCAGTCGCCCTACCGCTTCTCCGACGCGCACAGCGGGGCCGACCCCGGCGGTGCACCCCTGCGCGGCGAGCACAACCGGGCGGTGCTCGGCGAGTGGCTGGAGCTGCCCGAGGCCGAGGTCGACCGCCTGCTCGAGTCGGGGGTGCTGCTCGCAGAGAGCACGAACGACTAGGCGTGCGCGGAGGAGGAGCGGAGCGACGACGACCTCGCGGGAAGGGGGGCCCCGGCCGACTTCGCCGGACCGGGGAAGGGTCGCGTGATCCTTCCCCGGTCCGACTCAGTCGGACGAAATCAAACCCGGGTTGAAGCGGTCGTAGCAGAGCACCTGCTCCACCGGCTTGCGCCTGGGCTTGCCGTAGCGCCCGACCGGCCAGCCGATCGGCAACATCGCGCTGCTGGGGATGCGCTCGGGCAGGCCGAGGTAGTCGTCGATCTCGAGCTGGTACATGCGGTGCACCGTCGTCAGAGAGGCGCCGAGCCCGACCGCGCGGCAGGCGAGCAGCACGTTCATGATCGCCGGAAACAGCGCCTGGCTCTGCTCCTGCCCGCGGCGCATCCAGCCCGCCACGAAGAGCAGCACCGGCACCTCGTGCAGGTTCTCCGCCAGGTGGATCGCCGCCCTCATGTTGCGGCGCTTGTCATCCGGGTAGCTCGGATCCTGCGCGGCCTTCACCGCCGGTGCGATGTACATCTCGAAGGCGCGCCGGTAGTGGTCCGCGATGAAGGCGCGGCGCTCGGCGTCGGTGACCGCGATGAAGAACCAGGGCTGGCGGTTGCCGCCGCTGGGCGCGAAGGTGCCGGCCTCGACCACCTTGCGGATCAGCTCCGGCGGCACCGGGTCGGGCCGCAGCCTCCGGATGGCGCGCGTGGTGCGGATGCCCTCGAGCAGCGGCAGCTCTTCGCCGAGGGTCTCGATCTCCAGGTCGGTGGGGGGCTCGCCGGTCGGTTGCACGGCGGTCATTGAATCATCGCGGCGGGTCCTGCGCCAGCTCGAGCACGGCGTCGCCGAAGCCGGCCAGGTACTCCAGCGCCGGCCGCACGGCGGACATGGGCAGCCAGATCACGCCCTCCTGGATCGGGTCCGGCGCGAAGTCCTCGCGCTCGTCGCGGCTGCCCATGAGAAAACCGCGGAAGAGGTGGCAGCGCACGTCGTGGGTTCGACCCGCCCAGGTGTAAGGATAGTCGAGGCTGACCTCGCGCGTGTTGTCGAGCGTGACCCGATAGCCCGTCTCCTCCAGCACCTCTCGGATGGCGGTATCGGCGGGACGCTCCCCGGGCTCGATGCCGCCGCCGGGGGGGCCCAGAATCAGCTCGCGCGTGACCGGGTCCCGCAGCTGCACGCAGAGCAATTCGCCCGTGTCCACGACCACGACCGCCGCTCGCTGGTAGGGCACGCTCACGGCCCCGATCGTATCAGACGGTGCTGTAACATCGGCGCCGCGAGGGGCGAACGTTCTGCATGGGGCGCGAGAAAGGCAAAACCTTGCTGGCGGGGCTTGCAATCCTGGCTGTGATCGGGTGCGGGGGACCGCGGGACTACTGGTCGCGTCGCGTCGCACATCCGACGGCGTTGAGGCATAGCGCGCCGGTCCCCAACGACTGGGAGCCGGTCGGCGCGCGGTCGGGCGTCGAGCCCGTGCGCTACCGCTCCGACGGTCGCGAGCTGAAGGCCTTCTTGCTTCGCCCAGAGCGCGCGCCCACGACGCCGGTGCCGGCGCTGCTCTACCTGCACGGCAACTTCGAGCTCGAGCCCGGCAGCTTCGATGCGGTCGCGCCCTTCGTGGCCGCGGGCTACGTGGTGTTGATCCCGACCTATCGAGGTGAGCAGGGCAACCCTGGGCGCTTCGAGTTGCTCTTCGGCGAGGTCGAGGACGCCGCCGCTGCTGCGCGCTACCTCGCGCGGCAGCCCGGGGTGGACCCCGAGCGCGTCCACGCCATCGGCCACAGCGTGGGTGGCGCGATCGCGGCGCTGCTCAGCGTGTGGCCGGACGTGCCGCTGGCCACCACCGCGAGCGTCGGCGGCATCTACGTGCCGGAGACCTTCGTGCGCTGGACCCGCATGCGCGGCAACCGGCGCCTGATCCGCTTCGACGTGCGCGACCGCGAGGAGCTCGAGCTGCGTGTCCTGGGGCCCCACGTGCACGCCATGCTGCGGCCCCATCGAGCCTACATCGGGACCGGGGATCACTGGTTCATCGACAACGCACGCGCGGTGCAGCGCCGTGCCCGCCGCTTCGCTCAGCCCTTCGAGATGGTGATGGTAGAGGGGGACCACATGGGCTCGCTGGGGCCGGGTCTCGCGGCCCACCTGGCCTGGCTCGCGGGCTCCTAGGCCGTTGCCTTGGGTGGGGACCCCGGGCGTGGTACTCACAGGGCATGCCCCAGGGGGCCCTGCTGCGCTTTCTGGACCTGCTCAAGCAGGAGCTGGATGCCGACGACGCCCGTGCGGAGGTGGGTGGCGCCGATCCGCGCGATCCCCGCCTCGTCTGGACCAACCTGCCCGGTGGATGGCGGCTCGTGGTCTGCTTTGCGGAGGAGCCGGCCGACCCGGGTGAAAAGCAGCGCCAGCTCCACAAGCTGGTCGAGGGCTTCTCCCAGACCCTGGACGAGGGCCAGCTACCAGCGCCGCCCTCGCCCCCGGTGGATTCGGCCTTCCGGCGCCTCGACGCCGCCCTCGAGGCGCTGCGCTCGCGCACCGGTGGGGTGGGCGCGGCGATCGTGGACATCCAGTCTCCCGTGCTCTGGGGGAGCTCCGATCCCCAGCGCCACTCAGACGACGTGGAGCAGCTCGCCGAGGTGGGCCGCGCGATCGAGGCGGCCCGCGACGCGGGCCTCGACCTCGACGAGCTGCTCGCGCTCGAGTCCGCCGACGTGGGCGCGCGCCTGCGCGACGTAGGCGTGGATGACGAGTCGGCTGCCTTGCTCGGTCAGGCCCTGCAGGAAGGTGACGAGGCCGCGCGTCGCCATCACCTGCTCACCTGCGCGGCCGTGGCGTGCGCGCGCGAGGCCGCCGGACGCGACAAGGAAGCGCGCTGGGCGCACCACGAGTCGCAGTTCGGTTACTTCGTCCGCAGCTTCGCCAACATCTACCTGCTGGTGGTCGTTTTCGAGGGCGCCTTCAGCGAGCTGCACGTGGAGTCGACGGTGCTCCACGCGTTGCCCGGGATCGAGCAGCTATTGCTCTCGCTCCCGCCCCTCGATCCCAAGCCGCGCGGTGCGCGCGTGATCAAGTTCAGGCGCTGAGTCGCGGACGTGGCGGAAGCACCGAACACGCAGGCAGCGTCGGCGCCGCAGCGCCCGCGCCGCCGGCGCCGTGGGCGCGTCCTCGCGCTGCTGCTGGGCGTTCTCGGCGGGCTGCTCGTGCTGGAGCTGGGGCTGCGCCTGATCGGCTACGCGGGCGCGGGCGAGCGCACGCGCCGCGCCTTTGACCCCAAGTACGCCACGGTCGAGGCCGACAGCTGGATCTTCGACTTCGAGATCGATCCCGCGCGCCACCACGCGGTCGAGCTGCGCGGGCAGCATATCCCGCTGGCCAAGCGCGAGGGCGAGCGCCGTGTGCTCTTCCTCGGCGACTCGGCCACCGCCGGGGCCTTCCTCGAGCTCGAGCAGGCCTTCCCCGCACGCTTCGAGCAGCTGCTCCGCGAGCGCGACCCGGAGACGTCCGTGCGCGCCATCAACGCCGGCGTCTGGGGGATGACCACGATCGACGCCTACCACCTGCTGGTCGACAAGCTTTTGCCGCTGCAGCCCGACGTGGTGGTGCTCGGGCTGTTCATGGCCAACGACATCAACTTCAACCTCGGCCACGCCCAGCGCGAGCTTCAGGTGCAAGCGCCGGCCCTGATCGACGGCCTGCGCAAGCGCTCCGCCCTGGCCCATGTCCTCTTCCTGCAGGCGCTGGCGCTCAACCAGCGCCATCGCCTGCTCGGTGCGGAGCATCTGGGCAGCGCGTGGGTGCCGCGCGAGCTGGCCCTGATCGACGAGCACGGCTTCCACATGCTCAGCTACCCGGCTGGCGAGGTCGCGCTCTACATGCGGCGGCCCTCTGCTCTCGCGCTCGAGGCCTTCGAGGTGCTACGCGAGGTGCTGGCCGACTTCGAGGCGCTGGGCGAGCGCGAGGGCTTCCGCTTCCGCGTGCTGCTGATCCCGACGCCGTCGGCGGTTACCGGGCGCCTCAACGTGCTCCACCACCCCGACATCCTCCACGAGCTGCGCGGCGCCGGCGTGGAGGTGCGCAGCGCCGACCTGGACTTCGCCGCGCCGACGCGCCGCGTGCTAGGGATCTGCCGCGAGCTCGCGATCCCGTGCACCGACCCCACGCGCGCGATGACCAGGCTCGGGCTCGCCGCCTTCTTCGCGGGCGACGAGCATCCGAATGCCCGCGGTCACGCGGTGCTCGCGAAGGCGCTGATGACGCCATGAGCACCGAGCCACAGTCCGGGAACGCTTCGTCCGACGACGACCTGCCATCCCTCTCCTCGCCCCCGGCCGGGCCGCGCCTCGACCGCGCACTGCGTGCGGTGCCGCCGGCCGTCGCCGCGCTTGGCCTCGGCACGCTGGTGCTGACCATCGCGGCGCGCGTTGCGACGCCGTGGCCCCTCGAGTGGATGGAGGGCGCCATCGTGCACCACGCCCTGCGCCTGTCGCAGCTGCAGCCGCTCTACCTCGCGCCGAGCGCCGAGTTCGTGCCCTACCTCTACCCGCCGTTGGGCTACCTGCCCATGGCGCTCGCGGCGCCGGTCTTCGGCAGCAGCCTGCCCGCGGCCCGCATCGCCTGCCTGCTGTGCACCGTGGCGGCGCTGATCGGCATCGCCCGGATCGGCGCCCGCGCCGGGGGCACGCGCACCGCGGGGATGCTCGGCGCCGGGCTCTTCGCCCTCGGCTACGGTTACGGCGGCGCATTCATGGACATCGCGCGCATCGACCTGCCCTTCATCGCGCTGGTCGTGTGGGGGGCAGAGCGCATCGACGCCGGCCGCGAGCGCAGCGGGCTGTGGCTGCTGGCGCTGTCGGCCCTCGCCAAGCAGCACGGCCTCGTGCTCTTCGCTGCGGCCGCGCTCGCCATGCTGATCCGCGACCGCACGCGGTCGCTGTCGCCCGTGCTATGGCCGGCATCGACGTTGCTGCTCGTGGGGCAGTTGCTGCAGTGGTCCAGCGGCGGCTGGTTCGGCTTCTACACCTTCGAGCTGCCCGCCAGGCACGGGGTGATTCCACCGCTGCTGCTGAGCTTCCTGCTCGTCGATCTGCTCGTGCTCGTGCCGGTGCTGACGATCGGCGCGGTGATCTGGTTGTGGCGCCGTCGGGCGGTCGCGTCGCCGCCCGTGCTGCTGTTGCTGGCGGCGCTGCTCGTGAGCGCCCTGGGGCGCGCCCACGCGGGCGGACACGACAACGTGCGCCTGCCCGCCCTCGCCCTGTTGTGCGCCTGGGGCATCGGGCCGGTCCTGCGCGCGCTACTCGACCGCGAGCGCAGCCGGCGCGCGCGGCTTGCTGCGCTGGTCCTGGTCGCGATCCAGTGCGCGATCCTCTGGCAACCTCCGTCGTCGCACGCGCCTCGCGCTGCCCACGCCGCGCGCTTTGGACAGCTGCGCGCGGAGCTCATACGGTGCGCTGCGGGCGGCCGCGCCGTTGCGTTCGATCACGCGCTGCTCACCCCCACCCCCTTCGTCCACACCATGGCCTTGTCCGATCTCTCCGGCGGCGGATCGGACGCGGTCGGCGAGCGGGCGGTGGAGGTGCTGCTCGCCGTGCTGAGCGGCCCCGACGCGCCTGCGGCGATCGCGATCGGCGCGCGCTTCCCTGCCCTCGAAGCGGTGGTCGCCGAGCGCTACGAGCCCTGCGGTCGCGTCCAGGCTCCACCGATGCCGACCGGCTACCAACCCAAATCCCAGGAGCTTTTCGTGCGCAAACGACTGCACGCCCCGCCCTGAACATCTGCATCGAGCCTCGCTCGACCCGTGATCATTGGGAGGTACGCGCTGCCGTTCGACTGTTAGCCTCGCGGCCCAGGAGGATTCTGATGAATCGAACGTATATCGCGATCGTTCTGACCTGTCTGCTCACCGCCCCCACCGCGCTCGCGGCACAGGATGGCGAAGCGGACATTGAAGGCGGCGTGACCGAGGCCGGGTCGGTCGAGATGGGCATGGCAGGCAGCGCGGACAGCTCCGGTGAGGCCAGCGCGTAATCCCACATTAACATCAGCGACTGAGGATCCTTTGCCAGCAGAGAGGGCGGT
>JAPPOT010000423.1 GCA_028817855.1 Myxococcales bacterium
GCTCCAGGTCGCGCACGCGGGTGGCGAGCAGGATGCCGTTGCGGGAGGCGATGCCAAAGAGCGTGATGAAGCCGATCGTCGTGGCCACCGACATCACGCTTCCGCCCAGCTCCACGCCGATGATCCCGCCGGTCAGCGCGAGTGGCAGGTTGGCCAGCACGATCAGCGTGCGCCGCGCGCTGCCGAGCGTCGCGAGCACGATCAGCGCGATGCCGAGCACCGCCAGGGCTCCGAACAGCCACAGCCGCTTGCGCGTCGCCTCCTCGCGCTCGAAGGTGCCCGCGTACTCGATGTGCACGCCCGGTGGGAGCCGAACCTCGCTCCCCACCCGCGCCTGCAAGCTGCGATAGGCCCGGTCGACGCCCCCGCCGCCGGCCACATTGGCGGTCACCACCACGCGCCGACGTACATTCTCGCGCAGGATGTAGTTCGGGCCCGCGTCGTGGCGGATGTGAGCCAGCGCCGCCACCGGCACCAGTGCCCCCGAGCTCGACACCACCGGCAGCCGGCGCAGCGTGTCCAGGTCGCGACGCGCGGTGTCCGGATAGCGCACCACCACGTCGGTCGTCGTCCCCTGCTCGTAAACCTGACCGGCGGTGGCACCCCACAGCGCGGTGCCGATGGCCGCGGCCGCCTCACCGGCGGACATGCCGTAGAGCGAGGCGCGCTGGGGGTCCACCTCGGTGACCAGCTGCGGGATGTCCACCACCTGCTCCACGCTCACGTCGATCAGCCCCGACGTCTGCCGGGCCACCGCCTCCACCCGGCCCGCGACCTGGCGCAGCTCGCCCAGGTCCTCGCCGAAGACCTTGATCGACAGCGCGGTGCGCTGCCCCGAGACCATGTGCTCGATGCGGTGCGAGAGCGGCTGGCCGAGCGTGAAGTGGGCGCCGGGCACCACGCGCAGGCGCTCGCGGATGTCGGCGAAGAGCTGCCCCTTGTTGCGCGCATCGGGCCGCATGCGGACCTCCAGCTCGCTCGTCTCCACCCCGAGCACGTGCTCGTCGCGCTCGGCGCGCCCGGTGCGCCGCCCCACCGCCGCCACCGCCGGGTCCTCGAGCAAGGCCTGCTCCGCCAAGGTCGCGAGCTGGTCGCTGTCCGACAGGGGCGTGCCCGGCTGCAGCACCATGGCGATCGTCAGGCTGCCCTCGTTGAACTCGGGCAGGAAGCTGCGGTCCAGGTTCGACAGCCGCACGACGCCTGCCACGACCACCACCGCGGCCAGCCCGAGCACCAGCAGGGGCCGCTGCAGCACGCCCCTCAGCAACGGCCGGTAGCCCTCCACCAGCCAGCGGATCAGCGGCGGCCCACGCTCCGCGCGCTCGGCCGAGGGCCGCAGCAGCAGGCTGCAGAGCACCGGCGTGACCGTGACCGCCACCACGAGCGAGGCGAAGATCGCGACCAGGTAGGCGATGGCGAGCGGTCGCAGCAGCCGGCCCTCCAGTCCGCCCAGCATCAGCAGTGGCACGAAGACCAGCATCAGGATCCAGGTCGCGCTGACAATCGAGGAGCGGATCTCCATCGATCCCGACAGCACCGTCTCGAGCACCCCCGCGCGCTCGGCCTCGGGTAGGGTCAGGCGCTCGCGCAACCTGCGCGAGACGTTCTCCACGTCGACGATGGCGTCGTCGACCAGCTCGCCGATCGCGATCGCCAGCCCGCCCAGGGTCATCGTGTCGATCGACATCCCGAGCAGGTCCAGCACGGAGGTGGCGGCCAGCAGCGACAGCGGGATCGCCATCACGCTGATCAGGGTCGGGCGCAGGCTCCACAGGAACAGGAAGAGCACCACCACCACCAACACGGCGCCGTCGCGCAGCACCTCCACCAGGTTGGCGATCGCCATGTCGATGAAGTCCTGCTGGCGGAAGACGTCACCGTGCACCTCGACGCCGCGCGCCTCCAGCGTGGGCCGCAGCTCGGCCAGCAACCCGTCGAGCCGCTCGGTGGTCGCCATGGTGCCGGCGTCGGGCTGCTTGACGACGCTGATCAGCACCGCGCCCCGGCCATTGTAGCTGGCCGCGCCGCGCGTGATGGCGGGGCCCACCCCTACGTCGGCCACGTCGCGCAGGCGCACCGCCGGATTGCCCCGGCCCGCGACCACAATCGCGGCGAGCTCCTCGAGCGAGTCCGCCCGCCCCAGGATGCGCACGACCGCTTCCTGGCCGCCGTCCACGACGTAGCCGCCGGCCGCGTTCAGGCTACCGCGGCGCACCGCCTCCACGACCTCGGTGACGCCGAGGCCATGGTGCTGCAGCCGGTGGGGGTCGAGGATCGCCTGGTATTGCTTGATCTGCCCGCCGATCGCGACCGCCTGGGAGACGCCGTCGAGGGCCAGCACGCGCCTGCGCACCTCCACCTCGGCCACGCGCCGCAGCTCGATCGGATCGAGGCTGTCGCTGGTGAGCGCGACGAAGGCGATCTCCCCCATCACCGACGACGCGGGCGCCAGCAGCGGTGCGCTCGCCGCCGGTGGCAGCGTGTCCAGCGCGCTCTGCAGGCGCTCCATGATGCGTTGGCGAGCTTCGGCCTGGCTGGCGCTCCAGTCGAACTCGGCCCACACGATCGAGATGCCGGGCGCCGAGGCCGAGCGCACCCGGCGCAGCCCGGCGCTGCCGCTGACCGCGGTCTCGATCGGGAAGGTGACCAGCTGCTCCACCTCCTCGGCCGCCATGCCGCTGACCTCGGTCACCACCGTCACCCGTGGCGCGGTGAGGTCCGGGAAGACATCCACCGGCATCTGGGCCGTGCGGTAGAGCCCGGCCGCGAGCAACGCGGCCGCCGCGCCCAGGGTCAGGGCGCGGTGGCGCAGGGACAGCCGTAGCAGTCGCTCGATCATCAGTGCACGTGCCCGTGGGGCTGCTGGCCCTTGCTGCGCGAGGACAGCCGCAGCAGGTTGCCGCCGGTGCTCACCACGCGCTCGCCGGCGCGCAACCCGTCGACGATGCCGATGCGGTTGCCCGAGGCCGGTCCGGTGCGCACGGGGCGCTCCTCGAAGTGCTCACCGTCGAGCTGGACGTAGACGAGCTTGCGGCCGCCCTCCTCGACGATCGCACCGCGCGGGACCACGAGCCCGCGCCACGGGTCACCGATCGGCAGCTCCAGCGTGAGCAGCCCGCCGACGCGAAGGCTCCCCTCTGGCTGCTCCAGCGCGAAGACCACCTCGACGGCGCGCGTGCGCGGGTTGACCTCGGGCGAGACGGTCACGAGGGTCGCGTTGCGCCCCTCGCCCTCGGTCACCAGCGGTGTCCAGCGCGTCAGACCCGACAGGCGAAAGCTGCCACCGCGCGACGGCTGTAGGCGCGCGGCATCCTGCTCGGGCACACGCGCCGTCAGCCACAGCTCCTGCCGGTTGACGATGCGGAAGAGCACATCCTCCGGTGAGACCGAGGCTCCCGGGTTGGCGTGGGTCGAGGCCACCACTCCGGCGATCGGTGCCGTGAGGCGCCAGCGCCCGTTGCCGCGCCCGGCCCGGGCACCCGCGAATAGGGCTGCCACGTCGCGCGCGGCCTTCACCGACTCGCGCGCCACCTCGACCTCCCGCTGCGCCTCCTCCAGCTCCCGGCGGGAGATGGCCTCGTCGGCGATCAGGCGCTGGGCACGCTCGGCGTTGCTGCGCGCCGCGGTCAGCCGCGCCTCCGCTTCGACCACCGCCAGCCGCGCGCGTCCTGCGCCCTCCGCCGACGATGGCGCCGGCGCCAGGTGGGCGAGCAGCTCTCCGGCCTTGACCTGCTGCCCCGGTCGCGGCAGCCCGCCGGCCGGTGCCACGACGCGGCCCGCGATCGGCGCGCTCACCTCGGCGAGCCCACCGGGCGGTGTGGCCACGGTGCCCGGCACCTGCACCGACGGCACCACCTCACCTCGCTCGGCGAAGGCGGTGGCGAAGTCCATCTTCCACTGCTGCTCCTTGAGGAAGTTGATCGACTCCTCGTCCTCCTCGTGGTGCTCGCCGTCACCGGCCGCCTCGGCGGCCTGGGCATGCTCGTGCACGACCACGTCGAAGCCGTCGATCGTGCCCCCGCCATCGCCCTCCACGATCAACCGGGCAGTGTAGGTGCCCGGCTTCGGCGGAACGGTCTCGAGGCGGTAGATGCCGGGCTGGATCGGCGTCTCGGCGCGTGCCTCGGCCGCCGCCGGCCCTTCGAGCTCGAGCCGGATGCTCGCGTCCGAGAGCGCCCGGAAGCCATCGAGCACGGTGAGGTGCACCAGCAGCTCGAAGGGCTCTCCGGTCAGCGCCGGCTCGTGCTCCGCGAAGAGCTCAAAGCGCTCGCTCCAGCGCGTGATGCCCACGACGGGCTTGCCGTGTCCATGCCCTGTGGCGTGGTGGTCGTGTCCCTCGGGGTGTTCGTGGGCGTGCTGGTAGCCCTCCTCCCCGTGCCCGTGCCCGTGCTCGTGCCCGTGCCCGTGCCCGTGCCCATCCCGACACCCGCCCAGCACCAACACCGCACCCACGATCAACCCGACGCGCTTCATTCCAACTCTCCCCGCGCATCGCGTAGCGCAAGGTCCGCCCGCCGCGCTGCGTGTTGTAGCAACAGCCGTCTGCGCGCGACCCGCGTTTGCGCGCGCTGGACATCGAGCAGCTCCACCACGCTGCGCCGTCCCTCGACGTAGCCGGTGCGCGCCGCCCGCTGGAGGCGCTCCAGCAGCGCACCCGTGCCCGCCTTGAGCGCGCCCAGCTCGCGTTGCGCGCGGATGAGCTCGCCGGTCGCATGTGCGATCGCCAGCTCCCTCGCGCGTGTCGCCTCTTGGGCGCGCGCGTCGGCGAGCGCAGCCCGCGCCCCGCTGCGCGCCCGCAATCCCTGCCCGTGATCGAACAGCGGAAGGTCGAGCGATAGGCCCGCCACGTAGCCCGCCTCCGTGCTCGCCCCGTCGGCGAGCTTCACTCCGGCGTGCAGCTCGACGGTGGGCAGCCACGCGCTCTCGGCCTCGCGCCCCGCGCTGCGCGCCTGCTCGCCGGCGAGCGCATCCTGCCGCGCAGACTCGGGCGCGGTTGCGGAACCGCCTGTCTCGGCGGGCGCCAGCGCGCCGCGCAGCTGCGGTTCCGCGACCAGCCCCAGGAGCGCGGCCAGCCGCGCGCGTTGGGCTGCGGCCCCCGCCTCGGCCTCGCGCAGTGCGCTGCGCGAGAGCTCCAGCTCCAGGTCGACGCGCGCACGCTCGTAGCCCGAGGCCGTGCCCTCTTCGTGCCTGCGGGCCAGCACCGCCGCGCCCTTCTCGAGGCGCGCGAGCGCGGCGCGCTCGAGCTCCACCCGCGCGCCCGCCGCCAGCGCGGCATAGAAGAGCTCCAGGCCGCGCCGGGTCGCTGCGCTACGCTCCCGCAGCGCGGCGGCGCGTGCGCTCGCGGTGTCGGCCCGCGCCAGTGCGGCCCTGGCCGCGCGTTCGCCCGATAGCGCGATGGGGATGCTGAGCGCGATCGCGTCTTCCGATTCACCGGCGTCGGGCAGGTGCTCCCGCTCCCAGGACAGCCGCGGGTTCGGGTAGGCGTCGACGCCTACCTCGCCAGCGGCGGCCGCCTCGACGTTCAGCCGCGCGCGGCGCACGCCGGGATCCGATGCGCGTACGAGACGAATCACGTCGGCTTCCGACAGCACCTGGGGCGCTGCCCGTTGGGCATGTGCATGGGCGTGGGGTAGGGCGCCGCACAGGGCGGCGACCGCGGCCCAGGCGCTGGGGCTTCTCACGATCACGATCGGACTCCATACGCAGTGCGGAGCACCGCGCGAGGCGAGCACATCGCTCGCATTTTGCGAATTGGGTCAGGGCATGGGGCGTGCGTCCACGCCCCATGCCGGCGGCGCGTCCGAGCCGATACGGCGCACGCGTGTCGGCTGGAGCACGCGGAAAGCGGACGCAAGTGGGGCGTCGAGCTGGGGCTCAGGCCCTGGGCGGTCGCTCGACACCGTCGCGCACACCGACCGGTCCACGGCGGTCGCTCGCCTGCGGTTGCTCGACCGTGATCGCGGGCGCGGGCGCCACCGCGGCTCCACCGACCGCCGGCGCGATGCTGAGCGAGACGTGGCAGCCGCAGGTGTGCTGCCAGCCGGTGCAGCCGTGCTCCGCGTCGGGCGGCTCGTGCCCTTCCGCGTGGTGCGTGTGGCCTTCCGTGATCGCGTGCAAGCCGTCGCTCACGAGCTCACCGAGCCCGGGCGTGAACCCGACGCACAGTGCGATCACGAACAGGCTGCGCAGCCAACGCATGCCTCATGGTGAGGCCTGCTGTGCCCACTTTCAACTCTGCGCCCTACGCCCCATTTGTCCGCCGCCGGTCAACGCCTGGCCGCGACCCGTCATAGTGCTGGCCAGCCATTCACCTAGGCTGGTGGACGTCCGCTGCAGGAAATCCCGCACGCAGGGTAGTCGGGATGCCTGCCAGCAAGCCCGTGGGCCCGGTGGTAGCGCCTGGTGCGGACGACCCGACCTCGACAACAAACGACCACACCTAGACTGCGGGGGGAGCGCCATCGAGTGTCCCGGTGCTCCTCCCGCCGTCACCCTTTCGCCGCGCGGTAGGCCCCCGGGGTAGTGCCGGTCCAGCGCTGGAAGGCCTCGTCGAACAGCTGCGACGGCGCGCAATCACGACATCGCATCGGCGGCTGTTCCGGGCGACCCCCGCGCAGGCCCGGGAGCCGATCGTTTTGCGAAGAAATCCGGCTGCTTCGGCCCCGTCCGAGGCCGTGGGGGCGGGTCGCAGCGGCGCCTGTCAGGGACCTGGTTGGCTCGGGGCATCGGTTGTGAGCAACCCGTCATCGAGGCTATGATTCCGGCCGCGAGCGCCCCGTTTTTCCGAGAGATTTCCGCATCGTCCGCAGCATCGAATGACCGCCAGCACCAAGGCAGAGCGCCCGGCCGGGCGCAAGGCGGCGGAGGACGCCATCGAGGCGCGCGACGAAGCCGCGGACGGCCGTGCGGCCGTGGCTCCGGAGCCGAGCGACGCACCCCGTTCGGGCATGAAGTCGCGCCCCTCGAGCGAACCGCAGGATTCGGACTCCGATGCGGACGCGCCCTCCGGGTTCGATGTCCACGAATCCACAGGATTCGATGACGACTCCTTCGACAAGCTGCTGGCGGAAGCAGCCCGCGTCTCCGAGGTCGCCATCCAGGGCACGCTGCCCAAGCCCGGCGAGGTGATCGACGACAAGTTCAAGATCGAGGAGAGCCTGGGGCAGGGCGGCATGGGCGCGGTCTACGCGGCCGTCAACCTGATGACCGAGCGCCAGGTCGCGCTCAAGTGGTTGCTGCCCGGGGTCGCCGGCAAGCCCGAGGCGTTGCAGCGCTTCCTGCGCGAGGCGCGCGCCGCCGGGCGCATCCGCCACCCCAACGTGGTCGACATCTACGACGTCGGCCGCGCCGGCGATGCGTTCTACATCGTGATGGAGCGGCTGCACGGCGAGCCCCTCGACGTGCGCATGAAGCGTGGCGAGATGCCACCCACCGAGGCGCTCTCGGTCATCATGCCGGCGCTGCGCGGGGTCGCGGCCGCCCACGCCCAGGGCGTCGTGCACCGCGACCTCAAGCCCGCCAACATCTTCCTCACCCATCGGGTCGACGGCACGCCCACCGCGAAGGTGCTCGACTTCGGTGTCTCCAAGGTCCGCTTCGGCGAGGGCGAGAGCGCGATCACGCGCGACGGCGCGGTGATGGGCACGCCCGCCTTCATGTCGCCGGAGCAGCTCAAGAGCAGCAAGGAGGTCGACGCCCGCTCGGACGTCTACTCCTTCGGCGTGATCCTCTACGCCATGCTCGCAGGCCGCCTGCCCTTCCGCGCCGACAGCTACGCCGCCCTCGTGCTCAAGATCGCCCACGAGGATCCGGAGCATCCGCTCGAAGAGCTCTGCCCGGAGGCGCCGTCCGGTCTGGTCGACGTGATCAAGCGCGCGATGGCGCGCGATCCGGCCGGCCGCTACGAGGACATCGCCGCCCTGGCGACCGCGCTCGAGCCCTTCTCGCCCAAGGCCTTCCGCCCCACCACGGAGCTCCCCAGCCAGCCCCACTCGATGGCGCCACGCCTCGAGTCCGATGCGATCCCGCACCGCCGGGTCCAGAGCTCGAGCAACATGCCCTGGATCGCCCTCGCCGCGCTCGTCGTGCTGGTCGCCGCCGTCTTCTTCTGGGCGGCCAGCCGCAAGCGCCAGGCCACGTACGACGAGGTGCCGGTCGAGCCCGCTCCTGCTCACGTCGTGCAACCGGCCGCTGCAGCGCCGCTGCCCGCGGCCGAGCCCGCGGCCGTGCCAGCCGCCGCGGCCGCGCCCGCCGCCGCGGCCGCCGGGCGCAAGCCCGCTGTCGCGGAG